>NZ_JAWIRW010000002.1:0-358026 GCF_036319985.1 Stenotrophomonas sp. SMYL89 | reverse complement strand
CCGGTTGCGGGAGTGTCCGCGGCATGGATGCCGCGGCCAAGCCCCCATGGATGGGTTTACGGCGTCTCCCGCAACCGGATCCACCCCGCCTCCCACAGGAAGCCAGCTTTTGCTTCGGCTGTTGCTGTTGCTCCGGCTTGCAGCAGGTGCAGGGCGCAGCCCTGCCGAACCACCCTCACTCCGCAACGTGCTCGACCTGCCGTGGCTCCGGCTTGGTATCGGGCAGCTGCCAGAAGATCATCGTCGAGGTCAGGGTGATCGCGCCCACGCACAGGAACGTGGCATGCAGCGCGGCGGTCGCGCTGTTGCTGTCCAGGTGATTGCCGAACGCGGCCAGCAGGCTGCCGGCCGCAGCAGCACCGAAGCCGGCCGCGAGCATCATCACCATCGACAGCAGGCTGTTGCCGGAACTGGCGAATTCGCGGTCCAGATCACGCAGGGTCACGGTGTTCATCACAGTGAACTGCAGTGAATTGACCGCACCGAAGAACGCCAGCTGCAGCAGGCGCCAGGCCAGGTGCTGGCCGGGTGTCATCAGGATGAAGCTGGCCATGGCCAGGCCTACCAGCACGGTGTTGACCATCAGCACGCGACGGTAGCCGTAGCGCTCCACCAGCTTCACTGCCAGTTTCTTGGAGACCATGCCAGCGGCGGCCACCGGCACCATCATCAGGCCGGCGTTCATCGGGCCCAGGCCCAGGCCGACCTGCAGCAGCAACGGGATCAGCATCGGCATGGCGCTGCTGCCGATGCGCGAGAACAGATTGCCGAGAATGCCGATGCGGTAGCTGGGTACGCGGAACAGCGCCAGCGAGAACAACGGCGCCGTCGAATTGGCCGCATGCAGCCAGTAACCCACCAGTGCCGCCAGGCCTGCAACGGTCATCAGCATCACCAGCGCATGCGGCGTGCCCAGCCCGGAGATGCCGTCCAGTGCCAGTGACAGCACCACCATCGCGAAGGCCAGCATGATGTAGCCGCGCAGGTCGAAACGGGTGCGATGGCTGGCGTAGTGGTCGGGCATGATCTTCATTGCGGCGATGAATCCGATCACGCCGATCGGCAGGTTGATCAGGAACACCCAGTGCCACGACGCAATCTCCACCAGCCAGCCGCCCAGTGTGGGACCGATCAACGGGCCGACCAGGGCCGGGATGGCGATGAAGCTCATCGCGCGCAGGAAATCCTCGCGCGGCACCGAACGCATCACCGCCAGGCGCCCGACCGGCAGCAGCATCGCACCGCCAATGCCCTGCAGCACGCGCGCACCGACCAGCTGGTGCAGGTGCTGGGCCAGCGCGCAGGCCAGCGAGCCGAGGGTGAACAGGATGATCGCCACCAGGAAGGTGCGGCGGGTGCCGTAGCGGTCGGCGATCCAGCCGGAGGCGGGAATGAAAGTGGCCACTGCCAGCGCGTAGCTGAACACCACCGACTGCATCTGCAGCGGGCTTTCGCCCAGGCTGGCCGCCATCGCCGGCAACGCCGTGTTGACGATGGTCGAGTCCAGCATCTGCATGAAGATCGCCAAGGACACCAGCCACAGCAGGGGGCGCTGGCGGTTGTAGGTCGATGGCGATGTGGACATGGGGTGCGGCCGGTGCAGCGTGGGGGCTGCCATGATCGCGCACTGCGGGTCACGGCGCGATCAACATCGCGCCGCAACCGTATGCCGAATGCTCAGCGCTGGCTGTGCGCGTGCACCGCGTCGACCAGCACCTGCACGTGGGCAGGGTCCATGTCCGGCGACATGCCGTGGCCGAGGTTGAATACATGGCCCTCGCGCGAACCACCATTGCCCGCGGCATAGGTGTCGAGCACGCGCGCGGCAGCGGCGGCGATCGCATCCGGCGAGGCGTACAGCGTGGTCGGGTCGAGGTTGCCTTGCAGGGCGACGCGACCACCGGTGCGGCGCATGGCCTCGTCCAGGTCCAGTGTCCAGTCCAGGCCCAGCGCATCGGCGCCGGTCTGCGACAGTGCTTCCAGGTGCAGGCCGGTACCCTTGCCGAACAGGATCAGCGGCGTGCGCTCGCTGCCTTCGCCACGCTCCAGGCCTTCGGCGATGCGCTGCAGGTAGCGCAGCGAGAACTCGCGGTACATGGCCGGTGACAGCACGCCGCCCCAGGTATCGAACACCTGTAGTGCCTGCGCGCCGGCCGCGCGTTGCGCGCCCAGATAGGCGATCACCGCGTCGGTGGTGACCTCCAGCAGGCGGTGCAGGGCCTGTGGGTGGTTCAGCGCCATCGCCTTGATACGGGCGAAATCCTTGCTGCCGCCGCCTTCCACCATGTAGCAGGCCAGCGTCCAGGGGCTGCCGGAGAAACCGATCAGCGGTACCTGGCCGTCCAGCTCGCGACGGATCAGGCGCACTGCGTCCATCACATAGCCCAGGTCCTGTTCCATGTCCGGTACTGCCAGCCGGGCGATGGCCGCCTCGTCACGCACCGGATGGCGGAACTTCGGACCTTCGCCTTCGACGAAGTAGAGCTCCAGGCCCATCGCGTCGGGAATGGTGAGGATGTCCGAGAACAGGATGGCGGCGTCCAACGGGAAGCGGCGCAGCGGCTGCAGCGTGACTTCGCAGGCGATCTCCGGGTTCTTGGCCATGGCCAGGAAGCTGCCGGCCTTGGCCCGGGTTGCGCGGTACTCCGGCAGGTAGCGGCCGGCCTGGCGCATCAGCCAGACGGGGGTGCAGTCCACCGGTTCGCGGCGCAGGGCGCGCAGCAGGCGATCGTTGCGGAGAGGGCTGGTCACGATGGGCATTCCTTGGACGAAAGTTGGCAGCGGCGTCAGTCGCCGTGCGAAAGGATCTGGAAGCCGCGATGCAGTTCGGCATCGCGGGCTTTCTCGAAGGCATGGCGGGCTTCGTCGGCCTGCAGGAACAGCTCGCGCCGCAGCTGCGACCGGCTGCCGACGCGGCCGCTCTCGCGCAGCAGCTCCCAGCCGCCGAACAGGTCCGGCTGCAGGCTCAAGCGCAGGAAGCGCGGTGCCTGCGCACCGGCGTCGGGATGTTGCAGGTAGACGTGCATGGGCCGATTGTATCGCTCCGGGGCGGCACGGACCTGTAGCGCCGAGCCCACGCTCGGCTGCGCTTCATGCCGAGACACAATCCGGCAGCGACGGGCCATGCCCGGCGAACACGGAAGGGTCAGCCCGCGCCCAGCACCTTCAGCACCGCCGCCTCATCTACGTCCGGCACCACTTCGGCGCGGCCCATGCCCCGCCAGAGCACCAGGCGCAGGCGGCCGGCCACGTTCTTCTTGTCCAGCCGCATGCGGCCGAGCAGGGCCTGCGGGTCCAGTCCGGCCGGGATGGTCACCGGCAGGCCGAGGCGTTCCAGCAGCGCCTGCAGGCGCACGCGGTCGGCATCGTCGGCCAGGCCCAGGTCGGTGGACAGCTGAGCCGCCAGCACCATGCCCACCGCCACCGCCTCGCCATGGTTCAGTGCGTCGCGGCCGGGGGCCGAGTAGCCCTGTTCGGTCTCGATGGCATGGCCGAAGGTGTGGCCCAGGTTGAGCAGGGCACGCTCGCCCTTCTCGAACGGATCGCGTTCGACGATCGCGGCCTTGTGCCGGCAGCTGCGTGCGATGGCTTCGGAAAGCACGTTGTCTTCACCGGCGACCAGCGCATCGGCATGCTGCTGCAGCCATTCGAAGAACACCGCGTCGCCCAGCGCACCGTACTTCACCACTTCGGCCAGGCCGGCACGCAGTTCGCGCGGCGGCAGGGTGGCCAGCACGCGGGTATCGGCAATGACCGCACGCGGTGGATGGAAAGCGCCGACCAGGTTCTTGCCGGCGGGGATGTCGACGGCCGTCTTGCCGCCCACCGACGAATCGACCATCGCCAGCAGGGTGGTTGGCAGCTGCACGCAGTCCACGCCGCGCATCCAGCAGGCTGCGGCGAAACCGGCCAGATCGCCAACCACGCCGCCGCCAAGGGCGAACACGCAGGCGTCGCGGGTGGCGCCGAGCGCGGCCAGCGCTTCGATGGCACGGCCGAATTCGGCCAGCGTCTTGGAGGCTTCGCCCGCGGCCAGCACGTGCTCGCCGACGATCAGGTCGGGGCGTGCGGTCAGAAGGGTCTGCTTCACGGCATCCAGATAGCGCGGGGCCACTTCGCTGTCGCTGAGCAAAAGCGCGTGGCGGCCACGCACGTGCGAGGCCAGCGCGGTGCCGTCTGCCTGCGCACCGGCGCCGATGGTGATGGAGTAAGGGCGGTCGCCGCCGACGGCGACCTGCAGCAGGGCGGGGGAAGTCATGCGGTCAGGTCCTGGCGCTGCCATTGCGTGGCCAGCTTGACCACCAGGTGGGCGGTCGCGTCGGCAGCGGTATACGGGTCGGTATCAAGGGTGAGGTCGGCCAGTTCGCGGTACAGCGGGTCGCGGTGTGCGGCCAGATCGTGCAGCACCTGCTCGCGGTCCGGGCGCTGCAGCAGCGGCCGGCCCTTGTCGCGGGCCAGGCGTTCCAGCTGCGCGGCCACGCTGACCCGCAGGTAGACCACGAAGCCGCGCTGGGCAATCAGTACACGGTTGTCCGGATCCAGCACCGCGCCGCCGCCGGTGGAGACCAGTTTGCCGCGGCCTTCCAGTACGCGCGCAAGCGCCTCGCGTTCATGGTTGCGGAAGCCGGCTTCGCCAGAGTGCTCGAAAATGGTCGGGATGCTGGCGCCGGCGGCATCGACGATGGCCTGGTCGACGTCGACGAAGTCCAGCGTGAAGCGCTCGGCCAGGCGGCGGCCGATGCAGGTTTTGCCGGCGCCCATCGGGCCGATCAGGATCAGGTTCGGAGCAGGATTCATGCCCTCTGATGCTAACACCTCCGTGCCCCGGCCTTTACGTTCTTCACGTCAGGGTGGGCATTCCTGCGGGGTTTCCCGCGCCAGCCGGAGTACAGGCCATGACGGTCGCCAAGGTCATCGAAATCACCGCCTCCTCGCCGAAAAGCGTGGAGGACGCGGTACGCAGCGGGTTGAAGAAGGTCTCCGAGACGGTCAAGGGCATCCAGGGCGCTTGGGTGAACGAGACCAAGGTGGTGACCAATGGCAGCGGCGAGATCACCGAATGGCGGGTCAACCTGCGGGTGACTTTCCTGGTCGAATAAGCGCGTTCAGCGCAGCGCCTGCACCTGTCGCTGTCCGTCCAGCATCACCACGTGGTCGGCGAGGGCGGGCAAGGCCTGCAGCGCCTGCCGGCTGACCCGCTCGTAGTACTGCACGAAGCGCTCCAGCTGTGGCCGGCTCATGCCGTGCCGGCCCGGCTGCGCGGCCTGCAGGTTCTGCTCCTGCTGCCAGCGCCAGCGCGGCACCACTGAAAAATCCGGCGGCTGCAGGAACCACAGGCGGTCGCAGCGCTGCCACAGCGCGGGGTAGTCGCGGGCCAGCGCCTGGTTGCACCAGCGCCGCCAGCGGCCATCGGCGTCGGCCTCGCGCTCCAGCGCGTTCAACGGGCTGTCCAGCGCGTTGTCATCCTGCGCGGGCGTGCCCAGGAACCAGCCTTCGAACATCAGCAGGTCGAGGGGCTGCTCGATACGTGGCCATTGCGCTTCGGGCAAGCGTTCGTCGGCCAGCTTGTCGAAGCGCGGCATCGCAAAGGGCTGGCGTGCGGCTACGGCGTCCAATACTCCGTGGGCCAGTGGCAGGTCATGAGTGCCGGGCGGGCCGCGGGTGATCAGCAGTGGATGCACCTGTCGGGCCAGCCGCTGGCGCTGTGCGCGGGTCAGGTACACGTCGTCGATCGACAGCGTGGCCGCGTTCAGGCCGCGTGCCTGGGCGCGGGCCACGACCTGCGCGGCCAGCGTCGATTTGCCGCTCCCCTGCAGGCCGCTGATCGCCAATACTGGAACCGCTGCGCCACTGCCCAGTGCGTCGTCCAGCACCTGTTCGGCCAATGTTTCGGGGAATCCTTTCACCTGGGGCATATACGCAGCAGCGGCCATGCAGCCACAATAGCCCAATCCGTGTGAGAAGAACGCAATCATGAGCGACCTGTACGCCGAAGCCCTGTCCACGTTTGCCAGCCTGTTCGAAGAGGCTAGGCAGAGCCGCGAGGTCGAGCCGAACGCGATGACCGTGGCCACCGCAGATACGCACGGCCGTCCGTCGGCGCGCACCGTGCTGCTGAAGGCGTTCGATGAGCGAGGCTTCGTGTTCTACACCCACCTGGACAGCCACAAGGGCCGGGAGCTGCAGGCCAATCCGCAGGCTGCACTGCTGTTCCTGTGGCGCAGCCTGCGCGAGGCCGGCATCCAGGTGCGCATCGAGGGTCGTGTCGAGCAGGTGGCCGATGCCGTGGCCGACGCCTATTTCGCCAGCCGCCCACGCATGAGCCAGATCGGTGCCTGGGCCTCGCAGCAGTCGAAGACGCTGGCCACGCGCGAGGAGTTCGATGCGCGCGTGGCCGAGGTCGAAGCCCGCTTCGAAGGCAAGGACGTGCCGCGCCCGGACGGCTGGAGCGGCCTGCGCGTGGTGCCTGACCGCATCGAGTTCTGGTACGGCGCGCAGTTCCGCCTGCACGAACGCTGGTGCTATGAAGCCGGTGCCGAAGGCCGCTGGAGCAAGCGCCTGTTGTACCCGTAAGTCGGGGTGGTGCTGGGGTTGCTGTAGAGCCGAGCCCACGCTCGGCTGCTCCTGCGAGAACATCAGCCGAGCATGGGCTCGGCTCTACAGAAACCTGCGTTTGTCGCGAACGGACTGGTCCGCTTCATGCGCGAGCAGGTCGGCCACAGGCACACTCGCTGCGATGCCCTCGATCTGCGGAGTTGCCATGCCCTGCTGGCGTTGCCTGTTTGCCGTGCCGCCACCACGCCGCGGCGTGGAAGCGTTGTTGTTGCTGCTCGCCCGCATCGTCGCCGGTGTGATGTTCTGTGTCTCCGGCTGGAACAAGGTGTTCACCGATGCCGGGCGCGAGCGCATGGTGCATACGCTGGTCGATGCCGGCATCCCGTTCCCGGTGTTCAGTGCGCCGGTGCTCGGTGCGATTGAATGGATTGCGGGTGGCCTGCTGGTGCTGGGGTTGTTGAGCCGCCCTTCGGCCCTGCTGTTGGCGGCGATCTGCGCGGTGGCGGCGCTGACCGATGGTATCGCGCGCATTCCTGCTGGCCTGAGCGTGCCGGATTGGTTCAGCTGGTTCTTCTATCTGAGCGAAGTGCCATTGGGTGTGCTGTTGCTGTGGGTGGCGGCGGTGGGCAGTGGCCGGTTCGCGATAGAGGCGCGCTGGGCGCGCTGACGGCACGCATCCTGTAGAGCCGAGCCCTTGCTCGGCTGCCTCTACGGAGACAGCAGCCGAGCATGGGCTCGGCTCTACAGGCCCTCCGCGCGCAGCCAGCGCCACAGTGTGGTGCGCGATACGCCCAGCGCCTGCGCCATGCCTTCGCGGTCATTGCGATGTTCCTGCAGCAGTGCTTCCAGTTGTGCACGCGGCGGGCGCTTGCCGTTGCTTTCCAGTGGCAGTGCCGTTGCACCTTCGCTTGCCAGCTCGGGCGCCAGCTGTAGCAGTCGCGCAGCATCGATCGGGCCTTCACTGGGCTGCCAGTGGATGCGCAGGCGATCCACCAGATTGCGCAGTTCGCGCACGTTGCCGGGCCACTCGGCGGCGGTCAACATTGCCATCGCAGCGTCGTCCAGTGGCGCGTCGATGCCGCGCAGCTGGCGGAAGAAGTGCTGTGCCAGCAGCGGAATGTCCCCGCGCCGGGCACGCAGCGAGGGCAGGGCGATGCGCAGCGCCGCCAGCCGGTAATACAGGTCGCGACGGAAGCTGCCTGCTGCTGCGCGCTGCTCCAGCGATTGCAGCGTGGCGGCTACCACACGCAGGTCGACCGGGGTCGGTTCGGTGGCGCCCACGCGCAGCACTTCGCGTTCTTCCAGTACCCGCAGCAGGCGGGTCTGCAATGGCAGCGGCAGTTCGCCAATTTCATCCAGGAACAGGGTGCCACCGTCTGCGGCCTCGACCAGGCCCACGCGACCACCACGCCGTGCACCAGTGAAGGCGCCGTCGCTATACCCGAACAGTTCCGCTTCCAGCAGTGATTCGCTGATGGCGCCGCAGTTCAGCGCCACGAAGCGTCCGCGACGGCCACTGGCGGCGTGCAGCTGCCGCGCCACCAGTTCCTTGCCAGTGCCGGTTTCGCCGGTCACCAGTACGGTGCTGTCATGCGGTGCATAGAGCGCGATCTGTGCGCGCACCTTGGCCATCGCTTCGCTGTCGCCGAGCAGTTCATGCGTATCGGCACGCGCTGCAGGGCGCCGGCGCGGGGCGGCTCGGTTGCCGCTGGAGCGGGCCAGCGCCTGGGTCAGTTCCAGCGCATGTTCGAACGCCTGCCGCACCGAGTCGGCCGAGTACAGCAGCACACCGGGCAGGCCGGCCTGTTCGGCATGGTCGATGGCCATGCCGGTGCCGACGATCACTTCGATGCCATTGGCCCGCAGGTCGGCAATGCAGTCGCGGGCGTCTTCGCGGGTGACGAAGCGGCGATGCTCGATATCAAGGCCAAAGCTCTGCTGGAAGTTGCTGAACACCGGTACGTCGCTGGCGTGGGTGACCAGGCCGATGCGGCTGGCGATGCGCCGCGCACGCGCCAGCGCCTCCATCAGGTCGAAGCCGTTGGCCTGGATCGGCACCAGCGGCAGTTCCAGCCGGCTGCGCAGCCAGGCGGCGTTGGAGCCGCCGGCGATGACCACGTCGCAGTGCTCGCGGCGCAGGCGTTGGCCGATCACATCCACCGCTTCCTCGAAACCGAGGTTGATCTGCTCGATGCGCGCGCGGCGGTCGAACTCCGGAATGACGTCGCCGAGCAGACCGGTCAGCCGCGAAACGCTGACCGTCCAGATCACCGGGCGTCCGGGGTCGGCGTCGGCGTGGCGCAGGGGGGAGCGGGGCAGGTACATGGCGGCGGGAGGTCGGCGGGGTGTTTCATGATACAGCCGTTTCAATGTTTCATATGTTTCACTATTGCGTGGCGGTCATCCCCGTGAAATCAACGGCTTGCGGCTTGGCATGGTGCTTGCGCTCTCCTTCCCGTACTTCAACCTGGATTGCCGCATGACCGCTTCCACTCCTTTCTCCGCCGGTGCCCGCTTCCGTGAGGCGCTGGCTGCCGAATCGCCGCTGCAGGTGATCGGCGCCATCAACGCCAACCACGCCCTGCTGGCCAAGCGCGCCGGCTTCCGCGCCATCTACCTGTCTGGTGGCGGTGTTGCCGCCGGCTCGCTGGGCCTGCCGGACCTGGGCATCAACACCCTGGAAGACGTGCTGGTGGACGTGCGCCGCATCACCGATGTCTGCGACCTGCCGCTGATGGTGGACATCGACACCGGCTTCGGCCCGAGCGCGTTCAACATCGCGCGTACCGTGAAGTCGCTGATCAAGGCCGGCGCAGCCGCCTGCCATATCGAAGACCAGGTCGGCGCCAAGCGCTGCGGTCACCGCCCGGGCAAGGAGATCGTCTCGCAGGGTGAAATGGTCGACCGCGTGAAGGCTGCCGCCGATGCCAAGACCGATCCGGACTTCTTCCTGATCGCGCGTACCGACGCCATCCAGGTGGACGGCGTGGACAAGGCCATCGAGCGCGCCATCGCCTGCGTAGAGGCCGGTGCCGACGGCATCTTCGCTGAGGCGGCCTACGATCTGGACACCTACCGCCGCTTCGTCGACGCGGTGAAGGTGCCGGTGCTGGCCAACATCACCGAGTTCGGTGCCACCCCGCTGTTCAGCCGCGATGAACTGGCCTCGGCCGGCGTCGCCATCCAGCTGTTCCCGCTGTCTGCCTTCCGCGCCGCCAACAAGGCGGCCGAGAGTGTCTACCAGGCGGTGCGCCGCGATGGCCACCAGCGCAACGTGGTGGAGACCATGCAGACCCGCGAAGAACTCTACGACCGCATCGGCTACCACGCCTTCGAGCAGCAGCTCGATGCACTGTTCGCCGCCAAGAAATAAGCAGTACCCTGCACCATCAAGTTTTCGGAGGGAAACATGAACGATACGACCGCAACCCCGACCTTCAAGCCGAAGAAGTCCGTCGCCCTGTCCGGCACCGCTGCCGGCAACACCGCGCTGTGCAGCGTGGGCCGCAGTGGCAACGACCTGCACTACCGTGGCTACGACATCCTGGACCTGGCCAACACCAGCGAATTCGAGGAAATCGCCTACCTGCTGGTGCACGGCAAGCTGCCGACCCGCGCCGAGCTGGTCTCGTACAAGGCCAAGCTGAAGTCGCTGCGTGGCATTCCGGCCGCAGTGAAGGCCGCACTGGAAGAACTGCCGCCGTCGGCGCACCCGATGGACGTGATGCGCACCGGCGTATCCGTGCTCGGCTGCGTGGCACCGGAGAAGGATGACCACAACCATCCGGGCGCGCGCGACATCGCCGACAAGCTGATGGCCTGCCTCGGTTCCATGCTGCTGTACTGGTACCACTGGAGCCACAACGGCCGCGCCATCGACGTGGAAACCGACGACGACTCGATCGGTGGCCACTTCCTGCACTTGCTGCACGGCGAAAAGCCACAGGATTCGTGGGTGAAGGCGATGCACACCTCGCTGATCCTGTACGCCGAGCACGAGTTCAACGCCTCGACCTTCACCTGCCGCGTCATCGCCGGCACCGGCAGCGACATGTACAGCGCGATCTGCGGTGGCATCGGCGCGCTGCGTGGCCCGAAGCACGGCGGCGCCAACGAAGTGGCGTTCGAAGTGCAGAAGCGCTACGACAACCCTGATGAGGCCGAGGAAGACATCAAGGCCCGCGTCGAGCGCAAGGAAGTGGTGATCGGTTTCGGCCACCCGGTCTACACCGTCTCCGATCCGCGCAACAAGGTGATCAAGGACGTGGCCCGCGAGCTGTCCGAAGAACAGTCCAGCATGAAGATGTACGACATTGCCGAGCGCCTGGAGTCGGTGATGTGGGACATCAAAAAGATGTTCCCGAACCTGGACTGGTTCAGCGCCGTCAGCTACCACATGATGGGCGTGCCGACCGCGATGTTCACCCCGCTGTTCGTGATCGCCCGCACCGCCGGCTGGAGCGCGCACATCGTCGAGCAGCGCATCGACGGCAAGATCATCCGCCCGAGCGCCAACTACATCGGCCCGGAAGACCGCGACTTCGTCGCCATCGACAAGCGCGTCTGATCCACCCGCTGTACCCATCCGGCCGGCCCTGCGCCGGCCGGATGCATTCGCCGCCGCATTGCCGGCACCCGGCCCGCCCCAAGTACTCCGCCAGCCCATGAATACCGATTACCGCAAGAACCTCCCCGGCAGCACGCTGGACTATTTCGATGCGCGTGCCGCCGTCGATGCGATCCAGCCTGGCGCCTACGCCACGCTGCCGTACACCTCGCGCGTGCTGGCCGAGAACCTGGTACGCCGCTGCGATCCGGCCACGTTGACCGCTTCGCTGACGCAGCTGATCGAGCGCCGTCGCGACCTCGATTTCCCGTGGTTCCCGGCGCGCGTGGTCTGCCACGATATCCTTGGCCAGACCGCGCTGGTGGACCTGGCCGGCCTGCGTGATGCGATCGCCGACAAGGGCGGCGACCCGGCCAAGGTGAATCCGGTGGTGCCGGTGCAGCTGATCGTCGATCACTCGCTGGCGGTGGAGTGCGGTGGTTTCGATCCTCAGGCGTTCGAGAAGAACCGCGCCATTGAAGACCGCCGCAACGAAGACCGCTTCCACTTCATCGACTGGACCAAGCTGGCGTTCCAGAACGTGGATGTGATTCCGCCGGGCAACGGCATCATGCACCAGATCAACCTGGAGAAGATGTCGCCGGTGGTCTACGTGCAGGACGGCGTGGCGTTCCCGGATACCTGCGTCGGTACCGACAGCCATACCCCGCACGTGGACGCGCTGGGCGTGATCGCCATCGGTGTCGGTGGTCTGGAAGCCGAGAACGTGATGCTCGGCCGTGCCTCGTGGATGCGCCTGCCGGACACCGTCGGCGTCGAACTGAGCGGCCGCCCGCAGCCAGGCATCACCGCCACCGACGTGGTGCTGGCCCTGACCGAGTTCCTGCGCAAGGAGCGCGTGGTCGGCGCCTGGCTTGAATTCTTCGGCGAGGGTGCGGCGGCACTGACCATCGGTGACCGCGCCACCATCTCCAACATGTGCCCCGAATACGGCGCCACCGCCGCGATGTTCTACATCGATCAGCAGACCATCGATTACCTGCGCCTGACCGGCCGCGAGGAATCGCAGGTGGCGCTGGTGGAAAACTACGCACGCACCACCGGCCTGTGGGCCGACGATCTGGCGACCGTGCAGTACGAACGCGTGCTGCACTTCGACCTGTCCAGCGTGGTGCGCAACATGGCCGGCCCGTCCAACCCACACAAGCGCGTGGCCACCGCCGAGCTGGCCGAGCGCGGCATCGCCGACGAAGCCAAGCTGGAAGCGGGCAAGGCCGAACAGGCGCAGGGCCTGATGCCCGATGGCGCGGTGATCATCGCCGCCATCACCAGCTGCACCAACACCTCCAACCCGCGCAACGTGATTGCCGCAGCACTGCTGGCGCGCAACGCCAATGCGCGTGGCCTGCAGCGCAAGCCGTGGGTGAAGTCCTCGCTGGCGCCGGGCTCCAAGGCCGTGCAGCTGTACCTGGAAGAATCCGGCCTGCTGCCGGACCTGGAGCAGCTCGGCTTCGGCATCGTCGCCTTCGCCTGCACCACCTGCAACGGCATGAGCGGCGCGCTGGACCCGAAGATCCAGCAGGAAATCATCGATCGTGACCTGTACGCCACGGCCGTGCTGTCTGGCAACCGCAACTTCGATGGCCGCATTCATCCGTATGCCAAGCAGGCCTTCCTGGCCTCGCCGCCGCTGGTCATCGCCTACGCCATTGCCGGTACCGTCCGCTTCGATATCGAAAAGGACGTGCTGGGCGTGGACGCCGATGGCAACGAGGTGCGGCTGAAGGACATCTGGCCGAGCGACGCCGAGATCGACGCCGTGGTCAAGGCGGCGGTGAAACCGGAGCAGTTCCGCAAGGTCTACAACCCGATGTTCAACGTGCGCGTCGAGCACGGCGCCGCGGTCAGCCCGCTGTATGACTGGCGTCCGCAGAGCACCTACATCCGCCGTCCGCCGTACTGGGAAGGCGCACTGGCCGGTGAGCGCTCACTGGCGGGCATGCGCGCGCTGGCGGTGCTGCCGGACAACATCACCACCGACCACCTGTCGCCGTCCAACGCGATCATGGCCTCCAGCGCCGCCGGCGAATACCTGGCGAAGATGGGCCTGCCGGAAGAAGACTTCAATTCCTACGCCACCCACCGCGGCGACCACCTGACCGCGCAGCGCGCCACCTTCGCCAATCCGAAGCTGTTCAACGAGATGGTGCGCAACGACGACGGTAGCGTGAAGCAGGGCTCGCTGGCGCGCGTGGAGCCGGAAGGCAAGGTGATGCGCATGTGGGAAGCGATCGAGACCTACATGGAGCGCAAGCAGCCGCTGATCATCATCGCCGGCGCCGACTACGGCCAGGGCAGCTCGCGTGACTGGGCCGCCAAGGGCGTGCGCCTGGCGGGCGTGGAAGCGATCGTGGCCGAGGGCTTCGAACGCATCCACCGTACCAACCTGATCGGCATGGGCGTGCTGCCGCTGGAGTTCAAGCCGGGCACCACCCGCCTGACCCTGGGCATCGACGGCACGGAGACCTTTGACGTGATCGGCGAGCGTACCCCGCGTGCCGAGCTGACCCTGGTCATCCACCGCCGCGACGGCCAGGACGTGATCGTGCCGGTCACCTGCCGCCTGGACAGCGACGAGGAAGTGGCCATCTACGAAGCCGGTGGCGTGCTGCAGCGCTTCGCCCAGGACTTCCTGGAAGGCGCCAAGGTGGCGTGATGGTGGGCTGAATGCCTGCCCCCTACGGTTGGGGGCGGGCTTGTCCGACACACAGGCGCGGCGCACACTTGCTTGGCAAATATTGCCAATGGAGAGTCTCATGGCCACGATGAACATCTCGCTGACCGACCCGCTCAAGCAGTTCGTGGACGAGGAAGTACGTGAAGGCGGCTATTCCAGCACCTCCGACTACGTGCGCGACCTGATCCGCCAGCGCCAGCGCAGCAAGGCCGAAGACCTGCTGCGGCAGTTGATTGCCGAGGGTCTGGCGTCGGGGCCTGCCGTGCCTTTGGCGCCAGACCATTTTGACAAGCTGCGTGAGCGCGCACGGAACCGCAAGTGAAGCCTTCGCATTGGTCACCTTCAGCGGTTCGAGATCTTGATCAGGCAGCAGCCTGGTATGCAGATCAGGGCGGAGAAGTGCTGGAAGTCGGCTTCATCGATGCGGTGGAATCCGTCGTCAAGCTGATCGAGGCCCATCCGGGTGCTGGTTCCGCACTGCATGCGGGTCTGTTGCCCTCGCTGCCAGCGCCGTTGCGTTTTCATCCGGTTCGTCGCTTCGACGGCTACCTGGTCTATTACGTGGAGCTACCTGAGCATGTTTCCATCGTGCGCATCTGGAATGCTTCGCGGGGCATGGAAGCGCTGTTCGAAGGCGAGGAGCTCAACCCCGATATTGGTTCGTCGCATCCAGGATACTGATCAATGACATTCCTCCCGCAACTCCGTATTCCCGCCACCTACATGCGCGGCGGCACCAGCAAGGGCGTGTTCTTCCGCCTGCAGGACCTGCCCGAAGCCGCGCAGGTGCCGGGCGCCGCACGCGATGCACTTCTGATGCGTGTGATCGGCTCGCCCGATCCGTATGGCAAGCAGACCGATGGCATGGGCGGTGCCACCTCCAGCACCAGCAAGTGCGTGATCATCTCCACTTCTTCGGTGCCGGACCACGATGTGGACTACCTGTACGGCCAGGTCTCGATCGATACCGCCTTCGTTGACTGGAGCGGCAACTGCGGCAACCTCAGCACCGCAGTTGGCCCGTTCGCGATTGCCAATGGCCTGATCGATCCCGCCCGCGTGCCGCGCGATGGCCTGTGCACCGTGCGCATCTGGCAGGCCAACATCGGCAAGACCATCATCGCCCACGTGCCGATGCGCGATGGCGAAGTGCAGGAGATCGGCGATTTCGAGCTGGACGGCGTGACCTTCCCGGCCGCCGAGATCCAGCTGGAATTCATCGACCCATCCGACGATGGCGATGCCGGCGCGATGTTCCCGACCGGCAACCTTGTCGATACCCTGGATGTGCCGGGCGTGGGCAGTTTCGAGGTGACGATGATCACCGCCGGCATCCCGACCATCTTCCTCAATGCTGCCGACCTGGGATACACCGGCACCGAGCTGCAGCCGGCGATCAACGAAGACAAGGCAGCGCTGGAGCGCTTCGAGAAGATCCGCGCCTACGGCGCCTTGCGCATGGGCCTGATCAGGAACCTGGAAGACGCGGCAACCCGCCAGCACACACCGAAGGTCGCCTTCGTGGCACCGGCACAGGACTACGTGTCGTCCAGCGGCAAGGCCATTCCGGCCTCGGCGATCGACCTGCATGCGCGTGCGCTGTCGATGGGCAAGCTGCATCACGCGATGATGGGGACCGCCGCCGTGGCGATCGGTACCGCAGCGGCGATTCCGGGCACCCTGGTCAATCGCGCGGCCGGTGGTGGTGAACGCGAAGCGGTGACCTTCGGCCATCCGTCCGGCACGCTGCGCGTGGGTGCGCAGGCCGCGCTCGTTGACGGCCAGTGGACGGTGACCAAGGCCATCATGAGCCGCAGCGCCCGTGTGCTGATGGACGGCAAGGTGCGGGTGCCGGCCGAATGATGCGCCGGTAAACGCCAACCAAGGTTGGCGACTACTGGGTCGCAGGGACCGATTGCTTTGGTAGATGCCAACCTTGGTTGGCATGGTGCGTGGGTAACCGCGCACCGCAACGAGGAGATCGACAATGTCTGACAGCCACACCCCATCCAACGGGCGTGCAGCGTGGGATGCGCTGCTGGTGGACATCGTCGATTACGTACGCGACGCCCGCATCGACTCACCGCTGGCGTTCCAGACCGCACACCATTGCCTGCTCGACACGCTCGGTTGCGGGCTGGAGGCGCTGTCCTTCCCGGCCTGCAGCAAGCTGCTTGGGCCGCTGGTGCCGGGCATCAGCGTGGTCAACGGCGCGCGCGTACCGGGCACGCACTACGTGCTGGATCCAGTGCAGGCCGCCTTCAACCTCGGTGCGATGGTGCGCTGGCTCGACTTCAATGACACCTGGCTGGCCGCCGAGTGGGGCCATCCATCCGATAATCTCGGCGGCGTCCTGGCCGTCTGCGACTGGCTGGGGCGCAACGCGCAGGCCCTGCGTCGCCCGCCGCCGACCATGCACGACGTGCTGCTGGCGATGATCAAGGCGCACGAGATCCAGGGCGTGCTGGCGCTGCAGAATTCCTTCAACCGGGTCGGGCTGGACCATGTGGTGCTGGTCAAGGTCGCGACCACCGCAGTGGTTGCGCAGCTGCTGGGGCTGGATCGCGAACGCATGCTCAATGCGCTGTCGCTGGCCTGGGTCGATGGCCAGGCGCTGCGCACCTACCGGCACGCGCCCAACACCGGCTCGCGCAAGAGCTGGGCGGCGGGTGATGCGACCAGCCGGGGCGTGCGCCTGGCGCTGATGGCGGCCAGTGGCGAGATGGGCTATCCCAGCGTATTGAGTGCACCGACCTGGGGTTTCGAGGCTGTATCCATGCACGGCCAGGCGTTGACGCTGGGGCGACCGCTGGGCAGCTATGTGATGGAGAACGTGCTGTTCAAGATCAGCTACCCGGCCGAATTCCATGGCCAGACAGCCGTGGAGGCGGCGATTGCGCTGCACCAGCAGCTGCGCGCGATGGGGCGGCGGGTCGAGGACATCGCGTATATCGCGATCCGCACCCAGGAAGCCTGCATCCGCATCATCGACAAGCAGGGCCCGCTGCATAATCCGGCCGACCGCGACCACTGCGTGCAGTACATGGTGGCCATCGCGTTGCTGCACGGGCGGTTGACGGCCGAGGACTACGAGGATGACGTCGCCGCCGACCCGCGCATCGACGCACTGCGCGCGAAGATGGCCTGTCATGAGGATCCGCAGCTCAGCGCCGATTACCTGGACCCGGACAAGCGCAGCATCGCCAACGGCCTGAGCGTACGCTTCAGCGACGGTACCGAGCTGCCCGAGGTACTGGTGGAATACCCGCTGGGCCACGCGCGCCGACGTGAGGAGGGCATTCCGCTGCTGATGGACAAGTTCCGCCGGCACCTGGCCCACCGCTTCCCGACCGCCCAGCAGCAGCGCATCCTGGCCGCATCGCTGGACCCGGTGGCGCTGGCAGCGATGCCGGTGACCGACTACGTGGACCTGTACCTGCCGGGGTAGGGCGCGCCTTGGTAGGTGCCAACCTTGGTTGGCACGGGCCCAACGCCAACCAAGGTTGGCGGCTACCGGGACCGCCGGGCATGGCCCTGCGCTACCGTTCCGATGCATTCCTGCCGAATCCGCGTCAACACCTTGACGCGGCCTGCCTATAATGGCCACCTCGATCAAGGAGTGACGACATGAGCGGTCCGGCACGGCGGAAGCGGTGGGGATGGGCGGCGGCGGTGCTGGCAGGAGGCCTGTTGCTGGGCCTGGCCGGCTGCCGCAACGACAGCGGGCAGCTGCCCAAGGCCAGCGGTGAAGCCATCACCACCAAGGCCGAGCAGGTGAAGGAGTTCACCCTGCTGCGCGCGTACCCGGACCAGAAGAATGACGGCCTGTCGCTGGCGCTGGAGTTCTCGCGCCCGCTGGTCGGCACCCAGGATTTCGACACGCTGGTGCGCTTCGAGGAGAAGGTCGGCACCGACGACAGCAGCTGGACGCTGTCTGATGACGGCCTGACCCTGCGCTACCCGTTCGTCGAGGCCGGCAAGGAGTTCAGCCTGGTGGTCTCGCCGGACCTGCTTGCCGCCGATGGCAGCCGCCTGGGCAAGGAACTGAAGCAGAAGGTGTTCAGCGGCGAACTGAAGCCGGTGGTCGGCTTCGCTTCGCAGGGCAGCGTGCTGCCGGCCAAGGACAGCCGCGGCCTGCCGGTGGTGTCGGTGAACGTGCCGGAGGTCGACGTCGAGTTCCTGCGCGTGCGCGAGAAGGACCTGCCGACCTTCTTCAGCCAGTACCAGCGCGGCGGCCGCCGCGGCAGCTGGGAACTGAGCAGCGATTACGAGCGCAGCCCGATCAACAAGCTGGCCGAGCCAGTCTACGTCAACCGCTTCATCCTCGGCGGCAAGCAGAACGAGCGGGTGCTGACCTACCTGCCGACCCAGGACATCAAGGAACTGCAGGAGCCGGGCCTGTACTTCGCCCTGCTCAAGCGCACCGGCGACTACGAGGGCGAGTTCGATACCGCGTTCTTCTCGGTCAGCGACATCGGCCTGCACACCCGGGCGTACAAGGACAAGCTGTTCGTGCACACCGCCGGCCTGAAGGACGGTGCGCCGCTGAAGGGCATCGACCTGCGCGTGCTCGATGCCAAGGGCGAGGTGGTGCTGAAGGGCAGCACCGACGGCAACGGCAATGCGCTGCTGAACTACACCCTGGACGCCACCCACGTGCTGGTCGCCAGCAGCGGCAAGGACACCAGCTTCCTGCCGTTCAACCAGCCGGCGCTGGACCTGAGCGAATTCGCCGTGGCCGGCCGCGACAACGCCTGGTTCGATGTCTATGCCTGGTCCGGCCGCGACCTGTACCGCCCGGGCGAGACCGTGCGCCTGTCCGCGCTGCTGCGCGACAACGATGGCAAGCCGGTCAAGGCGCAACCGGTGTTCCTGCGCCTGAAGCAGCCCGACGGCAAGACCTTCCGCGAGACCCGCCTGCAACCGGGCGAGCAGGGCTACATCAACTTCGAGCAGGTCATCCCCGCTGAGGCGCCGACCGGGCGCTGGCAGGTGGAATTCCGTACCGACCCGGCCAGCAAGGAAGCGATCCAGGGCATGACACTGCGCATCGAAGAGTTCCTGCCCGAGCGCATGAAGCTGGACCTGGACAGCGCGCAGAAGACGCTGAAGCCGGGCGAGGAGCTGCGCCTGCAGGCCAATGGCGCCTATCTGTACGGTGCGCCCGCCGATGGCAACCGCTTCACGGCGCGCATGGCGGTGGCCGCCGAGCAGCAGCCGGTGGAAGGCCTACCGGGCTACTTCTTCGGCGACCCGACCCTGCAGTTGCCGCGCGAAGCCAAGGATGTGATCGACACCACGCTGCCGGCCAATGGCCAGCTGCGCGAGGACGTGGCCCTGCCGGAAGAGGCGGCCAAGGCCAAGGCGCCGATCGCGGTGGTGCTGTCCGGCAGCCTGTACGAGACCGGCGGCCGTACCGTCACCCGCACCCTGAAGCGGGTGATGTGGCCGGCCAATGCGCTGGTGGGCGTGCGCCCGCTGTTCAATCCCGAAGACGGTGCCGATGCCAACGGCAATGCGCGCTTCGAGCTGATGCGCGTGGATGCAGCGGGCAAGCCGCAGCCGGCCAAGGGCCTGAAGATCACCCTGGTGCGCGAACTGCGCGATTACCACTGGACCTTCAACGACAACCGTTGGGACTACGATTTCACCCGCCGTTTCGAGAACAAGGAAACGCGCACCGTCGATGCCGGCGGCAGCGCGGTGGCCTTTGATTTCCCGGTGGAGTGGGGCGAGTACCGGGTGGACGTGTTCGATCCGTCTACCGGTCTGACCAGCCGCTATCCGTTCCGTGCGGGCTGGAGCTGGGGGGATGACAACCGGGGGCTGGATGCACGCCCTGACAAGATCAAGCTGGGCCTGGACAAGACCGGCTACAAGGCAGGCGACACGCTTGAGGTGACGGTGACCCCGCCGCATGCCGGCAAGGGCATCCTGATGGTCGAGACCGACCGCATGCTGTACGTGCAGGACATCGACGCCAAGCCGGGTTCGACCTTCAAGATCCCGGTCACCGCCGACTGGGAACGCCACGACGTCTACATCACCGCGCTGGTGTTCCGTGGTGGCAGTGCGCCGAGCAAGATCACCCCGGCCCGTGCCGTGGGCGTGGTGCATGTGCCGATGGACCGCAAGGGCCGCACCGTGGCGGTCGGCCTGGCGGCGCCCAAGCAGATGCGCCCTGAGCAGGACCTGCCGGTGACGGTCAGCGCACCACAGTTGGCCGGCAAGATGGCGCACGTCACCGTCTCGGCGGTGGACGTGGGCATCCTCAACATCACCCGTTTCCCGGTGCCCGATGCCGGCGCGCACTTCTTCGCCCAGCGTCGCCTCGGCATCGATGCCTACGACATCTACAGCCGGGTGATCGAAAGCTTCGACGGCGGCGCCGGCAAGCTGAAGTTCGGCGGCGACATGGCGCTGCAGGCACTTCCGCAGGCCAAGCGCCCGACCGCACGCGTGCAGACCGTGGACCTGTTCTCCGGCCCGGTGCAACTGGATGCCAAGGGCAATGCCCGCATCCGCCTGAAGGTGCCGGACTTCAACGGCACGCTGCGGGTATCGGCGCTGGTCTACAGCGATGACCAGTACGGCAAGCGCGATGTGGAAACCGTGGTGCGTGCCCCGATCCTGGCCGAAGCCAGCATGCCGCGCGTGCTCGCCCCGGGCGACCGCAGCACCGTCACCCTGGACGTGCAGAACTTCACCGGCAAGCCGGGTGCGTTCAACGTGCGGGTGGAGACCGAGGGCCCGCTGGCACTGGCTGAAGGCACGCGCAGCGTGCAGTTGAACGCCGATGCCAAGAGCACGCTCAGCTTCCCGCTGTCGGCGCGCGAGGGCCACAGCGTGGCCAAGGTGCGCGTGCGGGTCGATGGCAATGGTTTCAGGGCCGATCGCCGCTATGACCTGCCGGTACGTGCGGCGTGGCCACAGGTGCTGCGTTCGCAGGTGCGCACGCTGGATCCGCTGGCCGCGGTCAGCCTCGACAACAGCCTGACCGAGGGCCTGATGTCCGAGTCGGTGAACGCACGGCTGCTGGTCAGCCCGCTGCCGCCGATTCCGTTCGCCAGCGCCCTGCAGGGCGCGTTGAACTACCCCTACGGCTGTGCCGAGCAGACCACCAGCAAGGGCTACGCCGCGCTGATCCTGGACCAGGCGACGTCGTCGATGCTTGGCGCCGATGGCTTGGATGCCAAGACACGCCGCGAACGCATGGAAGGCGCGTTCGGTCGGTTGGCGTCGATGCAGGTAGCCAATGGCAACTTCTCGATGTGGGGTGACGACGGTTACGTGAACCCGTGGCTGACCCCGTACATCACCGAGTTCCTGCTCGATGCCAAGGACGCCGGCTTCGCCGTGCCCGACAACGTGCTGCAGAAGGCGCTCAACCGCCTGAGCGAGGATCTGCTGTCCGGCGGCAACCAGTTCTACGGCCAGGATGACCGCGAGAAGCTGAAGTTCGCCAACCAGGCGTATTCGGGTTACGTGCTGGCGCGGGTCAACCGCGCACCGCTGGGCACCCTGCGCACGCTGTATGACAACGAGCGCAGCAAGGCGGTTGGTGGCCTGTCGCTGGTCCATCTGGGTGTGGCGCTGTCGCTGCAGGGCGATGCCAAGCGTGGCCAGGCGGCACTGGCGGCGGCGTTCGCCAAGTCCAGCAGCGAGCGCCCGTCGTACTTCGGCGACTACGGCAGCGCGATCCGCGATGACGCATTGATGATCGCGCTGACGCACGAGAACAAGCTGGCCAAGCCCGCCTGGGACGCACGTGCCGTCGATCTCGGCCGTGGCCTGGATGCGCGCCGCAATGCCGGCTGGATGTGGCTGAGCACGCAGGAACAGGTGGCGATCGCCCGCCTCGGCAAGGCGCTGGCTGCCAACCAGAAGGCGCTGGTGGCCGGTGAGCTGGTGATCGGCGGCAACAGCGAAGCCATCGGCGAGCGCAAACTATTCGGCCGCAACTTCAGCGCCACCGAACTGGCCAGCGGCGTGCGCTTCACCCCGCAGGGCCAGCCGCCGATGTTTGCCAGCATCGACGTGGCCGGCATCCCGCGCAGCGCACCGGCGCCGGACAACAGCGTGCTGGGTGTTGAACGCAGCTACTTCGGCACCGATGGCAAGCCGTGGACGCCGCGCCCGCTGAAGGAAGGCGAAGCGCTGATCGTGCGCGTCACCGTCACTGCCGACACCACCATGCCGGATGCGCTGCTGACCGACCTGCTGCCGGCGGGCCTGGAGATCGAGAACTTCAACCTCGGTGATGCCAAGCAGTGGGCTGACGTGGTGGTCGATGGCATCACCATCAGCGACCGCAGTGAAGCAGCCGATACCAAGCACGAAGAGTTCCGCGACGATCGCTACGTGGCCGCGCTGAAGCTCTCGCGTGGCAGCAAGGCCAACGTGTTCTACCTGGTGCGTGCGGTGACCCCGGGTACCTACTCGGTGCCGCCGCCGCTGGTGGAGGACATGTACCGGCCGCAGCTGCGTGGCGTTGGCCGCAGCAACCCGACCACGATCACGGTGGTGCAACCGTGATCCCACGGATGGGCCGCGCAGGGGCGGCCCGTCCTGCGGGCAATGTGCAATGAAAGACGCAATGAAAAACCGGCTGGCGGCCCTGCGCCGCCGGCTGCAGCCGCTGTGGCCGTGGCTGCGCTGGGGTACCGCGGCGCTGCTGGCGCTGCTGCTGGTGCTGGATTTCGCCTTCCCGCCACCCTTGCCGAAGCAGCGCGACACCAGCACCCTGGTGGTGGCTGCAGACGGCACACCACTGCGTGCGTTCGCCGATGCCGAGGGCGTGTGGCGCTATCCGGCTTCCATCGACAGCGTCTCGCCGCTGTACCTGCAGGCATTGCTGACCTACGAAGACCGCTGGTTCTGGCGCCATCCGGGCATCAATCCGCTGGCGATCCTGCGGGCAAGCGGCCAGCTGCTGCGCGGCGGCCGCATCGTCTCCGGTGGCTCGACCCTGACCATGCAGGTCGCACGCATCCTCGATCCGCATACGCGCACGCCCTGGGGAAAGCTCAAGCAGATGCTGCGCGCGGTGCAGCTGGAAGTGCATCTGAGCAAGCAGCAGATCCTGGCCCTGTACCTGGAGCGCGCGCCCTACGGCGGCACCATCGAGGGCGTGGAAGCGGCCAGCTGGGCCTATCTGGGCAAGCCGGCGGCGCAGCTGTCGCATGCCGAAGCCGCGTTGCTGGCGGTGCTGCCGCAGGCACCGAGCCGGCTGCGCCCGGATCGTCACCCGGAAGCGGCGCAGAAGGCGCGTGACAAGGTGCTGACCCGCATGGCCGAACTGGGCGCGTGGACACCGGAAGAGGTGCAAGACGCGCGCATCGAGAACGTGGTGGCGCGCTCGCTGCGGCCGCCGCTGCATGCCGCGCTGCTGGCGCAGCGCCTGCATTCGGCGCATCCGGGCCAGGCACGCATCCAGAGCAGCATCGACATCGGCCTGCAGCGCACGCTGGAAGAGCGCGTGGCCAGCTATTTCTCGACGCTGCCCGAGCGTACCTCGGCCGCGCTGCTGGTGGTCGACAACCAGACCCTGCAGGCGCGTGCCTATGTCGGTACGTTGTCCTTTGGCGACCGCCAGCGGCTTGGCCACGTGGACATGGTGCAGGCCTGGCGTTCGCCCGGCTCCACGCTCAAGCCATTTCTCTACGCGATGGCACTGGATGATGGCCTGATCCATTCGGAGAGCCTGCTGGTCGATGCGCCGCAGAGTTTCGGCAGCTATCGCCCGGGCAATTTCGATATGGCCTTCAATGGGCCTGTTGGCGCCTCCAGCGCATTGCGGCTGTCACTCAACGTGCCGTCGGTGGACCTGTTGCAGCGGGTCGGGGCCGCGCGCTTTGCCGCACGCCTGTCGCATGCCGGCATCCAGCTGCGCTTTCCGCCGGGCAGCACGCCCAACCTGTCGTTGATCCTGGGCGGCACCGGCGCGCGGCTGGAAGATCTGGTCGGCGCGTTCGCCGCGCTCAACCGCAATGGCATCGCCGGGCGCGTGCGTTACACCGATGACGAGCCGATGATCGAGCGACGTCTCGCTTCGCCCGGCGCAAGCTGGATCGTGCGCGAGATGCTGGAATCGAATCCGCGCCCGGGGTACAGCGTCGGTACGTTCGATGTCGGTGGCCGCCCGCGCGTGGCGTGGAAGACCGGCACCAGTTACGGGTACCGCGATGCGTGGGCCATCGGCAGTACCCGCCATTACACCGTGGGCGTGTGGGTGGGCCGGCCGGACGGCACGCCTCTGCCGGGCCAGTACGGCGCGGTCACCGCGCTGCCACTGATGTTCGAGGTGGTGGACAGCCTGCCACGCCAACGCGGTGACTCGGCGTCCGCGCCGATGCCGGCCAGCGTCAGCCAGGAAGACGTCTGCTGGCCGACCGGTGAGCGTGCCGAAGACCTGTCTGCTGCGCTCTGCCAGCGCAGGATGTCGGCCTACCTGCTCGATGGCGCAGCACCGCCGACCTTCCCCGAGCGCGAGGCACGACGCTGGCAGCCGGGGCGGCAGCGTTTCCTGGCAGACGCCCGCAGCGGTCTGCGCGTGTCAGCCGATTGCCGCTTGCCGCACGAAGAAGTTGCGCGCGAGATCGCGCGCTGGCCAGCGTTGCTGTCACCGTGGCTGCCCAAGGCCACGCGCGAGGCCTCCCAGCTGCCGGCGCTGTCGCCGGACTGCCGTGATGATGGGCGTGAGGCCAGCGTCGCGTTGCACATCGATGGCCTCAATGATGGCGCCGCACTGGCGCGTGCACCCAACGCCGAACATGGCGTACGCCTGCAGCTGCGCGCGCTGGGCAGCGAGCAGACGGTGGACTGGCTGCTGGACGGTCGCTGGATCGCGCAGACTCACGGTGCGCAGTTGATGCAGCGCGAGTTCGCCGAACCGGGCGCGCATGCCCTGACCGCACTGGCGGCCGACGGCGCGTGGACGCAGGTGCGGTTCACCGTACTCCGGTAGGTGCCAACCTTGGTTGGCACGTCCCGTATGTCTGCCACGCTGTTGTAGAGCCGAGCCCATGCTCGGCTGCTCCTGCGACGTGCATGCAGAGGTAAGCCGAGCATGGGCTCGGCCCTACAACACCGTAGATGGCCGCGAGCCCTTGGCGTAACCGCTATTCCCCGATCCACCCATCCAGCAGGTCGGCGAATTCATCGGCGTGTTCCTCTTCCTGCGCCAGGATTTCCTCAAGGATGCGCTTGGTGGTGGTGTCGCGGTCGCCGATGAAGTTGATCATCTCGCGATAGCTGTCGATGGCGATGCGCTCGGCCACCAGGTTCTCGCGCACCATGTCGCGCAGGTCGCTGCCTTCCTTGTACTCGGCATGCGAACGCGCGGTGAGCGTATCGGGGTTGAAATCAGGTTCGCCGCCGAGCTGGACGATGCGCTCGGCCAGCTTGCCGGCGTGCGCCTGTTCCTGCTGTGCATGCTCGAGAAACTCGGCTTTCACCGCATCGGCCAGCATGCCCTTGGCCATGAAATAGTGCCGGTAGTAGCGCAGCACGCAGACGTACTCGGTGGCCAGCGCGTCGTTGAGCAGCTTGATCACCACCTTGCGGTCGGCGCTGTAGCTGTCGGTGATCGCGCCATCCTCGATGTTGCGCCGGGCGCGATCACGCAGGGTCTTGCGGTCGCTGATGCCGGGAACCTTCGCGGCGGGCTTGGGGGCTTTGGCTGGCTTGCTGGACATGGCTGGCCGTTTCCTTTTGCGGTGGAGAATCAGGTGGGCAGGTGCTCCAGCACGTACTCGGCTGAAGAGACTTCGAACTGGCCGGGTTGTTCAACCCAGGCGGCGCGCACCACGCCATCGACCACGTACAGCGCGAAGCGACGCGAGCGGATGCCCATGCCCGAGGCGCTGGCGTCGAGCTCCAGGCCGAGCGCGCGGGTCAGTTCTGCATTGCCGTCGGACAGCATCAGCAGGCCGTCGGGCACGTGCTGGTCGGTGGCCCAGGCTTTCATCACGAACGGATCGTTGACCGCCACGCAGTAGACGTCGATGCCGCGCTGGCGGAAGGCCTCGAACTTTTCGACGTAGCCGGGCAGGTGACGGGCCGAACAGGTGGGGGTGAACGCACCGGGCACGGCGAACAGCACCACCTTGCGCGCGTCGAACAGCGAATGCGTATCGAGCGTTTCGATGCCCTCGCGGATGCGCTTGAGGGTCACTTCCGGAATGCGGTCGCCAACGTGGATGGTCATGGTGGACTCCTTGCAGGGGCAGGCTAGAGGCCGGCGTGGGACAGGGGCGTCAAGACATTGGAAAACCGGCGTGCAGGCCCCATCTTCAGGCCTGGCGGGGCAGGCTTCCAGTCACAGCCTGGGGCATGGGGATGGCAGCCGCATTGCGCAGGATCAGTCGGCCTCACCAGGGCCGCACGAGGGGCGGCGTAGCATCGCCGGCGCGTAGAATGAACCCGGGGCGGCGCCACCGGCGCGGCCGAAGCGAATCGAGGTAGATGGATGGAATTCAAGGATTACTACGCCACCCTGGGGGTGGAACCGAGCGCGGGCGAGGCGGAGATCAAGACCGCCTACCGCCGGCTGGCACGCAAGTACCACCCGGACGTCAGCAAGGAGGCCGGGGCCGAAGACAAGTTCAAGGCGGTCAACGAGGCCTACGAGGCGCTGCGTGATCCGGAGAAGCGCGCGGCCTACGACCAGTTGCGCGCGCAGGGCTATCGCCCGGGCGAGGAGTTCAACGTGCCGCCGAACTACGGCGGCGCCGGGGGCTTCAATTTCGAGGAAGTGTTCGGCGGTGGCGGCCCCAATGGCGGCTTCAGCGACTTCTTCGAAAGCCTGTTCGCGCGCCAGCGTGGCGGTGGCGGCGCTGGTCCGGGGCCGGGCTTCAGCAGCCAGGGCCATGCGCCCAATCGCGATACCCGCGCCAAGCTGTCGGTACCGCTGGAGGCGGCCTATAACGGTGACAGCCTGCGCATCACCGTCAACGGCAAGCAGCTGGACGTGCGCGTGCCCAAGGGCATCCGTCCGGGCCAGGTGATACGGCTGGCCGGGCAGGGCAATCATGGCGGCAACCTGCTGCTGGAAGTGGAGTACGCCGCGCACCCGCAGTTCGAGGTCGATGGCCGCAACATCCTCTATACGCTGCCGGTCACACCGTGGCAGGCCGCGTTGGGAACCAGCATCAGCGTGCCGACCCTGGGCGGTGCGGTGGAGCTGAAGATTCCGGCCGATTCCGATGCCGGGCGCAAGCTGCGCCTGCGTGGCCGTGGCCTGCCGGGCAATCCGGATGGCGACCAGATCGTCGAGATCGAGATCGTGGCCCCGGCCGCGACCGATGAGGCGCAGAAGAAGGCATACCGGAACCTGGCCAAGGCGTTCGGCGAAACGATCTGAGGTGGATTCTGGTGGGGGCGGACCTGGGGCCACACGCTTTTCGGCCGTTCAAGGCGTGCCAACCAAGGTTGGCACCCACCGGAATGTTTCAGCCCTGCCCGGCGAACACCCGTTCCAGCACCTCGGACAGTTCGTCTTCCGAGAACGGCTTGGTGATGTAGGCCTTGGCGCCCTGGCGCATGCCCCACATGCGGTCGGTATCCTGGTCCTTGGTGGTCACCAGGATCACCGGAATGTGCCGGGTCGCCTCGTCACGGGCCAGCGTGCGGGTGGCCTGGAAGCCGTTGAGGTTGGGCATCACCACGTCCATCAGGACCAGGTCGGGCAGCTCGGCCTTGGCGGTTTCGACCCCGGCGGCGCCATCGGTGGCGGTCAGGATCTGGTGCCCGAGCTTCTCGACGATGCGCTGTATCCCCAACAGCTGCGACGGTGAGTCGTCGACGATCAGAATGCGTGCCATGTTGTTCCCCATGTAATGCCCGCAGTGTAGTGCGGGCACATTACCGGCGGGAGGGGACCGCCTGCCGTCCGTCGCCTGCCTGCGACGTTCAGTCGATCCGCACCACGGTGCGGCCCAGCGAGCCGCCGGCCAGCATCCGCTCGAACACGGCGGGCAGGCCATCCAGGCCGACTTCGGCAGTACAGATGCGGTCCAGGTGCTGCGGTTTCCAGTCACTGCCCAGTCGCGACCACACCTCTTCGCGCAGCCCGCGCGGCGCATTGGCCGAGGACACGCCCAGCAGCGAGACACCGCGCAGGATGAACGGCATCACGGTCATGTCCAGCGTCGGGCTGGCGGCCAGACCGGCACTGACCACGCTGCCGTAGGGCACGGTCTGCGCCAGCAGGCTGGCCAGCATGTCGCCTCCGGCATTGTCGAGGCCACCGCCGAAGCGCGCCGACTGCAGCGGGCCGGTATCGGCCAGCGCGTCGCGTGGCAGTACCTCGGTGGCGCCGATGCTGCGCAGGAAATCGGCCTGGTCCGGCTTGCCGCTGACCGCGTGCACGCTGTAGCCGGCACGGCTGAAGATCGACAGCGCCAGCGCACCGACACCGCCGCTGGCACCGGTGACCGCCAGCGGGCCGAGTTCCGGGGTCTGCCGGTTGTCCTGCATGCGCAGCAGGGCCAGCGCCGCAGTGAACCCAGCGGTGCCCAGCACCATCGCCTCGCGAGGGGTCAGCCCGGCCGGCTGGGCGATCACCGCACGCGACTCCAGCCGCACGTACTGGCTGTAGCCGCCGTCGCGGGTTTCGCTGAGGCCGCAGCCGGTGGCCAGCACCGCGTCGCCTTCACGCCAGTCAGGATCGGCGCTGGCGACTACGGTGCCGGCCACGTCGATGCCCCCGACCAGCGGGAAGCGGCGCAGGATCTTCCCCTTGCCGGTGCCGGCCAGGGCGTCCTTGTAGTTGACCGAGGACCAGTGGGCGCGGATCAGCACCTGGCCGGGGTTGAGGTCGTCGACACCCAGCTGGGCCAGGCCGCTGCGGTAGCCGGCGTCGTCGTTTTCGATACGGAAGGCGGTGAACGGGGTGGTGGGGGCCATCGGCGTTGCCTGACTTCGAGGAAAACGCCACCTTACCCCGTAGCCCCCCTTTCGATCCTGCCGATCCGCCCCATCTTGTATGATCGGTGATGGTTTCACGGCTGGCGGTGCGGGAAGGGCCCGTGCCGCAGCCCAAATCTTGATGGAGCGTGCATGGCCTGGAATACACCCGGCGGCAACAAGGGCGGACAAGGCCCCGAGGACAATCGACGCGGGCCGTTCGGGTCACGCGGCGGTGGCAATGGTGGTGGCTGGGGCGGATTGCCCGGACCACTGAAGGACCTGTTCGACGGCGGCTTCGTGCGTTGGGTGGTGGCGGCCGTGGTGCTGCTGGTGCTGTTCTCCAGCTTCCAGCTGATCGGCGAACAGCAGCGTGGCGTGGTGCTGCGCTTCGGCCAGTTCTCGCGCATCCTGCAGCCCGGCCCGAACTTCAAGCTGCCGTGGCCGATCGAATCGGTCACCAAGGTCAATGCCACCGAGATCAAGACCTTCTCGATCCAGGTGCCGGTGCTGACCCGCGACGAGAACATCGTCAACGTCTCGCTGAACGTCCAGTACCGCATCGACGACCCGCAGCAGTACCTGTTCGGCACCGTGGATGCCAACCAGGTGCTGGAGCAGTCGGCGCAGAGCGCGGTGCGCGAGGAAGTCGGCCGCGCCGACCTCAACGCCGTGCTGAACAACCGTGGCCCGCTGGCCGTGGCCGCCGAAGAGCGCCTGCAGGCGCTGCTGAAGGCGTTCAAGACCGGCCTGACCGTGACCGGCCTGACCCTGCAGGACGCCCGTCCGCCGGAAGAGGTCAAGCCGGCCTTCGACGAGGTCAATGGCGCCCAGCAGGTCAAGGAACGCCTGATCAACGAAGCCCAGGCCTACGCCGCCAAGGTCGTGCCGGAAGCCCGAGGCCAGGCCTCGCGTGCCCGTACCACCGCCGAAGGCTACAAGCAGGCCGTGGTGTCCAAGGCCGAGGGTGACGCGCAGCGCTTCAGCCTGTTGCAGGCCCAGTACAAGGACGCCCCGGAAGTGACCCGCAAGCGCCTGTGGCTGGAGACCGTGCAGCAGGTGCTGAGCGAGAACCGCAAGGTGATCGGTGGCGATGGCCGCCAGCTGATCTACGTGCCGATGACCGGCGATACCCGTCCCACCACCTCGGCCCCGCCGGGGGTGACCAACCCGGAGGTGGTGATGCCGTCGCTGCCGGGCGCAGCGGTGGAACAGTCCCGTGATCCGGGCCGGCCGGTGGGCCGCCCGACCGGGCGACCGAGCGGCCGTGAGGAGGGCAGCCGATGAAGAGTCCTATCTGGATCGCCGTGATCGTGGCGGTGGTGCTGGGCCTGCTCGGCTCGGTGTACGTGGTCCGTGAGGACCAGACCGCCATGGTGCTGAACCTGGGCAAGGTGGTGCGTTCGGACATCAAGCCGGGCCTGCACTTCAAGGTGCCGGTGGTGGAAACGGTGAAAGTCTTCGACCGCCGCTTCCAGGTGCTCGACACCGCCCCGGCGCGTTACTTCACTGCTGAGCAGAAGGACGTCAGCGTCGACTTCTTCGCCATCGGCTACATCTCCAACGTGGGTGACTACTTCCGTGCCACCGGCGGCGATCCGCGTATCGCCAATGCCCGTCTGGCACCGATCATCACCGACTCGCTGCGCAACCAGATCAACTCGCGCACCCTGCAGCAGCTGGTTTCCGGCGACCGCAGCGAGCTGATCGCCGAGCAGCTGAAGGGGATCAACGAAGCCGTGGCCGGCCTGGGCATGCAGATGATCGACCTGCGCATCAAGCAGGTGGACCTGCCGACCGACAGCCAGGTGATCAACGACGTGTACGAGCGCATGCGCGCCCAGCGCAAGCAGGAAGCCGCCAAGCTGCGCGCTGAGGGCGAGGAGCAGTCGCTGACCATCCGCGCCCAGGCCGACCGTGACAGCACCGTACTGATCGCCGAGGCCGAGCGTGATGCCCAGCGCCTGCGCGGTGAAGGCGATGCCGACGCCGCCCGCATCTACGGCAAGGCCGGCTCGGCCGACCCGTCGTTCTACGCGTTCTACCGCAGCCTGGAGGCCTACCGTGGCTCCATGACCGACGGCAACGGCGTGATCGTGCTGGACAAGAACGACCCGTTCCTGCAGTACCTGAAGAACGACCGCTGAGGTCGCAGGGCGTTACCCCACGGGGCCCGGCTGAATGCCGGGCCCCGTGTTTTTTCCGGAGTCCCCCCCATGAAAGATCTGTTCGCCGCCGTCTGCCTGGTGGCGGTGCTGGAAGGCCTGTTCCTGTTCGTCGCACCGTTCGCCTGGAAGCGCATGGCCGAGCGCCTGCTGGACATGCCGAGCCCGGCCCTGCGCAGCTTCGGCGGGCTGGTGCTGCTGGCCGGCCTGAGCCTGCTGTGGTGGGCACGGCACTGAACCCCGCCCTGTAGCGTCCGAGCCCATGCTCGCGCGGCGCCGCGCAGCGGCGGAAAGGCAGCCGAGCATGGGCTCGGCTCTACATGAGACGCCGGCCTGACCGGCCGGTGAAGCCGTCCGTCGGAAAGGTGGCACCCGACCCCGGAAACCCGGATAATGCACAAAAGCCGGACGGGCCTCCCCGTTCGGCTTTTTCCGTGTCTGGGCCTTCCATCGCCGGCCGCTCCCCGTTTGGAGCCGCCTTGCAGGTGCTGGCCAGCCCCGCCACGGTTTACCCGTCCGCGGCCCCGATGGCCGCAACAAATCGAGGAGCCCGTCATGGGTCAGTCTGTCGTAGTGTTGGGTGCCCAGTGGGGCGATGAAGGCAAGGGCAAGATCGTCGATCTGCTCACTGAGGAAATCGGCGCCGTCGTGCGCTTCCAGGGCGGCCACAACGCCGGCCACACCCTGGTCATCAACGGCAAGAAGACCGTCCTGCACCTGATCCCGTCGGGCATCCTGCGTGACGATGCGCTGTGCCTGATCGGCAACGGCGTGGTGATCTCGCCCGCCGCACTGCAGAAGGAAATCGCCGAGCTGGAAGCCTCCGGTGTGGAAGTGCGTTCGCGCCTGAAGATCTCCCCGGCCGCGCCGCTGATCATGCCGTACCACATCGCCCTGGACCAGGCGCGCGAGCGCGCTGCCGGCGGCAAGGCGATCGGCACCACCGGCCGTGGCATCGGCCCGGCCTACGAAGACAAGGTGGCGCGTCGCGGCATCCGCATCGCTGACCTGCACTACCCGAAGCAGCTGGAAGAACTCCTGCGCACCGCGCTGGATTACCACAACTTCGTGCTGACCAAGTACCTGAACACCGATGCGGTCGACTTCCAGAAGACCTTCGACGAAGCGCTGGCCTTCGGCGAATACGTGCAGCCGATGAAGTCCGACGTGGCCGGCATCCTGCACGACCTGCGCAAGCAGGGTAAGCGCGTGCTGTTCGAAGGTGCGCAGGGCGCGCTGCTGGACATCGACCACGGCACCTACCCGTACGTCACCAGCTCCAACACCACCGTCGGTGGTGCGCTGGCCGGTTCCGGCGTCGGCGCCGATTCGATCGACTATGTGCTGGGTATCGCCAAGGCCTACGCCACCCGCGTCGGCGGCGGCCCGTTCCCGACCGAGCTGGACGACGAAGTCGGCCAGGGCATCCGTGACCGCGGCGCCGAGTACGGTGCTTCGACCGGCCGTCCGCGTCGTTGCGGCTGGATGGACATCGTCGCGCTGAAGCGCGCAGTGGCCATCAACGGCATCAGCGGCCTGTGCATCACCAAGCTGGATGTGCTGGACGGCATGGAAAAGCTGAAGGTCTGCATCGCCTACGAATACAACGGCAAGCGTACCGAGTACGCGCCGCTGGACGCGCAGGGCTGGGAAGAGTGCACCCCGGTGTACCTGGAGTTCCCGGGCTGGAGCGAGAACACCCACGGCATCACCCACTGGGACGAGCTGCCGCCGGCCGCACGTGCCTACCTGCGGTCGCTGGAAGAGCTGGCGGGTTGCCCGATCAGCATCGTCTCCACCGGCCCGGACCGCGACCACACCATGGTCCTGCAGGATCCGTTCGCCTGAGTGAGTGACCGGTAGCGCTGGGCCATGCCTGGCGTCGCAGAAAGAAGAAGCCCCGCGAACGCGGGGCTTTTTCGTTACTGTGTCGCCAGTGCCGGCGAGGAAGCGAAGCGATGACCAGGATGTCAGCGTGAAAGGCGAGACCGTGGTGCGGGTCACCCTGTGGGTGTTGTGGAGCCTGTGGGGCATCGCCTGCGCGGTTCTGGCGCTCGGCGCGATCGCCAACCATATGGCCTCGCGTACCCAGACCCTGCCGCTGCTGCTCAGCCCCGGCGCGACGGCCGAGGTCACCGTCTACCGCTTCATCGATGACCAACTGCGGCTGCGACTGCGCTATGCCGCAGACGGTACTCAGGCTGACCCTGAAGTTCTGCTGCGCATCGATACTCCCACCGATCATGGAGATTTCCGCGCGGGAGAGCGTTCGGGCGTGGCCGGGCAGGGCATCAACCGCAGGCTGGCATCGGTTGAATCCAGCGGCCTCACGGCGTCCTACTTCGGCTATGGCCCCGGCGATGCATTGCCACGCGGACGCTCATGGCTGCGGGTAACCGTGCTGGAGGTGGACCCGGCGCTGGCGGGCAGGGCGGCCGTGATCGAACTGCAGCCCCCACTGGACCTGTTGAAGCTGACCGACCTGGACTACGTCTGGCTGTGGCCGTTCTTCTTCTGGAAGGTGGCGGCACTGTTCCTGCTGATTCCTGGGGGCGCGTTGGCGGTGTTCACGTTCACCTTGCGGCGCTGGCAGCGCCGGGCGTCGAAGCAGCCGATTTCAGCAGCGGATACGGATTGATCGATTCCCCCTTCCACCACTGCTTCTCCGGCCCCAGTACGTGTACTTCGAAATGCAGGTGCGGGGCCTCCGCGCTGGCATTGCCGGTGCTGCCCACATAACCGATCACCTCGCCGCGCTTGATCACCTGCTTTTCGGCCAGGCCATCGGCATAGCGCTGCAGGTGCGCGTAGTAGTAGCACCAGCGTCCGCTGGGCTCGAACTGGTAGATGGTCAGCCCACCGCGCTTGCTGTCGAACAGCTTCTCCACCGTGCCGTCGGCCACGGCCCGCACCGGCGTACCGGCATCCGCCATGATGTCGATTGCATCGTGCACGCGGCCCTCGCTGCGTGCATCGGTGAAGGTGTCGCGCAGTTGCGAGGGCAGTACCCCCTGCACCGGCAGCAGCAGATCCACGGGTGCATCGCTGGCGCTGGCTGACGTTGGCAAGGATGCGGATGCTGGAGCATTCACGTGCGGCACTGCCGACGCCTTCGCCGGTGCAGCAGCCACCGCTGGTTGCGATGCGGGCGCCACAACGTCCACCGGTTCACCCACATCGCGGCGCAGCCACCAGCCCACTCCCACACCCAGCAGCACGCCCAGCACGATCAGCTGCGAAAGACGCATCGGCTCACTCCTGCATCACCACGGGAACGGAGGTATCCACCGCATCGGCCACACGCAGCGCATCCCAGTTGGTCATGCGCACGCAGCCATGCGATTCGGTCTTGCCGACATGGCCAGGCACCGGCGTTCCGTGCAGGCCATAGTGGGGTTTGGACAGATCGATCCAGACCCGGCCGACGGGATTGTTCGGACCGGGCGGCAGCGTGGCCTTCTTGTCGCCCTTGCGCGCATCCCAGAACAGCTTGGGGTTGTAATGGAATGGCGGGTCGCGATACACGCCGAGAATCTTCCATTCGCCGATCGGCAGCGGATCGTGCTGGCTGCCGGAAGAGACCGGCACCTGCGCGATCACCTTGCCCTGCGCATCCAGCAACTGCAGGGTGGAATCGGACTTGTCGACCACGATCCTGGCCGCCTTCGGCAACGCCCCCGGTGCGATGTTGGGCACCTGGATGCGGTTGCCAGCCTTGGCCAGATCGACGCCGGGGTTGAGTGCCTTCAGCAATGCCGGCGAGGCATGGAAGCGCTCGCCCAGTGATTCCTCGACGCTGCTGTAGCCCAGTGCTTTCAGCTTGGCCTGGGCGGCCGGTCCTTTCGGGACCGGCTGGAACGGGCCTCCCACGTCATCGGCGGTCAATGTGTAACTGGCAAGCGGTGTGGTCGCATCGGCCTGCAGTGCTTTCCAGGTGGCATCGTCCAGCTCACCGGTCACCGTCAGCCCGTGTGCGGCCTGGAAACCGGACACCGCGCGGCGCTGATTGCTGCCGACCTCACCGTCGATCTCGCCCGGGGAGAAATTGGCGCGATCCAGAAGCACCTGGGCGTGCAGCGGCGAGCGCGCCGCGGTATCGGGTCCGGCCTTCTCGGCAATGGGCTCCGGCAGCTGGGCCGGCGGCGGCACCTGCGCGAAGGCGGGAGACACCAGCAAGGACAGGGCGAGCAGGGCAGGGCGGTGTACGGGCATGGAGGTCTCCGGCAGATGGCAGCTCCACCCTGCCCGCAGAGGCTGCGCAGCCCCCGTGAAAGCATCCTGATGCCGGCATGAGCAGGGCAGCCCTGGCGTGGCCCGGGCCCTTGTCGCAGAAGCGTAGTGCGTGGCATCACCAAGGTGAACGGCTGCCGACGCCCGTGCATGTTGCCGGTCAAGAATGCCGGCGGCGCGGCCGATAGGGGCGCATCCCCCCGTTTTGGATGTACCGATGAACTACTTGAGGAATGTCAGGGTTGCCTGGCGTCTTGGGCTGGGCTTTGGCCTGCTGTTGTTGCTGGTTGCCGCCGTGGTGGCCACCGGCGCCACCGCCAGTGTCGTGCAGAAGCGCGCGATGCAGAAGGTGGTCGACATCAGCGTGGCCAAGGTGCGTCTGTTGTCGCAGATGCTCGATACCAACAACCAGATGATGGTGGTGCGCCGCGAGATGCTGATCCGCCAGGGCGAAGATCGCGGACACGACGAGCAGCGCATCGCCGATCTGGTCAAGCGCTACGAGGCCAGCTGGACCGCCTACCAGGCGCTGCCCAGCGACGCCCAGGGCAAGGCCATCGCGGAAACCATCGCGGCCAAGCGTGCCGTCGCGCGCCCGCTCAACAAGCAGACCAGCGAACTGATGGAGCAGGGTGACTACCCGGGCGCCGTGGCGCTGACCCTGGGCCCGGTGCAGGAAGCCGCCAATGGCTGGAACAAGGCGCTGTCCGATGGCGTGGACTTCGAAGAGAAGGAAAGCCGCGATGCAGCCGCCGAGGCGATCAGGCTGGGCGAGCGCAGCCTGCTGCAGCTGCTGGTGCTGGGCGGCGTCGCGCTGCTGGTGGGCATCGGTGCCTCGGTGATGATCGGCCGCAGCCTGACCGGCCCGCTGGCCCGCGCGGTGAACCTGGCCGAGCGCCTGTCCAAGGGCCAACTGGACCAGGAGTTCCGCCTTGGTGGCCGTGACGAACTGACCCAGCTGGGCGAGGCGATGGCCAGCGTGCGGCAGAGCGTGCAGGCGGCGATCGGCGCGCAGCTGCAGATGGCCGAACAGCATGAGGCCGGTGCGATCCGCTATCGCATGGATGCCAGTGCGTTCCCCGGTGATTTCGGCCGCATGGTGCAGGCCACCAACAGCCTGGTCGAATCGCACGTGCAGGTTGAGCTGCTGATGGCCGAGGTGATGCAGCGCTACGCCATCGGTGACCTCAGCCGTGATCTGCCGGACTACCCGGGCGAGAAGGGCACACTGACCCGCACCCTGGCGGCGGTGAAGCAGAGCCTGATGGCGATCAACGCGCAGATCGATGAACTGGCCCGCGCCGCACGCGCCGGTGATTTCAGCATGCGTGGCGATGCCGCAGCGTTCCAGTACCAGTTCAAGGCGATGGTCGAGCACCTCAACGGCATGATGGCCAGTTCGCAGGCCAGCATCGCCGACGTCTCCGACGTGCTGCGTGCAATCTCGCACGGCGACCTGACCGCGCGCATGGAGGGCGAGTACGACGGTGTGTTCGCGCGCATGCGCGACGACGCCAACACAACCACCGCGCAGCTGACCGGCATCGTGCGGGGCATCCAGGTGGCCGCCGACAGCATCAACAACGCAGCGCAGGAACTGGCCGCCGGCAACAACGACCTGTCGCGCCGCACCGAGCAGCAGGCCGCCAACCTGGAAGAGGCCGCAGCATCGATGGAGGAGCTGACCTCCACCGTGCGCCAGAATGCCGAGCTGGCCCGTCAGGCCGACAGCGAAGCGCATGCCGCCGGTGCCGCAGTGCGCGAGACCGAGCAGGCCATGGCACAGATGGCATCGGTGATGGGCGAGATCGATCAGTCATCGGCACGCATCTCGGAGATCTCCACGGTGATCGACGGCATCGCGTTCCAGACCAACATCCTGGCGCTGAATGCTGCGGTGGAAGCCGCCCGTGCGGGCGAGCAGGGCCGTGGGTTTGCCGTGGTTGCCAGCGAAGTGCGCACGCTCGCGCAGCGTGCCGGCGTGGCCGCCAAAGAGATCAAGGAACTGATCGAAGACGCCGCTGCCAAGGTGAAGAGTGGCCTGGCGGTCACCGTTGAATCCGAAGCCGCCATTGCGCGCGTGGCCCAGGCCAGCTCGCGCACCACCCAGCTGATGAGCGACATCGCAGCGGCCAGCAAGGAACAGGCGGCCGGTATCGAGCAGGTCAACCAGGTGGTGGTGCAGATGGACCAGGTGACCCAGCAGAACGCTGCACTGGTGGAAGAAGCGACCGCGGCCAGCCGCGCGCTGGAGGAGCAGGCGCATGCACTGACCACGTCGGTGTCGGTGTTCAAGGTGGAAGGTGAAGTGCAGGACAGGTCTATGCGGTCAAAGTCCGCCGCGTGATGAATGGCTCGCGCGCTGGAGTGGCTCCAGCGCGCGCATTTGGATTGTTCATGCCAATGCTAGGTGCCGAAGAACAGCCGAATCGCATTGATGATGGTGGATGAGTGCGAGCCGATGGCCGTGGTTTTCTCCAGGCGTTCCAGCTTGTTCACGGCTTGATGCTCTGGTGCCGAGTTCACGTGGATACTGCCGACGTACATCACCGACCCCAAGGCGGCATTGTCCATTGACGCAGGTGCTGTACCCGTCGCTTCAGCCTTGGATTCGGGGAAAAATGGTTCGCCGCTGTGACGCAGGAACTGCCGGTCGGGCAGAAGCTCGTTGACCAGCGCATCTGGCGTCAGTTCGAGTAGCCGACGCATTCTGGCAAGTTCGGAATCGATCCGAATGGCAATTGATGCGAATAGAGTGTGCGGGATCTTCTTTTGTCTTACTTCGACTCGCCACGTGTAGATATCCACGGGATTGTCGAATGGGTAGAGTTGCTCCAGCCCCAGCGCACACAATCGTTTCAATGGCGTTGGGCCCAATGCAATCGAGCATGCATGAACCTCCACTGCAAGCTCGTAGAGCCGGGGTGCCCCGAATTCGTCGTCATGGCCCTGCTTTCTGCCAGACGGGTAATGCTTCATCAGCAGATGGAAGTATTCGTTGTGTGCATTCTGGAAAGCATCAAGCAGCGTTTCTGGATTCATGTGGACCAAGAGTACGGGTTGGCAGGTCCGATCCCGTGCAGGTTCAGGATTTCTGAGGGCTCCAGGATCGGCGTCTCCAATGATTTGACCTTCCGGCGGGTGGTGCAAGCCAATCGGCGAGTTCGGGCACAAGGGCCGGAACGGTCATCGTGGGTGTCAACTACGGGCGGGTGACTTCTTGGTGGTCGCCTTCTTCGCCGCCTTGCGCCCACTGCCACTGCGCTTGCCCCCACCATCCTGCTTGTTCACGGTGGCCCAGGCGATGCGTTCGGCGGTGCTTTTACTGGCACCACGCTCGCGCTCGCTGTCCTCGATGTGCTCGGCTTGGCGCTTCTGCTTTTCGGTATAGGCGGACTTGTCACCGCGGGGCATGACCGGTCTCCGGCAGGAACTGGCCTCACGGTGGACCTGGCAGCGTTAAGCGCAAGTCCCGCAAGGGTGATCGCACCGGCAAGGGGCCTCGGCTATGCTTGCCGCATGCGAGTCGAGCCCGCCGACATCGAAGCCCTGTTCGACGCCATCCCGGATGTGCTGTTCTTCATCAAGGATCTCCAGGGGCGTTACACCCACGTCAACCAGACCATGCTGCGGCGGCTGGGCCTGCGCGCGCGCAAGGACGTGATCGGGCGCACCGCGGCCGAAATCTACCCGACCGGCCTCAGCGCGGACTACGTCGACCAGGACGCCCGCGTGCTGTCCGGCGAGGTGATCGAGAACCTGATGGAGCTGCACCTGTTCGCCAACCGCGAACCGGGCTGGTGCCTGACCTGCAAGCGCCCGCTGGTGGTCGATGGGGCCATCGAGGGGCTGATCGGCATTTCCCGTGACCTTGGCCAGAAGGACAGTCTGGGTACCCAGTACGAACAGCTGCGACTGGCACTGGCCCACCTCAACGCGCACTACGCCGAGAACGTGCGCATGCAGACCCTGCTGGACATCACCGGCTTTTCGCTGTCCAAGCTGGAGCGCAGCTTCCGCAAGGTGTTCCAGATGACCCCGCAGCAGGTGCTGACCCGGCTGCGGATCCAGATGGCCATGCACCTGCTGCACGGTGACGAGAGCATCGCCAGCATCGGCCAGGCCTGCGGTTTCAGCGACCAGAGCGCCTTCACCCGCAAGTTCAAGGCTGAAACCGGTTTCTCGCCGCGCGCCTACCGCGCCCGTATCGGCGGCAACGTCGGCGAGCCCGCACTGGCCTGAGTGGCCTGCTGCGCTGTGCCTATCCCCGCGGGCATGGGACAGGGTAAGGTGTCGCCCCTGTAGCCCGCCGCCAGCCCCGCCGATGCCCAACTCGATTCCGACCGCTTCGCCGTCCCGCCTCGGACATTCGCTCAAGCCCCGCCAGCTGATCATGATGGGCCTGGGCAGCGCCATCGGCGCCGGGCTGTTCCTCGGCTCGGGCGTGGGCGTGCAGGCGGCCGGTCCGGCGGTGCTGGTGTCCTACCTGGTGGCCGGCGCGCTGGTGATCATCGTGATGAACGCACTGGGCGAAATGGCGGCGGCCAAACCAACCAGTGGCGCGTTCTCGGTCTATGCCGCCGATGCCATGGGCGCCACCGCCGGTGCCACCGTGGGCTGGCTGTGGTGGGTGCAGCTGGTGATCGTGATCGCTGCCGAGGCGGTGGGGGCGGCCGGTCTGCTGGCCACCGTCTGGCCAGCGGTACCTGTACCGATGGCGGCGCTGGCCTTCATGCTGTTCTTCACCGCGATCAACCTGCTCGGGGTGAAGAACTTCGGCGAGTTCGAATTCTGGTTCGCCATCCTCAAGGTCGCGGCGATCCTGGCCTTCATCGCCATCGGCGTGGCGCTGCTGATGGGCTGGCTGCCGCAGGTGACCTCGCCGGGCCTGAGCAACTTCACCGAACACGGTGGCTTCGCACCGAAGGGCCTGGCCGGCATCGGTGCCGCGCTGCTGGTGGTGGTGTTCGCCTTTGGCGGCACCGAGATCGTGGCCGTCGCTGCTGCCGAGACCGAAGACCCGGAACGCAGCATTGCCCGTGCGATCCGCACGGTGGCCTGGCGCATCCTGGTGTTCTACATCGGCTCGCTGAGCGTGATCATCGCTGTGGTGCCGTGGACCAGCGAGGCGCTGAAGTCGCCGTTCGCCGCCGTGCTGGATATCGCGCGCATTCCGGGCGCTGGTACCGCCATCACCCTGATCGCGGTGATCGCGCTGCTGTCGGCGCTCAATGCCAACCTCTACGGCGCCTCGCGCATGATGTATTCGCTGGCGCAGCGTCGTGAAGCCCCTGCCGTGCTGGGCTGGACCGACCCGCGCCAGGTGCCGGTGATTGCCGTGCTGGCCAGCGTGCTGTTCGGTTTCGCCGCCACCGTGATGGAACTGCTGTTCCCGGACCGGGTGCTGCCGGTGCTGCTCAACATCGTCGGTTCCACCTGCCTGCTGGTGTGGACGCTGTCGCTGGTCTCGCAGCTGGTGCTGCGCCGCCGTGCCGACCGCCTGGGCACCCGCCTGCCGTTCCGCATGGCCGGTTTCCCGTGGCTGACGGTGTGCGCGCTGGCGATCCTGGCGCTGATCTTCGGCCTGCTGCTGAGCGAGTCGCACACCCGCCTGCAGTTCCTGTCGATGGTGGCGCTGACCGCCACCATCGCCGCCGGCAGCGCCATCGCCCGGCGCATGCGCGAGGCGTGATCCCGTAGAGCCGACCCTACGGTCGGCTGCCGTTCGGGCAGATGTCAGCCGAGCATGGGCTCGGCTCTACAGAGGGCATACATTCGGCGTGTAATCCTGCTTGCGTGGGCCGTCACCGGCCCGTCGACCGGGAGTACCGCATGCTGCGCAGCCGTCCCTTCCTGATGTTCACCGGCCAGGCCGAGGCCGCGCTGGCCCTGTACGCCGAAGCCTTTGCCGATTTCCGCCTGCTGGCCCTGCAACGCCATCCTGATGGCGCCGGCGCCGGCGTCGGCGTGCCCGGGCAGGTCCGCCAGGCCATCTTCCTGCTCGGTGGCACCCACTACCTGTGCTTCGATAGCCTGGACGTGCACGATTTCACCTTCTCGCCATCGATCTCGCTGTTCGTGGAGTGCTCCGGTGCCGAGCAGTTCGAGCGCGCCGCGCGCGTGCTGGGCGAGGGCGGCCACTGGCTGATGCCGGTGGGCGATTACGATTTCAGCAACCGCTACGGTTGGGTGCAGGACCGCTTCGGGGTGTCGTGGCAGTTGAGCCTGGGGCAGATGCCGGACCCGTGATCGACTTGTTGTGGGTGTGGGCCTTGGTCCACACGCCCTCATGAAAACGGCCCGCTTGCGCGGGCCGTTCTCATTTCCTATGGGTCGAAGGCTTACGCCTCGACTTCATCGTCCTTGTAGGCATCGACCGGGATGCAGGCGCACATCACGTTCTTGTCGCCGTACACGTTGTCGACGCGGGCCACCGGCGGCCAGTACTTGCTCTGCTTCAGGCTGGCCAGCGGGAAGGCGGCCAGTTCGCGCGGGTAGGCATGGGTCCACTCGCTGGCGGTCACCGCGGTCGCGGTGTGCGGCGCGTTCTTCAGCGGGTTGTCCTCGCGGTCCAGGCGGCCGTCTTCGATCGCGGTGATTTCCTCGCGGATCTGGATCATCGCGTTGATGAAGCGGTCCAGCTCGTGCAGCGACTCGCTCTCGGTCGGTTCGACCATCAGCGTGCCAGCCACCGGGAAGCTCAGGGTCGGGGCATGGAAGCCGAAGTCGATCAGGCGCTTGGCCACGTCCTCGGCGCCGATGCCGCTGGTCTTCTCCAGCGGACGAACGTCCAGGATGCACTCATGCGCCACCAGGCCGTTGCGGCCGGTGTACAGGGTCTTGAAGTGCGGGGCCAGGCGCTTGGCGATGTAGTTGGCGTTGAGCTGCGCGACCTGTGTGGCCTTGCGCAGGCCTTCACGGCCCATCATCGCGATGTACATCCAGCTGATCGGCAGGATCGATGCACTGCCGAAGCTGGCGGCGCTGACCATGCCGACCGGACCGTTGTCACCCAGCTTGCCCGGCAGGAACGGGGCCAGGTGCTCCTTGACCGCGCACGGGCCGACGCCCGGGCCACCACCGCCGTGCGGGATGCAGAAGGTCTTGTGCAGGTTCAGGTGTGAAACGTCCGAACCCCACTTGCCCGGCTTGGCGACGCCGACCAGGGCGTTCATGTTGGCGCCGTCGGTGTACACCTGGCCGCCGTGCTTGTGGATGATCTCGCAGATCTCGACAACTTCTTCCTCGAACACGCCGTGCGTGGACGGGTAGGTCATCATGATCGCGGCCAGGCGGTCGCTGTACTTCTCGGCGTTGAGGCGGATGTCCTCGACGTCAACGTTGCCGTTGGCGTCGGTCTTGGTCACCACGACCTTCATGCCGCACATCTGCGCCGAAGCCGGGTTGGTGCCATGTGCCGAATCCGGGATCAGGCATATGTCGCGGTGGCCCTCGCCGCGCGAGCGGTGGTAGGCGCGGATCGCCAGCAGGCCGGCGTACTCACCCTGCGCGCCGGAATTCGGTTGCAGGCTGACTGCGTCGTAGCCGGTGCATTCGACCAGCATCGCTTCCAGCGTGTCGATCAGTTCCTTGTAGCCCAGCGCCTGGTCGGCCGGCACCAGCGGGTGGATCTGCGAGAACTCCGGCCAGGTCACCGGAATCATCTCGGCGGTGGCGTTGAGCTTCATGGTGCACGAACCCAGCGGGATCATCGTGCGATCCATCGCCAGGTCCTTGTCGGCCAGCGAACGCAGGTAGCGCAGCAGCTCGTGCTCGCTGTGGTGGGTGTTGAACACCGGGTGGGTCAGGAACGCGGACTGGCGCAGCAGGCCGGCCGGCAGCGCGTCGGCGGTGCTGGCGTCCAGCGCTTCCACATCCAGCCCGGCACCGAACACGGCGGCCAAGGCCACGATGTCGGCGCGGGTGGTGGTCTCGTCCAGGCTGATGCCCACCGAGTCGCTGTCGATCGCACGCAGGTTGTAGCCGGCGGCGCGCGCCTTGGCGTGGATCTCATCAGCGTGCACGCCGGTGATGTGCAGGGTGTCGAAGAAGTCGCCACCGACCTGCACGCCGGCATTGCGCAGCGCTGCGGCCAGGATGGAGGCCAGACGGTGGGTGCGGCGGGCGATGCGGGTCAGGCCCTCCGGTCCGTGGTAAACGGCGTACATCGAGGCCATCACCGCCAGCAGCACCTGCGCGGTACAGATGTTGGAAGTCGCCTTCTCGCGGCGGATGTGCTGCTCGCGGGTCTGCAGGGTCAGGCGGTAGGCCGGGTTGCCCTGGGCATCGACCGAAACACCGATCAGGCGGCCTGGCATCGAGCGCTTGTAGGCGTCACGGCAGGCCATGAAGGCGGCGTGCGGGCCACCGAAGCCGAACGGCACGCCGAAACGCTGGCTGTTGCCGACCACGATGTCCGCGCCCCATTCGCCCGGGGCAGCCAGCAGGGTCAGGGCCAGCAGGTCGGTGGCCACGGCCACCAGGCCGCCGCGTGCGTGCACGGCATCGACCAGCGCCTTGTAGTTGCCCACTTGGCCGAAGGTGTCCGGGTACTGCAGCAGCAGGCCGAAGGCTTCCGCGTCCAGTGCTTCAGCCGGGGTGCCGACGCGCAGCACGATGCCCATGGGCTCGGCGCGGGTACGCAGCAGTTCCAGCGTCTGCGGGTGCACGGCGTCGTGCACGAAGAAGGTGTCCGACTTGGACTTGGCCGAGCGCTTGGCCAGGGTCATCGCTTCAGCAGCGGCGGTGGCTTCGTCCAGCAGCGAGGCGTTGGCGATTTCCATGCCGGTCAGGTCGGCGCACAGGGTCTGGAAGTTGATCAGCGCTTCCATGCGGCCCTGCGAGATTTCCGCCTGGTACGGGGTGTAGGCGGTGTACCACGCCGGGTTTTCCAGGATGTTGCGCAGGATCACGTTCGGCGTGTGGGTGCCGTAGTAGCCTTGGCCGATGAAGCTGCGCAGCACGGTGTTCTTGTCGGCGATCGCACGGATCTTCGCCAGTGCCTGCACTTCGGTCATCGACTCCGGCAGCGCCAGCGGCGCCGGCGACTTGATCTTGGCCGGCACGATGGCATCGGTCATCGCATCCAGCGACGCGTGGCCGACGACGTCGAGCATCTGCGCGATCTCGGCGTCATTGGGGCCGATGTGGCGCTCGACGAACGCGTTGTGGTGCTCGAGCTCACGCAGGGAAGGGGTGTTCTGGGACATGGCGAAGGATCCGTCAGGAAAGGGCACACGCACGGGCACAAGCCGCCGGTCGGCGGTCTGCGGGGCGCCCCTCTGTCCTTTTGCCTGAGAGTTTAAAAGCGCGGAAAACCGCAGCTTCGTGCCCCTTCGGCGCCGGATCGAACCGGTCTCTCCAGAGTTGTGTTACGGGTGGTATCGGGCCTGAGCGATTACGGGCGTTGCGCCTTCGGCAGCGGTGTTCCGCTTCTCCCACCGTGTTGCCCGCTGATTATAGCCCGTTGCGGGCGCGGCGGCCGCCTCCGTCCCCTGACCGCCGCGCCTGAATGGCCGATGGCCCGGCCGTGCGTTTTGTGCAGTGCTGCATGGCATCAAGCGCAATCCCCACCTATGATGGGCGGATACCCGAATTCATCTGGCGCCGTCCCCGTTGCTGCGGGACCGGCGCCCGCCGTGCTTGCCCCGCATGGCCCTGCCGGACGTTTCCTCCATGACCGCCGCTGTTGCCCCCTCCACCCGCCGCATGGCCCTGCTGCTTGCCGGCCTGGCCATGTTCGGCCCGTTCTCGATCGACACCATCTTCCCGGCGTTCCCGCAGCTGGCCCAGCGCCTGGCGGTGGACGAGGTGGCGGTGCAGCAGACCATCAGCGTGTACCTGCTGTTCTACGGCCTGATGAGCCTGGCGCACGGCCCGCTGTCCGATGCCTGGGGCCGCAAGCGGGTGATCCTGGGCGGCCTGGTGGTGTTCGTCGGCGCCTCGGTCGGCTGTGCGCTGTCCACCGACCTGAGCACGCTGCTGGCGTTCCGCGCGCTGCAGGGCCTGTCGGCAGGTGTCGGCATGATCGTCGGCCGCGCGGTGATCCGCGACCTGTACCACGGCCACGATGCCCAGCGGCTGATGAGCCAGGTGTCGATGCTGTTCGGCATCGCCCCGGCCATCGCACCGATCATCGGTGGCTGGATCCTGCTCAGTGGCGCAGGTTGGCCGCTGATCTTCTGGTTCCTGGTGGTGTTCGCACTGGTCCTGCTTGCGGCCACCGCGCGCTTCCTGCCGGAAACCCATCCGGTCGAGGCGCGGGTGCCGCTGTCGCCGCGCGTGCTGCTGCGTGACTACGTGCGCATCGGCTTCAACCCGCGCTTCCTGCGCCTGGCGCTGGCCGGCAGCATCGGTTTCGGCGGCATCTTCCTGTACATCTCCTCGGCGCCGGTGTTCGTGATGCAGCACCTGCACCTGGGCGAGGGCGGTTTCGCGTGGTTGTTCATCCCCACCATCGGCGGCATGACCACCGGCTCGTTCCTGTCCGGGCGCATGGCCGGGCACACCACGCCCACACGCCAGGTCGCCATCGGTTTCAGCCTGTGCGCGCTGTCGGCGCTGTTGAATGTCGGCTACGTGGCGCTGTCGCCGCAGTTCGTGCTGCCGTGGGCGGTGCTGCCGATCTTCCTGGGCGGCATGGGCATGTCGCTGATCTTCCCGATCCTGGCCCTGGCGGTGCTGGACATGTACCCGCACCAGCGTGGCCTGGCGTCGTCGCTGCAGGCCTTCGTGCAGCTGATGATCAGCACGGTGGTGGCGGGCGTGGTGTCGCCGCTGCTCAGTGCCAGCCCGCTGCACCTGGCGCTGGGGCAGGCCGCGTTCTTCGCTGCCGGCTTCGTGTTCTGGTACTGGGAACACCAGCGTGAACGCGCGGCGCAGGCAGCCTGCACGGACCATTGAGCAGCGCGCAGGGGTAGGGCGGGCCGCGATGCCCGAAAGGCTTGCGGCGAGGAATGACCGGACTAGGCTGGGGACTCCAGCCAGCCGGTGCGTGGATGCACGACAGCCAGCCGATCCGATGTCGTTGCATGAGGTTCCCATGGCTGCGCAGCAGACCTACCGCCTGTTCGAGGTGGCGCTGAAAGAGCGCCGCGTTCTTTCCCCTTCCCTGGACCGCATGGTGTTCACCGGTGCCGACGTGGCGCGGATGAAGACCGAAGGCCCGGACCAGCGCATCAAGGTGTTCTTCCCCTTGCCCGGCCAGGACGTGCCGCAGGTGCCCAGCGGCGAGGACTGGTATCCGCGCTACCGGGCGCTGCCGGACGATCAGCGCCCGCCCATGCGCACCTACACCATCCGTCAGCTGCGTGCCGAGCAGGGCGAGGTCGACGTTGATTTCGTACTGCATGGCGAGACGGGGCCGGCCTCGCGCTGGGCCATCCACGCGCGGCCGGGCGACCGCGTAGTGCTGCTGGCCCCCGATGCCGACTGTGCCGACAGCAGCGAAGGCTGGGAATGGAAACCGCCGGCGGGTGTCGGCCAGGTGCTGCTGGTGGCGGATGAAACCGCGCTGCCGGCAGTGGCTGGCATCCTCGAGGAACTGGCCGCGCTGGCCGATCCGCCACGCACGCTGGCGCTGCTGGAAGTGGCGCAGGCCGGCGACGCGGTGCCGCTGAAGGCGCCGTCCACGGCCGAGCTGGTCTGGTTGCCGCGTGGTCAGGCGGCCCACGGCCAGCCGCTGCTGCAGGCGGTCCAGGCGCGGCTGGCAGCGGCCTCGGCGGTGTCTGCTGGTGACGAACTGGAGGAGATCGATGTCGACGCGCAGATCCTCTGGGAGCAGGCCGATGCCAGCGTGGCCGGGCCGCTGTATGCCTGGGTGGCAGGCGAGGCGGGGGCGGTGATGGCGATCCGTCGCCACCTGGTCCGCGACTGCGGGCTGGACCGCCGCGCGATCACCTTCATGGGCTACTGGCGGCACGGCAAAGTGCTGGACTGAGGGGTGTGAAGCGGCGTGGTGGGCGGGGTGCGCTATCCTTGCGCCCCCCTTTCGCAGCGGTACCGCACCATGTCCACCAGCTCCAAGACCCGCCGCGACCAGCGCCGTCGCCAGGAAAAGCAGGCCGCCAACAAGGCCGCTGCCCAAGCCTCGCCGGTGGAGCCGCATGCGGAACTGCGCGATGCACAGCGCACCCTGCTGGCCGGTGTCGTGCGCCGCGACGGCGAATGGGTGCTGGGCATGGATGGCCGCATTGCCGGCCATAGCGAGAGCGCTGCGCAGGTGCTGGCGCTGATCATGCAGGCCGGTGAGCTGCACGAACGCAATGGCACGCCAGTACGTCTGATGTACTCCGACGCACTGCGCGATGCCGCACAGGCCGAAGCCAAGGAGAAGGGCCAGACCTTCGAGGAGTTCAAGGCCGAGCTGGCCGCGGCGATGGCGGCGAAGAAGAACAGCTGATCGCACGCATGCTGTAGAGCCGAGCCATGCTCGGCTTGCCATGCAGCACGCTTGAAAAACAGCCGAGCATGGCTCGGCTCTACAACATGGAAAGGGGCGGATCCTTGCGGACCCGCCCTTTTCCTCATTTCGCCGCCGGGGCCGCGTTGGCCTGCCAGCCGCACATCTGGCCTTCGTTCTGCTGCTTCAGCCACTCGTTGACCGGGGTGAAGTACTCGATCATCGGGCCGGCATCGAGCTTGTCGGTACCGGTCAGCTCCTTCAGCGTGGCCTGCCACGGCTGGCTGGCACCCTTGCTCAGCATTGCCCAGTACTTCTGGCCGGCTTCCTTGTTGCCGTAGAAGGTGCACTCATGCAGCGGGCCCTTGTAGCCCGACGCGTCGCACAGGCCCTTGTAGAACTGGAACTGCAGGATGCGCGCCAGGAAGTAGCGGGTGTAGGGGGTGTTGCCGGGCACGTGGTACTTCGCGCCCGGGTCGAAGTACTCCTCGCCACGGGTGCTGGCCGGGGCCACGCCCTGGTACTTGGCCTTCAGGTCCCACCACGCCTTGTTGTAGTTGTCGGCAGTGATGGAACCGTCGAACACGCCCCAGCGCCAACGGTCGATCATCAGGCCGAACGGCAGGAACGACACACCGGACAGCGCCATGCGCATCTGGTTGTTGATGACCGCCTCGCGGCTCTCGGTCGGCGCGTCGACCAGGCCGATCGAGCTGAGGTACTTGGGCGTCATCGCCAGCACGATGGTGTCGCCGATCGCTTCATGGAAGCCATCATTGGCACCGCCCTGGAACAGCGGCGGCAGCGGGTTGTAGGCCAGGTCGTAATAGATGTGGCCCAGCTCGTGGTAGATGGTGGTGAAGTTCTCTTCGTTCGGCTTGATGCACATCTTGGTGCGCACATCGCCTTCCATGTTCATGTCCCAGGCGCTGGCGTGGCAGACCACGTCGCGGTCATCGGGCTTGATGAACTGGGTTTTTTCCCAGTATGACTGCGGCAGCGACGGCATGCCCAGCGACACGTAGAAGTCCTGCGCGCGCTCGGTCATCTGCTTGGCGGTACGCAGTTCGGCCTCGCGCTGCGCCTTGTACTGCGCGGTGACGTTGGCGTCCTTGCCGGCCTTGGCCAGCGCCGCGCTCAGGTTGGTCTGGTACTGCTTTTCCAGCGCCGCGGTGATGTCCAGGCTACCGGCGCCCGGGTACGGTTCCAGCTGGTCCCACAGGTTCGACCAGTCCTGCTGCCACATGTTGCCCAGCAGGTGCGCGGCGATCAGGCCGTTGCCCACTTCGGCCTTGTCCTTGCCGTAGGTCTTGTCCAGCTTGCCGCGTGCGTAGCAGTGCAGCTGCTCGTACATCGGCTTGACCTGCTCCCACAGGCGGTCGGTTTCCGGGCCGATCTGCTCCGGCGGCATGTCGTAGCCGCTGCGCCACATCTGGCCGGCATCGGTGAAGCCCATACCCTTGGCGCCTTCGTTCACCAGGCCGACGAATTTCTGGTAGTCGCCGCGCATGCTCTTGGTGGTGCTGTGCCAGCCCTGCCACGCATCGAGCTGCTTGTCGTAGTCGCGGCTGCGTGCCAGCACCTGCTCCAGCTCGCCAAGCTGGCGGCAGGAGTTCGGATCATTGGCATCGGTGCAGTACTTGCCGGCACCGTAACTGCCTTCCATGCGGGTGGCGATCTGGGTCAGCTCGGCCAGCTTGGCCGGGTCGCGCGGCGCCGGCATCGAGGACATCAGCTTCAGCAGGTGGATGGCGCGCTTGCTGTCTTCGCTCATCGGCTTGCCATCGAACTTGGCGGCCTGCTCGATCCAGCTGTTGAGCTGGGTCAGCGAGCGCTCGTTGGCCTTGGCCGCGATGCGTTCGGAATCGCTGTTGATGTAGGTGGAGGACAGCCACTGCGCCGAGGTCATCTCCGGGTAGGCGGCCTTGAATTCGGCATTGATGCGGGCCACGAACTGGTCGGCGGTTTCGCCGGCCGGAGCGCTGCTGCTGGCGGTATCAGTGCCTGGGGTGGGTTCCTTCTTGCAGGCGGCCAGGGCCAGCGTGGCGGCGGCGATTGCCGAGGCCAGCAGGAGATGACGGTGTTTCACGGGCGGTCCTTGGGTGGTGAACGACGGCCGAAGGCTAGTGGGCAGGCGCTGCCACCGCAAGTGGCGGAAGTCGGCCGGGCGGCGCCCGGCACCCGCAGAGGCCTTCAAGCAACGGCAAAGGCCGAAGCAACAGCAACACTGCCCCACCTCCGACAGATTCCGTGTGCTGTGGGTAGGTGTCGACCTTGGTCGACACATCTGTCAGGTATCGACAAACAAGAATGGTGTCGGATCGGTTTTCCTTCGATAAACGTATCCGACCCCACGGTCGTCCCAACAGGCCGCGGAAAACTGTCGAAGGCGGGTTGGGTCCGCTGACGGGGGCATGAACCGCATGGATGCGTCAACCGAGCCTGCAGGGACGTGCTTGCGGCGTACCCTGCGCAGCCCACCCACCCGGACAGCTCCATGAATTTCGCCTTCCGACCGCCGCGAGGAGCTCAGCCTTTGGCCGGCTTCCAGCACCAGTGCCACGGTTCGTAGACGATGCCGTGCGGGTTGTCGCGCGGATAGCTCAGCTGGAAGCCATGACCGCCCGCGTGCGACCGCAGCCACGCGAATGCGGCGGTCACTTCGAACGATTCCTCGGCCGGCGCATCGCCCGGTGTTCCGATGTCCAGCGCGTAGCCGCTGTGATGTTCACTGAAGCCCGGCGCCGCATTGACCTTCAGGATCTCCGCCACGCTCAGGCCGCGCGCGCGCTTCCGTTCGAAAATGCCCAGTTGGTAGGCGTGGCTGCGGAAGCCGGAGATGGCATCCAGTGCGATGCCATCCTGCGCTGCGTGCAGGCGCATGCGTCGCCAGCCCTGTGCGGCGTCGCGGCGCAGCCAAAGGGGGCGAGCGAAACGATCACGGCCGGCGAAGTGCAGCAGGCAGGGTTCGGGTTCGAGCGGCAGGCCACTGTCGTCGGCGTAACGCTGCGGGTCCAGGCCGAGCTGCTGCAGGCGCTGCTGCAGCCCGGCCAGTGGCAGCCATTGATCTTCCAGTGACGTGGCGAACGGCCGCGCATTGCGTGCATCCAGTAGCGCCAGAGCGTCCTCGACACCGGGCTCGCGCGGGAGGCGCGGTACCAGCGAATGCACGCCACGCGCCAGCACTGCCGCCAGGTAACGGCCATCACGCTTGCGCCGCAGCACCCATTGCGCCTGTGCCAGCAGGCGTGCATCGGCATTGCTGCGTGCGCGCAGCAGATCGGCGGGCCACAGCTCGATGGCTTCGGTATTGATCAGCAGGGGCGGGCGTCGTTGCATCGCCCCAGCTTACTGCTGTGGTGCTGGTGCGGCCACCTTGCGCAGTGCCTCCAGCAGCGCCTGTGGCCGGTCCAGGCTGAGCAGCAGCGCGCTGCCATCGCGTACCGGCAGCACCAGGACGCGGCTGCGGTCGGTGACCAGGGCAAAGCCCTTGCCGCCGCCCAGCAGGCGGAAGTGGCCGGAATGGAAGCCGGGCATCGAATAACCGTTGGTCTTGAAGCGGATGCCATAGCGCCGGTCGCGGCCGAGGTCGACCACCTCGGCCTGGTCCAGTCGCAGCTGCGCCACCGGCACGCGCCGTCGGTACATCGTTGAACGGACGTCCAGCACGTCGCCATCGAACTCCACCCGGCGCCGGAAGAAGGCCAGGCCCAGCCCGATGCCGAGCGCGGCGATCATCACCAGGCTCCATGCCGCGCTGCCGCCCATGCGGAACCACGGCGGCGACAGGGTCACTTCCACCCACGGCGCGTTGGCGCGGGCGGTGTGAAGCTGCGCGTAGACGCTGATGGCGAAGGCCAGCAGCAGCGGCAGGACCACCCACAGCACGCGGAACGGCGAGCTCTCCGCCACGTCGAAGCGCTTCGGGTCGCTGCCGCTCATCGCTGCGCCTTGATCCAGGTGGCCACGTCATCGATCAGCGTCGCATCGACATGGCCCGGTTGCGCGTATTCCTGCAGCGAGCTGGGGCCGCTGCCGGCAATGCCGATGTGGTTGAGCGCCGGATAGGCCTGCCACTGCACGTCGCCGCGGCCGGCCAGCGCCTTTTGCCACAGCACCCAGTCGGCATCGGGTACCTGGAAATCGCGGCCGCCGTGCAGCATCAGCAGTGGCTTGTGCAGGGCCTGTGCATCGGCCCGTGCGTTGACCGCCTCCACGCTCTTCCAGAACGATTGAGGAACGCCCAGTGGCAGTTCGCTCGCTGGCGCCGGTATATCACTGCGTGCTGCGGCGATCTGGGCGTCAAGGCGGTCGAGGAAGGCCTGCTCGGGCGCACTGATGCTGCCGTCCAGTGCCATCAGGTAGCGGTTCTGTTCCGGCAGCAGTTCCAGCAGGGTTCGTGCAGGTGCGGCCCACAGGATCGCGCCGCGCGCCTGCGGCCAGCGGCTGGCGATGCGCGGGGCGAGCATGCCACCCTGGCTGTGGCCCATCACGAACACGCGCTTGCGGTTGACGCGCGGGTCGGCGGCCAGGCTGGCCAGTGCAGCCTCCGCATCCAGCGTGGTCTCGTCATCGACGGTGAAGCGGTCATTGGCGAAATCCTGCGGGCGGGCGAAGGTGCGCTTGTCATAGCGCAGCACGGCGATGCCCTGGGCGGCCAGGCCGCGGGCAACATCCAGGAACGGGCGACTGCCACCGATCGTCTCATCGCGGTCCTGCGGACCCGAGCCATGCACCAGCACCACCGCCGGGAACGGGCCTTCTCCCTTCGGCAGTGCCAGGGTGCCAGACAGGGCGCCGCGCGCCTGCGGCACGCTGAAGTCCACTTCGCTGTAGCGGGCATCGGCCGGTGGCGGTGGTGCCTTGTCGGCCGCGGCGGGCCGCAGCATCAGGCCGGCCACCTTGTCCTGTGCATCCACCGCTACCTGCGCATTGACGCGGCCGCTGGCGAACTTCAGTGGCACTACCACCAGCGTCATGTCCTGTCGTGTATTCACCTGGATGGCGCCGCGATCCTGCAGTGTGCCCAATGAGTTCCACAAGGCGCCCAGTTTCTCGGCGGGCACGGCCTGGGCCATCTGCGGCGTGAACATCGCTTCCGCTTCGGCTACGCGCCCGGCCTGCAGGTGATCGAGCAGGCGGTTGGCGACCTGCTGCGGTTCGGCGGCGATCGCCGGGCAGCTCAGCAGGGCCAGTGACAGCATGAGCAATCTGCGATGGCGCGACATGGCTACTGTTCCTTCTTGAAGACCAGCATGGCCGGGCGCATCGGCGCCGGAATGATGATGTTGACCAGTTCCCAGCCCAGCTGGCCCTGGCGGGTCAGTTCACTCTGGATGTCCTCGGCCTTCAGGACGCCCATCATCGTGGTCTTCACTTCGATCGTCTGGTAACTCCAGCGCGTGCTCATTCCTTGTCCTCCGGCGATGGCGTGGGTTTTGGCAGGCGTCCTGCCTTGCGCAGTGCGTCGCGCAGCACGTATTCAATCTGCGCGTTGAGGCTGCGCAGCTCGTCGTCGGCCCAGCGCTGCGCCGCGGCCAGGACCTCGGCGTTGATGCGCAGCGGATAGGCTTTCTTCTCACTCATGAAAACTCCTGGCGGGGCGGTGGGGACGCCCCGTTGCGAGGGTGGTTCAGTACAGCGAACCGGCGTTGACGATCGGCTGGGTGCCGCGGTCCGAGCACAGCACGGTCAGCAGGTTGCTGACCATGTGCGCCTTGCGTTCCTCGTCCAGCTCAACCACGCCGTTCTTCTGCAGTTCGGCCAGGGCCATTTCGACCATGCCGACGGCACCAGCCACGATGCGCGTGCGTGCAGCGATCACCGCGTTGGCCTGCTGGCGCTGCAGCATGGCCTGGGCAATTTCAGCGGCGTAGGCGAGGTGGCTGATGCGTGCGTCGATCACCTGCACACCCGCATCGGCCAGGCGTTCGGCCAGCTCGTTCTTCAGGTGCTGGGAGATCTCGCTGGCATGGCTGCGCAGGGCCAGCTGGCCGTCCTCGTGCTGGTCGTAGGGATAGCTGGTCGCCATCGCACGCAGCGCGGATTCGGACTGGATGTGTACGAAGCTCTCGTAGTCGTCCACGTTGTAGACCGCTTCGGAGGCGTCGACCACCTGCCAGACGATCACGGCGGCGATCTCGATCGGGCTGCCGTCCAGCTCGTTGACCTTCAGCTTGCCGCTCTCGAAATTGCGCACGCGCTGGCTCACCCGGCGCTTGGCGTAGAAGGGGTTGTTCCAGCGCAGGCCGTTGTCCTTGACGGTACCGACGTACTTGCCGAACAGGCTCAGCACTGCCGCCTGGTTGGGCTGGATGGTGTACAGGCCGGCCAGGATGAAGACTGCGGCAGCGACCACCAGCACGCCGGCCAGCATCAGCAACAGGTTGGGCGAGCCGGTGCTGGCCTTGGCCGCCACCCCCAGCACGAACAGCGCGCCGCCGGCCAGCGCGGCCAGCAGGGATCCGGCCAGGGTGCCGAGGCCGTTGAGGGAGGCAAGCGACTTCTCTTTCATGGCGGTACGTCCTTGAGGGTTCGGAATTAAGATATCAAATTGATATCACTTGTCGACTACCGTCCGTCGGATGCCATGGTCCGGGTGCCCGGCCAGCTAGAATGCCCACCCGCCTTCACATCGCTGCTGGAACCGCCATGGCCAAGCTTGGAACTCCGTTGTCCCCCTCCGCCACCCGCGTGCTGCTGCTGGGCTCGGGCGAACTCGGCAAGGAGGTGGCCATCGAGCTGCAGCGGCTGGGCGTGGAAGTGATCGCGGCCGACCGCTACGCCGATGCGCCGGCCATGCAGGTTGCGCACCGCGCGCACGTGATCGACATGCTGGACGCGATGGCGCTGCGCGCGCTGATCGCCCAGGAACAGCCGCACCTGGTAGTGCCGGAGATCGAGGCCATCCACACCGAGACCCTGGTGCAGCTGGAGCAGGAGCAGGGCCTGCGGGTGATCCCGACCGCGCGCGCCGCGCGCCTGACCATGGACCGCGAAGGCATCCGCCGCCTGGCCGCCGAGACCCTGGGCCTGCCGACCTCGCCGTACCGCTTCGTCGATACCGAGGCCGAGTACCGCGCCGCAGTGGCCGCCATTGGCCTGCCGTGCGTGGTCAAGCCGGTGATGTCGTCCTCGGGCAAGGGCCAGAGTACCCTGCGCAGCGAGGCGGACATCGCCCCGGCCTGGGACTACGCGCAGACCGGTGGCCGTGCCGGTGCTGGCCGCTGCATCGTCGAAGGTTTCATCGATTTCGATTACGAGATCACCCTGCTGACCGTGCGCCACGCTGGCGGGACGTCGTTCTGCGCACCGATCGGCCACCTGCAGAAGGACGGTGACTACCGCGAAAGCTGGCAGCCGCAGCCGATGTCCAGCGCGGCACTGGCGCGCGCGGAAGAGATCTCGCGCGCGATCACCGACGACCTCGGTGGCTGGGGCCTGTTCGGTGTCGAGCTGTTCGTGAAGGGCGACGAAGTGTGGTTCAGCGAAGTGTCGCCGCGCCCGCACGATACCGGTCTGGTGACCCTGGTATCGCAGGAGCTGAGTGAGTTCGCGCTGCATGCGCGCGCCATCCTCGGCCTGCCGATCCCGGTGATCCGCCAGAGCGGCCCGTCGGCCTCGTGCGCGCTGCTGGCGCACGGTGAGGGCGTGCCGTACTTCAACAACGTCGCAGCTGCGCTGCAGGTGCCGGATACCGCGGTGCGCCTGTTCGGCAAGCCGAGCGTGCATGGTCATCGCCGCGTGGGCGTGACCCTGGCGCGCGCCGAGACCATCGACGAAGCGCGAGCCATCGCGCGTGATGCCGCCGACGCCATCGGCGTCGAACTGCGTCCATAAAGCGGTAGCGCCGGGCCACGCCCGGCGGCTTTCCCTGCGCTGAGCGATTCTTCTGTAGAGCCGAGCCCACGCTCGGCTGCTTTTCAATCCGCGCCGCGCGCGGGAGCCGAGCGTGGGCTCGGCTCTACAGCGCAATCTGCCTTACGGCTTCACATCCACCCACACCAGGTGGTGGTCGCTGCCGTCGGCGATCTTCGCCTCCGGGCTTTCATTGGCCGGCCAGAAGATGCCGCTGCCCACATACTCGAAACCGGTCGAGGGTAGCACGTAATCCAGGCGCATGGTGCCGGACTTCGGGCCGAAATCGCCGGTGGCGTGGAACGGCGCGCCCTTGCGCTCGATGCCCTTGGCCGCATAAGCCAGGCTGGTCTGCTCGCCGCCGACGCTGCGCGGGGTGGGGTAGCGCAGCACGCGGGCGTTCTCGATCAGCTCGACGATCGCCTCATGGCGGCCATCGCCATCGACCGGGTCGTTGTTGAGGTCGCCGAGGATCACGAAGCGCGCGTCCTGCGCCAGGCCACCGCATTGGCCCTTGTCGTCGCACAGCCACGGCTTGTCACCGCTGGACAGGTACTCCTGCCACAGGCGCAGTTCGTCGTGGTTGCGCGCAGCGTTGCGCTTTTCCGGGCCGTCGAACACCGGCGGGGTCGGGTGTGATACCAGCGCATGCACCACGCCGGCCGGGGTCTTCACCGGCACGTCCCAATGCGACTTCGAGGACAGGCGGAGCTGCGACCACACGTGGTCGTTGTAGAAGCTCTGGCCGGTACGTGGATCGACCGGGCGGATTGCGCCGGGCATCGCGCTCCACTTCAGCAGCTGAAAGCTGCGCACCTTGGCCTCATCGATCGGGTAGCGCGACAGCACCAGCATGCCGTACTGGCCCGGGTGCAGGCCGTATCCCCAGGCGTCATTGCCGCGGCTGCGGCCTTCGCCGCCGACCACGCCGTTGTTGTCCAGGTCCAGGCCGCTCGGCACGCCGGTGTTGACCGGGGCCAGGTAGCGGTAGGCGAATTGCAGTGGCTTGCCGCCGCCGGGCTGGGCCACTTCCAGGTAGCGTTTCTGGAACAGCTCGGCGGCGCGGTGGGCGTCGTCGAAATCGAACTCGTTCAGCAGCACCAGGTCCGGGCGCACCTGCTGCAGTACCGCGGCGATCTTGCGCGCGTGTTCGCTGTCGCCTTCCAGCTCCTTGATCAGGCCGCCGGCGTCGTCGGAGTACAGCGAAGTGTTGTAGGTGGCCAGGCGCAGCGCAGTGGACGGCTTTTCGGTCATCGCGGGGGACGTGGCGAAGGCGGGGGCGGTGGCGCCGCAGAGCAGGGCCAGGGCGAAGATCAGGGGTTTGGCGTTCATCCCCCTATTCTGCACCCGGCCCGGTGTCAGCGGTTTGTCAGCGCCCGTCCAGTTCGTTGTCGAAATCGTGCCAGCGGCGGCCGTCGTACGCCTCCAGCGGATGGAAGCGGCGCTTGTAGTCCATCTTCTGGTGGCCGCGGATCCAGTAGCCCAGGTACACGTGCGGCAGCCCCTCGCGGCGGGCCCACTCGATCTGCTGCAGGATCGCGAAGGTGCCCAGCCCGCGCGCGGCGTGGTCCGGGTCGAAGAAGGTATAGACTGCCGACAGGCCATGCTCGGTGACGTCGGTCACTGCCACCCCCAGCAGCTGGCTGGGCTGGCCGTCGCGGCCGGGCAGGCGCATCTCCATGAAGCGGGTGTGTGACCAGCTGCCGATCAGGAACTGCTCGAACTCGTGCGGCCCGTGGTCGTCCATGCCGCCATTGGCGTGGCGGTGGGTGAGGTAGCGGTGGTACAGCGCGAACAGATCGTCACGGGCGGTGGCGGCGGTGATCCGCACCTCCAGGTCGTCATTGCGGGCGGCACAGCGGCGCTGGCTGCGGTCCGGGGCGAAGCGGGCCACCGGGATGCGCACCGCCACGCAGGCCTGGCAATGCGCACAATGCGGCCGGTAGACCAGGTCGCCGCTGCGGCGGAAGCCCCAGCTCAGTGCCAGCGGATACAGCCCGCCCAGGCGGCGATCGTGCGGGTCCAGCACCAGGTCGCGCGCCACCCGGTCCGACCAGTACCCGCAGGGGTGCTCGCTGGTCTGGAAAAGCCGCAGTTCGTCGTCTCTGTCGCCGTGTATCGCCATGGGCACAGCATAGCCCCAGCCCGTCGCAGTGGCGGCGACTGTCCGCCGGATGAATGGAACCGGCCGCGGCGTCAACCGATGTCGCGCCCGGGCGTTGTTGTCTCCCGAGGGTGAAGTGATCACCCCCGACGCAATTCCCATTCCCAGGAGTGACCCCATGATCCGTACCCCCCTGTTGCTGGCCCTGCTGCTTGCCACCTCCGCTTCCGGCATCGCGCTGGCGGCCGATACCCCGGCCGCGCCGGCACAGCGCCTGGCCAAGCTGGACACCAACGGCGACGGCGTCATCGATCGCAGCGAGGCCGCTGTCAACCCGCGTCTGGCCGCGAAGTTCGACCAGCTGGACAAGAACAAGGATGGCAAGCTTTCGCGCGATGAACTGCCGCGCTGGCAGCATGGTCGCCGTGGCCACGGCGGCGAGCGCTGGGCCAAGCTGGACGTCAACAAGGACGGGCGCATCAGCCGCGAGGAAGCCAAGGCCGATCCGCGCCTGACCGCGCGCTTCGACCAGCTCGACCTCAACAAGGACGGCTACCTCGACAAGGCCGACCGCGAGCTGCGCATGAAGCAGCGCCGTGATGCCTGGTTCGCTGCCGCCGACACCAACAAGGACGGCCAGTTGAGCAAGGCCGAGTTCGACGCAGCCAAGGGCCCGATGCACGGCGGCCCGCGTCATGGCGGTCCGCGCGATGGCAGCGTGCCGAAGCCGCAGCCGCAGCGCTGAGTTTCAACGCGATGATCCACGACAACGCCGGCGCACTGCCGGCGTTGTTCGTTACAGGTTTCCGCTGCGCATCAGCGAATACACCACCAGGGCGATCACGAACACGTTCGCGCCGATGATGCCGGTGCGGCCATACAGGGATTCGAATTTCCAGTTGGTTCCACTGCGGCCGCGCCTCGCTGAATCACGTGCGATCATCGGTGCCATCAGGCGCTGCAGCGGCACCAGGCACTGGTAGTTGACCACGGCCAGACCCAGTGCCAACAGCAGCAACTGGCTCCACATCGGCACCTGCAACAACGTCGCCACCAGCATTACCAGGCACCAGGCCAGGCCGGTGCCGGTGTTGATACGCACAAAGCGTCGCACCTGCGTACGTTCGTCTTCGGTCCCGGTGTACGACATCAGGAAGCGCGCACCGAGGTAGCTGCCGATCGCACCGCCGATGACGGCACCGGCGATCGCCCCCCAGTTTTCGGCCGGGATCACGTGCAGCTGGCCCAGCGTAGCGGTCAGCGTGCCCATTGCGGTCCCGCCGGCAGCGCTGGCGCCGCCCAGGCCGAGCTTGCTGCCACCGATGCCGACACCAGTGCTGAGCAGGATCGCAGCACTGGCCGTACCCGGCGCTGCGACCAGCACCATCGACACCACGGCGGTGGCGAACGCGGCGCTCGGTGCACTGCTGCGGGCGAACTCGCCGAAGCGCTGCAACAGGCCGTCACGCACCAGGGCGCGGGCGCGTGACAGGCGCTTGCGCACCGCCGCGTCGCTGAGCCCGAGCAGGTCGGCCACCTGCTGCGAGCGCTGGCCCTCGCGGTAGTACAGCAGCAGTACTTCGCGGCTGTCGGCGGGCAGGGCGGAGATGATGTCCTCGGCGGCGATCTCTTCTTCCACACGCTGCAACCGGTCGGCTGTGCTCGGCGACGGATCGGCGGCCATCCCCAGCGCCACTTCGGCCGCCTCGCCGGAGAGGGGCCGGCCACGTTGCGCACGCAACCAGTCACGGGCCAGGTTGCGGGTGATCTGCCGCAGCCACGGCAGGAAGCTGGTCGAGCTGCGCAGCTGGTGCAGCTGCTGCCAGCCCTTCACGAAGGCTTCCTGAGCGATGTCCTCGCTGGCCTGGCGGTCGCGGGTGATGGCCAGCGCGATGGCAGTGACCGTGTTCTGGCAGGCCAGAACGATTCGGCCATAGGCGTGCTGGCAACCGCTGGCGGCGGCCGGCAGTTCGCGTTCCAGGGTCTGGTCGATCGATGCGGCGAACGTCGTCATGGCGGCGGCACTCCTGCTGGGATTGTGTCCCAAGACGGAGCTGCGCGCCCAATGTGACCGCAGATGCTGATGCATCTGCGGTCCGCGCATTCCACTTCATCGCCGCGCCGTTGGCGCACCCCCTTGAACAACAAGGGGGCTCCAATCCTGACGGGTTACGGTGAAATCGCCGCCCCGCTGCCAGGTCGCTGTGCTCGCCGGGCATGGCCCGGCGCTACCGCCCCTTACTTGGACGGCTGGATGCGGACCCGCACTTCTTCCTCTTCCGGCGCGGCCTCCGGGGCCGGTTGCGCCTGCTGAGGCTGGGCCTGCGGGGCAGGGGCCGGTGCCGCAGGCGCCGGGGCGCCGCGGTGGCGCAGGCCGATCACCAGTGCCACGCCGGCGATCACCACCAGCAGCGCGATGCGGATGCGCCAGGCCCAGCTGCGGCCGCCGCTGCCCGCTTCAGGCGCGTCGCGGAAGGCGAACTCGGCCGTGGGGTGGTCGCGGCGGGTGGTGTCGAGCAGGCGCGCCTCGCGCAGGATTTCGCGCGCGCGCGGCTGATCGTCGGCGCGCACGATCCACACCGCCGGATAGGCATTGGCGTTGCCGAGGTCGGTGTAGCTGAACTGGCCGCGGCGGCGGGTCTTGTACGAGCGCCCGTTGGTCACCTTGACCTCGATGCCGTGCTCGCGCAGGAGCTCGGCCACGCCCTCGACGGTTTCCACGCGCTGGCTGCTGAAGATCTGGCGCATGGGTTTACTCCTTGGCCGGCACGGCGGCGGCCGCAGCCTGGTCGGGAACGACGCGGATCAGGCCTTCCTGCGCGGTGCTGGCCACCAGCACGCCGTTGCGGGTGAAAAACTGGCCGCGGGCCAGGCCGCGCGAATCCTGCGCGCTGGGGCTGTCCAGCGAGTACAGCAGCCAGTCGTCGGCGCGGAACGGGCGATGGAACCAGATGGCGTGGTCGAGCGAGGCCATCTGCACGTGCGGGTGGTAGTAGCTGATGCCGTGCGGGAAGGTCGCCGTGCCCAGCAGGTGGAAATCGGAGGCATAGGCCAGCAGCGCCTGGTGCAGCTCCGGTGCATCGCCAACCGGTTCGCTCAGGCGCAGCCACACCTGGTGGTAGGGCGGGCGCTTGGGCGGGTTCAGTTCGTCACGCGGGTAGACGTGGCGGAACTCGAACGGACCGCCACGCGACAGCCAGCGCTGCACCTTGATAGGCAGCCGTTCCAGCACTTCAGCCGGCAGCGGCCGGTTCGGTTCGATGTCTTCCGGCTGCGGCACTTCAGGCATCTTGTGCTGGTGCTCGGCGCCGGTTTCGGCCTGCTGGAACGAGGCCGCGCAGAAGAAGATCACCTTGCCGTGCTGGATCGCGGTGACCCGGCGCACCGAGAAGCTGCCGCCATCGCGGGTGCGGTCCACGTCGTAGACGATCGGGTGGTCGATGTTGCCGGCGCGCAGGAAATAGGCGTGCAGCGAATGCACGTGGCGGCCGTTGTCGACCGTGGCCTGCGCGGCGGCCAGCGCCTGGCCCAGCACCTGCCCGCCGAACACGTACTTGGTGCCGATGTCGCGGCTCTGCCCGCGGAACAGGTTGTCCTCCAGCCGCTCCAGCGTGAGCAGGTCGATCAGCTCGGAGACGACGGGTTCGGGCGTGTCGTTCAAGGGGGCGGCCAAAGCAGTGAAAGAGGGCCTGATTATACCGGTCAGGGGTCAGATCCCTTTCGCTTCGCGAACGGGATCTGCCCCCGATGCCGCGCGCTGGCCGATCATCGGTAGTGCCGGCCGCTGGCCACCAGCCTCATGATCCTCTTGGGGCGCCTGCGGTTGCCGGCCAGCGGCCGGCACTACATTTACTTGCCCAGGCGCGCCACCAGGGCCTGCAGCGCGTTCTGTGCATCCGGGGCGAACCAGGCCTCGACGAAGCGGTCCAGCTGGATCAGGTCCGGGTGCAGCGCTTCGTGCAGGTCGGCGCGGGCGATGGCGCGGGTCAGCAGCATCGGCTGGCGCGGCTGCTTGATCAGGTTCTGCAGCCAGGCGATGGCGCGCGCCACCACCAGGTCGCCTTCGGCCAGTTCATCAACCAGGCCGATCTGCAGCGCCTGTTCGGCCGGCACCAGCGAGCCGGTGGTCAGCAGCACGCCGGCACGGTGCACCCCCACCGCACGGCGCAACAGGCGCTGGATGCCCTCCGGTGCGATCAGGCCGACCTGGACTTCGTTCAGGCCGATGGCATACGGCCGCGACGGATCGGCGCTGCGCGCCATCACCCGGTAGTCGCAGCACAGGGCCAGCACGCAGCCGCCGGCCGGGGCGTGGCCGGTGATCGCCGCGACCACCGGGATGCGGCTTTCGGCCAGCGTGCGCACGGCGCCAAAGAAGGCGTTCCAGGTGTCCTGCAGCTTGTGCTTGTCATCGCCATGCGAGAGCAGGTGCGGCACGTCCATGCCGCCGGTGAAGATGCGCTCGCTGCCCGACAGCACGATGCCGTGCGCGTCTTCGGCCATGGCCAGCTCGATGGCATGGATCAACTGCCGGCACAGTTCGGTGTCCAGTGCGTTGACCGGCGGCCGCGCCAGGCGCAGTTCGCGGATGGGGCCATGGTTGATCACCTCGATGAGCGTCGTCATGCTGCGGTCTCGTTGCGAAGAAGGAACCTGGGCGATGATAACCAAACCATTCGTTGGCGTACTGTTGGTTCTGTGTGCGGCCGCAGCATCGGCCTCGGCCGCGGAATCTGGCTGCGTCACGGTGGAGCAGGGCTGGGCGCGGTTGCCACCGAATCCGGCGATGCCGATGACCGCCGGCTACGGCGTGATCCACAACGGCTGCAGCAAGGCGGTGGTGATCACTGGCGCGGCCAGCAGTGGCTTCGGAGATGTGTCGCTGCACGAGACCACGATCGTCGACGGGGTCAGCCGGATGCGGGCCATTGAACGCCTGCCATTGGCACCGGGCGCCCGTGCCGAGCTCAAGCCCGGTGGCCTGCACCTGATGCTGATGCAGGGCAAGGGCGCGTTGAAGGAAGGGCAGGCGCTGCCGCTGCGGCTGCAGCTGGAAGGGGGGAGCGAAGCGAGCGCAACGTTGACCGTGCGCAAGGCCACGCCGTAGCGGGATGGTAGTGCCGGGGGGGGGGGGGGCCCCGGGGGGGGGGGGGGCGCGGGCGGCCCGCCCCAAAACACGAGACACCCCACCGGACCCGGGCCCCTCCCCCCGGGGGGCGGGGCTGTGTTGGGCGCCCCGCGCCCCCCCCCGCGGGGGGCCCCCCCCCCCCCCCGGCACTACCAAACAGGCTTACGACCAGTCGTACGAGAACAGCACCGTGCGGCTGATCGGCTCGTAGAGCATCACGATCGCGTCGGCACCGGTGGCGCACCAGTTGTAGCCGGCTACGTCGGCCACGGCGAAGAATTTGTTGCCATTGCGGGTGATGATCACCGTTTCGGCATCGTCCGGTGCGTCGGGGGCATCGGCCGCCTCGGTGAAGCCAAGCTCGAAGGCGGCAGGAATCTCTGCAGTCTCTGTCCAGTTGCCGAAACCGATCGGGCCACCCAGCGTATCCAGGTAGTCACGCTCGCTGGGCTCGCCCTTGCCGAAGCGCGAGTAGCAGGCCAGGCGGCCATGGGCGGCATGGTAGTCACGCGCCTTGGCATAGCTTTCGCGCATCTGTGCGATGTGTTCGCGCGTGTACTTGTCATCCACCTGGTCGCCGATGAAATAGCCCTCGTTGCCGAGGAAACGCATCTCGTTGTCGGCAGTCAGTTCGAAGGCGATCCAGTTGGTGCCGGTGAAATCGTTGTGGTGCGCTTCGGTGGTCTCACCGATGCAGCCGTCATACGGCTCGATCGGGCACAGCATCGTTGCCACCTGGCCGGCCAGTTCCGGGCGCAGCACACCCAGGTCGATCTTCAGTAGCGGCAGCAGGTGCTGGCCGAGCCACGCCTGGTCAGCGGGGAAGACGTCGGTGGGGAAAGGGACCATGCCGGGCAGCAGGTCGCGCAGTTCAGTCTGGTGGATCATGTCAGTCCTTTGAATTGGATCGGGAGTGCCGGCCGCTGGCCGGCCTCCCGGAAACCACTGGAGGGTGGCGGGCCCCGGGCCGGCCACCCCGCCGCCGCCCGCGCGCCCCCCCCCCCCCCCCCGCGCGCCCCCCCCCCCCCCCCCCCCACTCCCCGATGCGCGTCAGGTCGACGCGCTGCGGATCGCCTCCGGCAGCGGCGCACTCCTGCCGGTCTGCGTATCCATCCAGACCACCACCACGTTGCCGTCCGAATACAGCTTCGAATCGTCCTGCTGGTCGACGATGCGGTGGCCGATGGTCACGCTGCTGTTGCCCAGGCGCTCGACGAACAGTTCGACCAGGATGTCGTTGGGCCACACGATCGGCAGCCTGTAATTGACGTTGGTCGCGGCCACCACCGGTGCGATGCGGTCGGTCATCGATACGCCGTCCACGCCCAGCATCCAGCGCACGCGCGCTTCTTCCAGGTAGGAAATGTATTTGGCGTTGTTGACGTGGCCCATGCTGTCCATGTCGCGCCAGCGCACGCTGATCGGGATGCGGGCCAGGATCTTGTGTTCGCTGCTCATCAGGCGTCCTTCTTCTTCGTCGTGCTCTTGCTGGCCTTGCCGGTGCTCTTGGCGGCCACCGCCTTCTTCGCCACCTTGGCCGGCTTCTCAGGTTTCACCTTGCGCGGCGGCCGGGCATCGGGCTTGTTGGCCACCGCGGCCGGCTGTTCCGGGCGCGCGCTGGTGGAGGGCAGCATGCGAGCCAGGAACTGGCCGGTGTACGACTGCGGGCAGGCCGCCACGTCTTCCGGCGTGCCGGTGACCAGGATGGTGCCACCGCGATGGCCGCCTTCCGGGCCCAGGTCGACGATCCAGTCGGCGGTCTTGATCACGTCGAGGTTGTGCTCGATCACCACCACCGTATTGCCCTCGTCGCGCAGCTTGTGCAGCACGCCCAGCAGCGCTTCGATGTCGTGGAAGTGCAGGCCGGTGGTCGGCTCGTCGAGGATGTACAGGGTACGGCCGGTATCGCGGCGCGACAGCTCCTTGGACAGTTTCACGCGCTGCGCTTCACCACCGGACAGCGTGGTCGCGCTCTGGCCCAGCTTGATGTAGCTCAGGCCCACGTCCACCAGCGTTTCCAGCTTGCGGGCGATTGACGGCACCGGCTCGAACAGCTTCAGCGCATCCTCGACGGTCATTTCCAGCACGTCGTTGATGTTGAAGCCCTTGTACAGGATCTCCAGCGTCTCGCGGTTGTAGCGCTTGCCGTGGCAGACATCGCACGGCACGTACACGTCCGGCAGGAAGTGCATCTCGACCTTGATCAGGCCATCGCCCTGGCAGGCCTCGCAGCGGCCACCACGCACGTTGAAGCTGAAACGGCCCGGCGAATAACCACGCGCACGCGCTTCGGGCACCTGCGCGAACAGCTCGCGCAGCGGGGTGAACAGGCCGGTGTAGGTGGCCGGGTTCGAGCGCGGGGTGCGGCCGATCGGCGACTGGTCGATGTCCACCACCTTGTCGAACAGGTCCAGGCCATCGATCTCCTTGTACGGGGCGATCGGGTGCGAGGAACCATTGATCTCGTTGGCGGCCAGCGAGAACAGGGTGTCGTTGATCAGGGTCGACTTGCCCGATCCGGACACGCCGGTCACGCAGGTCAGCAGGCCCGACGGAATCGCCAGGTCCACGCCCTTCAGGTTGTTGCCGCTGGCCCCGCGCAGGTGCAGGGTCATCTTCGGGTTCGGCTTGTGCCGGCGCGCCGGAATCTCGATCGCGCGCTTGCCCGACAGGTACTGGCCGGTCAGTGAACGTGGTGCCTCCAGGATATCCTGCAGGGTGCCCTGGCCGACGATCTCGCCGCCATGCACGCCCGCGCCCGGGCCGATGTCCAGTACATAGTCGGCCAGGCGGATCGCATCCTCGTCATGCTCGACCACGATCACCGTGTTGCCCAGGTCACGCAGGCGGGTGAGGGTGCCGAGCAGGCGTTCGTTGTCGCGCTGGTGCAGGCCGATGGACGGCTCGTCGAGCACGTACATCACGCCGACCAGACCGGCGCCGATCTGGCTGGCCAGGCGGATGCGCTGTGCCTCGCCACCGGACAGGGTGTCGGCCTTGCGTTCCAGGGTCAGGTAATCCAGGCCCACATCGACCAGGAAGCCGAGGCGTTCGCCGATTTCCTTGACGATCTTCGAGGCGATCTCGCCACGCCAGCCCGGCAGGCTCAGCTCGCTGAAGAACTTCAGCGCCTCGTCGATCGGCAGCACCACCAGGTCCGGCAGCGGGCGGTCGGCCACGAACACGTTGCGTGCCGCCTTGTTGAGGCGGGCGCCATGGCATTCCGGGCACGGCTGTTCGCTGATGTACTTGGACAGCTCTTCGCGCACCGCCGGCGATTCGGTTTCCTTGTAGCGGCGCTCGAGGTTGGGAATGATGCCTTCGAAGCGGTGCTTGCGCTGGGTGCGGCCACCGGCTTCGGTGAAGTAGGTGAAGGTGATCGCTTCATCGCCACTGCCGTAGAGCACGGCCTGCTGCACGTTCTCCGGCAGCGAGTTCCACGCCGCGTCGACGTCGAACCTGTAGTGCTTGGCCAGCGAGGCGATCAGCTGGAAGTAGTAGGCATTGCGGCGGTCCCAGCCGCGCACCGCACCGGCGGCCAGCGACAGCTCGGGGTGCACCACCACGCGCGAAGGATCGAAGAATTCGGCCATGCCCAGGCCATCGCAGCCGGGACAGGCGCCCATCGGTGCGTTGAACGAGAACAGGCGCGGTTCCAGCTCCGGCAGCGAGTAGTCGCAGACCGGGCAGGAATACTTGGAGGAGAACAGGGTCGGCGCGGCATCGGCAGTGTCCAGGCTCTGCACCGAGGCCATGCCGTCGCCCAGTTTCAGCGCGGTCTCGAAGCTCTCGGCCAGGCGCTGCTTGATGTCCTCGCGCGGGCGGAAGCGGTCGATCACCGCCTCGATGGTGTGCTTCTGGCGCAGCGCCAGCGGCGGCACCGCGTCGATTTCATGCAGCTCACCGTCCACGCGCACGCGCACGAAGCCCTGCGCGCGCAGCTGGTCGAACACCTGCGCGTGCTCGCCCTTGCGGTCGCGGATGACCGGCGCCAGCAGCATGTAGCGCTGTTCCGGGTCCAGGGTCAGCACCTGATCGACCATCTGGCTGACCGTCTGCGCTTCCAGTGGATAGCCGTGGTCCGGGCAGCGCGGGGTGCCGACGCGGGCGTACAGCAGGCGCAGGTAGTCGTAGATTTCGGTGATCGTGCCGACCGTCGAACGCGGGTTGTGCGAGGTCGACTTCTGCTCGATCGAGATGGCCGGGGACAGGCCCTCGATGTGGTCCAGGTCCGGCTTTTCCATCACGCTCAGGAACTGGCGTGCATAGGCCGACAGCGACTCGACGTAGCGGCGCTGGCCTTCTGCATAGATGGTGTCGAACGCCAGCGAGGACTTGCCCGAACCGGACAGGCCGGTGATCACGATCAGCTTGTCGCGGGGCAGGTCGAGGTCGAGGTTCTTCAGGTTGTGCGTCCGCGCGCCGCGGATGCGGATGAAATCCATCGCCATGGGGAATCCGGTTGTGGGGGCGTTGGCTGGGTGCCGGGCCAGCAGGGAACGGCAATCGGTCAGCCTACCGAGGTGACCAGATGGGGGCAATGGGCGACAATGCCAGCCCGGTGTCTCACCTTCTGAGACAGGCCGAAAGGCAGGGGTCAGATCCCTTTTCACAACGTGAAAAGGGATCTGACCCCGTTCCGGCCGGGCCTCCCAGGCCGTTCAGGGGTTGACTTGACCCGCGCCCGCTGATCTGCGTACAATTCCGCTCCTGTCCGCCCTCGACGGCGGCAGTCCATAGACCACAATAACTACAGAGGAAGTCTGGTCATGTACGCAGTACTGGTCACCGGCGGTAAGCAATACCGCGTGGCGCAGGGCGAAAAGCTCCGCGTCGAAAAGCTCGAAGTCGAAGTCGGCAGCGAGATCAAGTTTGACAACATCCTGATGCTGGGCGACAGCGATGGCGTGAAGCTGGGCGATGCGCTGAAGGGCGCTGCCGTCACCGCCAAGGTCCTGTCCCAGGGTCGTGCTGACAAGGTCCGGATCATCAAGTTCCGTCGCCGCAAGCACCACATGAAGCGTCAGGGTCACCGTCAGTACTACACCGAAATCGAGATCACCGGCATCGCCGGCTAAGCATCAGGAGAAGCAGTCATGGCACATAAAAAGGGCGTAGGCTCCTCGCGCAACGGTCGCGACTCCAACCCGAAGTACCTGGGCGTCAAGATCTTCGGCGGCCAGGCCATCGAAGCCGGCAACATCATCGTGCGTCAGCGCGGCACCCAGTTCCACCCGGGTTCGGGCGTTGGCCTGGGCCGTGACCACACCCTGTTCGCCCTCGTGGACGGCAAGGTGGAGTTCTCGGTCAAGGGCGCCAAGAAGCGTCGTACCGTCAGCATCGTCTCGGCCGACGCCTGATCCAGGCATCGCCGGCACCCATGCCCCGGCATGGCCGTGCTGGATGAAGAGCACGCTGCATGGAGAGCCCCGCTTCGGCGGGGCTTTTCGTTAGAGTGAACGCAAGACCGGCTGTGCCGGGTTGCCGGCCCGCGGCCGGCGTGACATTCAAGGCGACGGCAGGCAGGCCGCGCCCATCGCAGGCATCGAAACAATGAAACTGGTAGACGAAGCAGAAATCGAAGTGTTCGCCGGCAACGGCGGCAACGGCTGCATTGGCTTCCGTCGCGAGAAGTTCATTCCGCTCGGCGGCCCGGACGGCGGCGACGGCGGTGCGGGCGGCAGCGTGTACATCCGCGCCGACGAGAACCTGAACACCCTGGTCGACTTCCGCCATGACCGCATCTTCAAGGCGCAGCGCGGCGAGAACGGCATGGGCCGCCAGGCCTATGGCAAGGGCGGCGAAGACCTGACCATCACTGTGCCGGTCGGTACCGTGGTGATCAACGTCGCCACCGATGAAGTCATCGGCGATCTGACCCAGCACGGCGATCGCCTGCTGGTGGCCAAGGGTGGCCGCGGCGGCCTGGGCAACATGCACTTCAAGAGCTCGACCAACCGCTCGCCGCGCCAGGCGCTGCCGGGCGAGCCGGGCGAAGAGCGCACGCTGAAGCTGGAGTTGAAGCTGCTGGCCGACGTCGGTCTGCTGGGCTTCCCCAATGCCGGCAAGAGCACCTTGATCCGCGCCGTTTCGGCGGCGACCCCGAAGGTGGCCGATTATCCGTTCACCACGCTGTACCCGAACCTGGGTGTGGTGAAGGTGGAGAACTACCGCAGCTTCGTGATTGCCGATATTCCGGGCCTGATCGAAGGCGCGGCGGATGGAGCCGGCCTCGGTGCGCAGTTCCTGCGTCACCTGCAGCGCACCCGCCTGCTGCTGCACCTGGTGGACATCTCGCCGATGGAAGGTGGCGTGGAAGGCATTTCGCCGGTGGAGCAGGTGCGTGCGATCGAGCGCGAGCTGGAAAAGCATGATCCGGAGCTGCTGAACAAGCCGCGCTGGCTGGTGCTGAACAAGGCCGACCTGATGTTCGAGGACGAGGCCAAGGCCGCGGCCGAGCAGATCGTCGCCGAGCTGGGCTGGAAGGAGCCGTGGTTCCTGGTCTCCGCGCTGGGCCGCGAAGGCACCTTCCCGATCATGAGCCGGATCATGGCCTTCTTCGATCGCCAGAAGGAAGAAGAGCAGGAAGCCCGCGACGCCCAGTAATGGTGTTGTGGTTCCGCTCGAAAAACCCGGCTTCGGCCGGGTTTTTTGTTGGTTGCCGCTCTTCTGTAGGGCTGAGCCTATGCTCGGCCGCTGTTCGCGCGGCCAGCCGAGCATGGGCTCGGCTCTACAGGGTGGAAACTGCAGGCAACAAAAAACCCGGCCAGGGCCGGGCTTTTGTCTGCTGCCCAACCCCGAGGGGCAGGGCGGCAACGCCGGATCAGGCGGCCTTGAGGGCCTTGATGCGGTCGTTCAGGCGGCTCTTGTGGCGAGCAGCCTTGTTCTTGTGGATCAGGCCACGCGCGCTGAAGCGATCCAGGATCGGCTGGGCAACGGCGAAGGCGGCTTCGGCGCCGGCGGCATCGTTGGCGTCCAGCGCCTTGATCACTTTCTTGACAGCGGTGCGCAGCATCGAGCGCTGAGCCACGTTGCGCGCGTTGCGCACGACGGTCTGCTTGGCGCGCTTCTTGGCGGACTTGATATTGGCCACGGTGGTGGTTTCCTGAAAAAATCGGTGTTATGGGAACAGCAAGCTAGCTAGTATGATGGCGTAAGAAATGCACGTCAAGTCGATTGTCAAGAGGGACGCTGAGTGAGTTCACCCAAGTTGTTGCGGGGCCTGCTGTCGTTCAGCAGCATGACCATGGTCTCGCGCGTTCTCGGACTTGTCCGGGACTTCGTGGTGACCACCACGTTCGGCACCAACGCCATCACTGATGCTTTCTGGGTCGCCTTCAGGGTACCCAATTTCCTGCGGCGTTTGTTCGCCGAAGGCTCTTTCGCCACTGCTTTCGTGCCCGTGTTCACGGAAGTGAAGGAAACCCGCAGCCACGCCGAGCTGCGTGAACTGATGGCCCGCACCGCCGGGACCCTGGGCGGGGTGCTGATGCTGGTCACCGCGCTGGCGCTGATCTTCGCGCCGCAGCTGGCCTCGGTCTTCTCCAGTGGCGTTGATACCGACCCGGTGAAGCAGGGCCTGCTGGTCGACCTGTTCCGCCTGACCTTCCCGTTCCTGCTGTTCGTCTCGCTCACCGCGCTGGCCGGTGGCGCGCTGAACAGCTTCCAGCGCTTCGCCATGCCGGCGCTGACCCCGGTCATCCTCAACCTGTGCATGATCGCCGGTGCGCTGTGGCTGGCGCCGCGGCTGGGCGGCACCCCGGAAAAGCAGATCCTGGCGCTGGGCTGGGCGGTGCTCGCCGCCGGCATCCTGCAGCTGCTGTTCCAGCTGCCCTCGCTGAAAGGCATCAACCTGCTGACCCTGCCGCGCTGGGGCTGGAGCCACCCGGGCGTGCGCAAGGTGATGACGCTGATGGTGCCGACCCTGTTCGGCTCCTCGGTGGCGCAGATCAACCTGCTGCTGGACACGGTCATCGCGGCCAAGCTGACCGATGGCTCGCAGTCCTGGCTGTCGCTGGCCGACCGCTTCCTGGAGCTGCCACTGGGCGTGTTCGGTGTGGCGCTGGGCACGGTGATCCTGCCGGCGCTGGCCCGTCACCACGTCAGCACCGACCGCGAGGGCTTCTCGCGCTCGCTGGACTGGGGCCTGCGGATGACCCTGCTGATCTCGGTGCCGGCCATGCTCGGCCTGCTGCTGCTGGCCGAGCCGCTGATCGCGACCATCTTCCAGCACGGCCAGTTCAGTGCCTTCGATACCCGCATGACCGCGCTGTCGGTGTACGGCCTGAGCTTCGGCCTGCCGGCGTTCGCTCTGCTGAAGGTGGTGTTGCCGGCGTTCTACGCCCGCCAGGACACCAAGACCCCGGTACGCGCGGGTGTGGCTGCACTGGTGGCCAACATGGTGTTCAACTTCGCCCTGCTGGCGGTGCTGTACCAGGTGATGGTGCCGCACGAGCTGAAGGCACAGGGCGTGATGGCGGCCATCGGCAAGCAGCCGGGCCTGCACCTGGCACTGGGCATTGCCAGTGCGCTGTCCAGTTACCTGAACCTGGGCCTGCTGTGGTACTGGCTGGGCAAGACCGATGTCTACCAGCGCCGGCCGGGCTGGGGCGGCTATCTGTTGCGCCTGCTGCTGGCCTGCGCGGCCATGGTTGCTGCGCTGCTGGCCCTGCTGCACTGGCTGCCGGCGTTCTCGGCGATGGGCGTATGGGAGCGGATCGGCAGCCTGTCGCTGCTGGTCGGCGGCGGCGGCGCCACCTACGCGGTGACCATGGTGGCGATGGGCTTCCGCCCGCGCGACCTGCGCGGGCATTGATCACCGCTTGTGGCGGCTATACTTCAGGGTTACACCATTGAAGCGGCGGCCCCGGGCGGGCCGGAACGAGAGTTGATGAGCAGGCTGTTCAGAAGCGTCGAGGGCGGGGAGCTGTTCCCCAGCGGAAGCGTGGTCTGTATCGGTGCATTCGACGGCCTCCACCTGGGGCATCGTGCGCTGGTCCGCCACGCGGTCGCCCGCGCGCGCGCCTTGGGCGTGGCCGCGGTGGCCGTGGCGTTCGAGCCGCTGCCGCGTGAGTTCTTCGCCCAGGGCACACCACCGCCGCGGCTGACCCTGGCGCGCAGCAAGGTCGAGATCCTGCGCGAGCTCGGCGTCGATGCGATCGGCCTGCTGCGCTTCGACGCGGCCATGGCAGCGATGCCGGCCGAGTCGTTCGTCCACCAGCTGCTGGCCCACCGCCTGGGCGCACGCGAAGTCTGGATCGGCCCGGAGTTCTGCTTCGGCAACCGCCGCCGTGGTGACCTGGCCCTGCTGCAGAAGATGGGCGCCGAATTGGGCTTCACTGCTGGCGAGATCGAAGCGGTCGACCTGCATGGCGAGCGCATTTCCAGCACCCGCATCCGCCAGCTGCTGCAGGACGGCGACTTCGCCCGTGCCAACGACCTGCTCGGCCGTCCGTATGCTATCAGCGGCCGGGTGGTGCGCGGGCGCCAGCTCGGCCGCACGCTGGGCTTCCCCACCGCCAACCTGCGTTTCCCGAAGACCCCGGCGTTGTCGGGCATCTACGCAACCTGGGTGCACGGTGTGTTCGACCAGCCGTGGCCGTCGGTCTCCAGCTTCGGCACGCGGCCGACGGTGGAGGGCGTGGAGCCGCTGCTGGAAGCCCACCTGTTCGATTTCCAGGGCGACCTGTACGGGCGCCACATCGACGTGGAGTTCGTCGCCAAGCTGCGCGACGAAGAGAAATTCAATGATCTGGCGGCGCTGACCGACCAGATGCACCGCGACGCCGAACAGGCGCGCGCCCTCCTTTCCGAACATAGATTGCGAGCCACTGCGTGAGCCAGGACTACAAGACCACCCTGAACCTGCCAGCCACCGAATTCCCGATGCGCGGCGACCTGCCCAAGCGCGAGCCGGGCATTCTGGCGCAGTGGGAAGCGCAGGGGCTCTACCAGCAGCTGCGCGACAACGCCGCCGGCCGCCCGCTGTTCGTGCTGCATGACGGCCCGCCGTACGCCAACGGCCGCATCCACCTGGGCCACGCGGTCAACAAGATCCTGAAGGACATCATCGTCAAGTCGCGCTACCTGGCCGGCTTCGATGCGCCCTACGTGCCGGGCTGGGACTGCCACGGCCTGCCGATCGAGATCGCGGTCGAGAAGAAGTGGGGCAAGGTCGGTACCAAGCTCGACGCCGTTGAATTCCGCCAGAAGTGCCGTGAGTTCGCCGAAGAGCAGATCAACATCCAGCGCGTGGACTTCAAGCGCCTGGGCGTGACCGGTGACTGGGACAACCCGTACAAGACCCTGAGCTTCGACTTCGAAGCCAACGAGATCCGTGCACTGGCCAAGGTCGTGGCCAACGGCCACCTGGTCCGCGGCGCCAAGCCGGTGTACTGGTGCTTCGACTGCGGTTCGGCGCTGGCCGAGGCGGAAATCGAGTACCAGGAAAAGGAATCGCCGGCGATCGACGTGGCCTACGCCGCGCGTGATGCGCAGGCCATCGGCCAGGCGTTCGGCGTGAGCGTACCGGCCGACGTCGAAGTGGCCGTGCCGATCTGGACCACCACCCCGTGGACGCTGCCGGCCTCGCTGGCGGTGTCGCTGGGCGCGGAGATCAACTATGTGCTGGCCGAAGGTCCGGCCCACAACGGCAAGCGCCGTTGGCTGGTGCTGGCCGCCGCGCTGGCCGAGCGTGCGCTGCAGCGCTACGGCGTCGAGAGCGTGGTGCTGCACGGTGAAACCACGGGTGCGGCGCTGGAGAACCAGCTGCTGGCGCACCCGTTCTATCCGGAGCGCGACATCCCGCTGCTCAACGGCGACCACGTCTCCGACGAGGACGGTACCGGTGCGGTGCACACCGCCCCCGGCCACGGCCAGGAAGACTTCGTGGTCAGCCAGAAGTACGGCCTGCTGGACAGGTACAACGCCGGCCAGGTCACGCCGATCGACGGCCGTGGCGTGTACCTGGAATCGACCCCGCCGGCCGGTGACGTGGTGCTGGCTGGCCAGCACCTGTGGAAGGCGCAGGAGGCCATCGTCGGCGTGCTGCGCGACAACGGTTCGCTGCTGGCGTTCCATCCGATCCGCCACAGCTACCCGCACTGCTGGCGCCACAAGACGCCGGTGGTGTTCCGCGCCACCCCGCAGTGGTTCATCTCGATGGACAAGGCCAACCTGCGCAACGATGCGCTGGCCGCCATCGATACCGTCGGCTGGTTCCCGACCTGGGGCAAGGCGCGCATCCAGAGCATGGTCGACGGTCGCCCGGACTGGACCATCTCGCGCCAGCGCACCTGGGGCGTGCCGATCGCGCTGTTCACCCATCGCCAGACCGGCGAGATCCATCCGCGCTCGGTGGAGCTGATGCAGCAGGTCGCTGACCGCGTGGAAGCCGAGGGCATCGACGTGTGGTATTCGCTGGATGCCGCCGAACTGCTGGGCGCTGAAGCGGCCGACTACGAGAAGGTCACCGACATCCTCGACGTCTGGTTCGATTCGGGCGTGACCCATGAGGGCGTGCTCGCCGCGCGTGGCTTCGGCAAGCCGGCCGACCTGTACCTGGAAGGCTCCGACCAGCACCGCGGCTGGTTCCAGTCCTCGCTGCTGACCGGCGTGGCGATCGACAAGCGCGCGCCGTACAAGCAGTGCCTGACCCACGGCTTCACCGTGGACGAGCACGGCCGCAAGATGTCCAAGTCGCTGGGTAACGGCATCGAGCCGCAGGACATCATGAACAAGCTGGGCGCGGACATCCTGCGCCTGTGGATCGCCTCGGCCGACTACAGCAACGAAATGTCGTTGTCGCAGGAGATCCTAAAGCGCAATGCCGACGCCTACCGTCGCCTGCGCAACACCGCGCGCTTCCTGCTCGGCAACCTGGACGGCTTCGATCCGGCCCAGCACCTGCAACCGCTCGACCAGATGGTTGCGCTGGACCGCTGGATCGTGCATCGCGCCTGGGAGCTGCAGGAGAAGATCAAGGCGGCCTACGACGGCTACAACATGGCCGAGATCGTGCAGCTGCTGCTGAATTTCTGCAGCGTGGACCTGGGTTCGCTGTACCTGGACGTGACCAAGGACCGCCTGTACACGATGCCGACCGATTCGCACGGTCGCCGTTCGGCACAGAGCGCGATGTACCACATCGCCGAAGCGTTCACCCGCTGGGTCGCGCCGATCCTGACCTTCACCGCCGACGAGCTGTGGGGCTACCTGCCGGGCGAACGCGCCGGCCACGTGCTGTTCACCACCTGGTACGACGGCCTGGCGCCGCTGCCGGCCGATGCCCAGCTCAACGCCACCGACTTCGATCAGCTGCTGGCCGTGCGCGAGCAGGTGGCCAAGGTGCTGGAGCCGATGCGTGCCAACGGCGCGATCGGTGCCGCGCTGGAAGCGGAAATCACCATTGCCGCCAACGAGGAGCAGGCCGCGAAGTGGCAGCCGCTGGCCGATGAACTGCGCTTCCTGTTCATCAGCGGCGACGTGCAGGTGCGCCCGGCGACCACCGACGAGGTGTTCGTCAGCGCCCAGCCGACCACCAAGGCCAAGTGCGTGCGCTGCTGGCACCACCGTGCCGATGTCGGAAGCAACGCCGACCATCCGGAACTGTGCGGCCGCTGCGTGAGCAACATCACCGGCGCTGGTGAAGTGCGGAGCTGGTTCTGATGGCCGCGCCCCGTCCGCACCCGAACGCCCTGGTCTGGCTGCTGCTGTCGGCCGCCATCATCGGCCTGGACCAGTGGTCCAAGGCCTGGGTCCTGTCGAGCCTGCCGGAGTTCCAGCCGGTGGTTGTGATCGACGGCTTCTGGAACTGGTACCGCACCTACAACACCGGCGCCGCGTTCAGTTTCCTGAGCGACGCCGGTGGCTGGCAGAAGTACTTCTTCACCGCGCTGGCCATCGCCATCAGCGGCCTGATGGCCTGGTGGCTGCGCGGCACCGCCCGCGGCAACTGGAAGGCCGCGGTGCCGTATGCGCTGATCATCGGCGGTGCCATCGGCAACGTGATCGACCGCCAGGTGCACGGCCACGTGGTCGATTTCATCCAGTGGTACGTGGGCAGCTACACCTGGCCCTCGTTCAACATCGCCGATTCGGCCATCGTGGTGGGTGCCATCGGCATCGCCCTGTTTGGCCTGTTCGAAGGCAAGTCCGCCAAAAAGGCGGATAATGCCAACCCGAAACCGTAAGCCGGCCGCTGCCGGGAGATTGAACTGATGGATGTGCTGCTCGCCAACCCGCGTGGTTTCTGTGCCGGTGTCGATCGTGCGATCGAGATCGTCAAGCGCGCGATCGAAACGCTGGGCGCGCCCATCTACGTTCGCCATGAAGTGGTGCACAACCGCTTCGTGGTGGACGATCTGAAGCAGCGCGGCGCGATCTTCGTCGAGGAACTGGACGAAGTGCCGGACAACAACACGGTCATCTTCAGCGCGCATGGCGTGTCCCAGGCCGTGCGCCAGGAAGCCGAGCGCCGTGGCCTGAAGGTGTTCGACGCTACCTGCCCGCTGGTGACCAAGGTCCACTTCGAAGTCGCCCGCCACTGCCGTGCCGGCCGCGACGTGGTGCTGATCGGCCACGCCGGCCACCCGGAAGTGGAAGGCACCATGGGCCAGTGGAACCGCGAAGCCGGTACCGGCCAGATCTATCTGGTCGAAGACGTGGAGCAGGTCGCCACGCTGCACATCAACCAGCCGGAAAACTTCGCCTACACCACGCAGACCACGCTGTCGGTGGACGACACGCGCGGCATCATCGATGCGCTGCGTGAGCGCTTCCCGGCGATGCAGGGCCCGAAGAACGACGACATCTGCTACGCCACGCAGAACCGCCAGGATGCGGTGCGCGACCTGGCCAAGCGCTGCGACCTGGTGCTGGTGGTCGGTTCGCCGAACAGCTCCAACTCCAATCGCTTGAGTGAGCTGGCCCGCCGCGAAGGCGTGGAGTCGTACCTGATCGACGGCGCGCATGAAATCGACCCGGCGTGGGTGGCGGGCAAGCAGCACATCGGCGTCACTGCCGGTGCCTCGGCGCCGCAGGTGCTGGTCGATGGCGTGCTGGCACGCCTGGCCGAGCTGGGTGCCAGCGGCGTGGGCGAGCTGGATGGCGAGCCGGAATCGATGGTATTCGCGCTGCCGAAGGAACTGCGCCTGCGTCTGGTCGACTGACCGCGGCAGCTTGTTCGCCGGGCATGGCCCGGCGCTACCGGGTGCATGTCATCCACGCATGGCGTGGATCTACTGCATCCGGTCGGCACACCCGTAGATCCACGCCATGCGTGGATGGGCACCGACCATGACCTTGTCCGCCCACGCACCCCAGTAGATCCGCGCCATGCGTGGATGGGCGCACCGCGCGTGACCTTTTTCCCGCTTGCGCATCGCAAATAGGTTCACGCCATGAGTAGATGGGCGCAGCGATGGTGATTATCGAGGGTACCATCGCTGGAAGCTGCCAAATAAACACGCGACCCATACTCAGCTCACTGCTGGCTGAGCAGATGAGCAGATGAGCGATCATGCGACTTGAACACTCCGAGCTTTGATGCGCTGTTCCATCAACGGCCTCGCCCGGGGGCTTTCACTCTGCGAACGCATGGCGGTTTTTCTTCAAAATCCGACGCTTGCCCCTGATGCCGAAAAGTTTTAACGCGTTCTCGTTTCGGGTGTGATTGACTGCAAATGGCGGAGTCTTTAGGAATTTTCCTATGATGAAAAAGGACTGTTGGCGCTATTTTTTGAGTCGGATCGCTGCGATCCAAGGAAAGGGGTAAACAAATGGTATGGAAATACCTGATTTTGATCATCTCACTTCTTTGTCCGACCTACGCGAAATCGCAGGCCTTCCCTGTAACTGGTTTGGGCCAGTGCGTAGACTTCATCTCCGCTGCTTCCACCACGCTCACCTCCCAGATCCAGGCACATGTGGGGGTAAGGGCATACGGTCTTCCACCTAGTTACGACCCGCTGACGGCGAAAATATTGGTGCCACCATACTCTTGCGAAAGCAATGACTGGCCTGGTCTCTATAAAACTGTGGGCTATCTGAGTCATGAGCTTGGTCACCACGAGGCAGGTGTTCCCAATATTGATGCTCCGATCACCAAAGCCCAGTATGTTGAAAGGAATTGCGTGTGGGAGGCTAAGGCCGTAGTTAACAACGCGGTAGTGAGTGATCAGATTCGCGTGGCATCTGAAGGATTTGTTGAAGTCCCGTTGATTTCCGAGAACTCCGCTAAGCTATGGAGCATGTGGTCGGGTGGTGAGTCGTTGGTGGATATCGGGAAAGTTTTCTGCGATAACAATCATGTCGCGTCGGGAAAAACGTATACCAAGCAGCACGAGGACTACTACGATGCCAACTATCCTTGGTGATTTTGCTAGGGCGTCAGTGAAATCATTGCTGACCTTGCCTATGATTGTTCCGCTCGCCGCTGTAGCGGCAACCTCGCCCCCTCAGGCATGGAGTTCCGCGGCAAAAGCTTCGCAGCTCGAGGCACTCGATTACATCGAGAAGCTGGAGTTGGCGCGAAGTGCGGGGCCGGATGCCGCCGCTGATGCTTTGGGCATCAAAAACGGCTCGCTTGCTGAGGTCGCGACTGCTTTCGGGACTGTCCGGAATTTCGGCGGTATTGAGCTAGCTACCGAACTTGATCAACGATCAGGCCAGACTACGATCGTTGTAAGGGCATCGGGTGGGTGTATCGATCGGGACCTTGCGAAGGCAAAACTGGTACTTGGCAAGATCGTATGGGCGCCGCTGGCCGATTCACCGGCACCGGTTTTCGGTTACGCACATTTCCAAGGGGGCTCGGCATCCACGGTATTTTTTGACGCAACGGGTTCCAGATGTTTGACAGGCGTCAGGATCGAGGATCCGGCGAGATTAAAGGGGGCCATTGAAGCCGCTTACAAGCAAGAAGCGTCGAAGTAGATTCCCAATCCAGAGGGCTTGCCAAGCCGACGATGGGCCTGGCAAGCAAACTCTCGAAGGCACGTGCATCAATGGTGCCGAGAGATTCTAGAGGGTTTCCCTGCCTGAGGCCTTCAGCAAGCCTCTCTCCCATGACCTTTGGCCATGGGGCAGGGCACTCTACAGGCCTAGCATCGGAGGATTCTCCGCTGTTGGATGCTGCCCGATGAAGACCCGAGCCCTGGTGATGTCCCTGCTGTTCGCGCTGGCGGCCTCGCCTGCACTGGCGCAGACCTCGCCACCGGCCAACACGGCGGCGCCCGGCCTGCTGCGCATCGACGTGGACGCGCGCAACCTGGCCCGGCGCATCTTCAAGGTGACTGCCACCGTGCCGGCCAAGCCCGGCCCGATGACCCTGTTGTACCCGCAGTGGATTCCCGGCAACCATTCGCCCACCGGCCCGATCGACAAGCTGGCCGGCCTGCGCGTGACCGCCAACGGCAAGCCGCTGGCCTGGCAGCGTGACCAGTACAACGTCTATGCGTTCAAGGTGAACGTGCCCGAGGGCGTCAGCGAGATCGTCGCGCACTTCGACTTCCTGTCCTCGCAGGGTGGCAGCCAGGGCCGGGTGGTGATGACCCCGGAGATGCTCAACCTGCAGTGGAACGCCAACTCGCTGTATCCGGCCGGTGTCGATGCGCGCCAGCTGCAGGCGCAGGCCAGCGTGACGCTGCCCAAGGGCTGGTCATTCGCCACCGCATTGGAGACTGCGCGCCGTGACGGCGATACCGTGGTGTTCAAGCCGATCTCCTATGATCACCTGGTCGATTCGCCGTTGTTCGCCGGCGAGCACTACCAGCGCATCGATCTCGACCCGGGTGCGAAGGTGCCGGTGCACCTCAACGTGTTCGCCGACGAGGCCAAGTCGTTGAAGCCCACCGACGCGCAGATCACCTTGCACCGCGCGCTGGTGCAGCAGGCCGACAAGCTCTACGGTGCGCGTCACTACAACCACTATGAGTTCCTGCTGGCATTGACCGACCGTCTCGGCGGCATCGGCCTGGAGCATCACCGCTCCAGCGAGAACAGCGCCGATCCGGGCTATTTCACCGAGTGGGACAGCAACGCGTGGATGCGCGACCTGCTGCCGCACGAGTACACCCATTCCTGGAACGGCAAGTACCGTCGCGGCGCCGATCTGGCTACTGCCAATTTCAACGTGCCGATGGGCGACAGCCTGCTGTGGGTGTACGAGGGCCAGACCCAGTTCTGGGGCCAGGTGCTGGCCGCACGCTCGGGGCTGTGGTCGGTCGCGCAGGCGCGCGACATGCTGGCCAACGTGGCCGCCACCTATGATCGCGGTCGCCCGGGCCTCGCCTGGCGCCCGCTGCAGGACACCACCAACGACCCGACCATCGCCCAGCGCCGCACCCTGCCGTACCGCAACTACCAGATGAGCGAGGACTACTACTCCGGCGGCCAGATGCTGTGGCTGGAGGTGGAAGGCAAACTGCGCGAGCTGAGCGGCAACCGCCGCAGCCTGGATGACTTCGCGCGTGCCTTCTTCGGCGTCGGCAAGGGCGACTGGGACGTCAATCCGTACACCTTCGACGATGTGGTGGCGACCTTGAACGGCATCGCGCCGTACGACTGGTCGAGCTTCCTGCGCGGCCGCCTGGATGGCCACGGTTCGTTGAACGGAGGCCTGGAGCTGGCCGGCTGGAAGCTGGTCTACCGCGATACCCCGAACGATGCCTACAAGGCGCAGGAAAAGCGCGCCAAGGGGGCGCTGCTGGCCTACTCGCTGGGCGCGACCGTGCTCGACAGCGGCACGGTCGGTGATGTGATCTGGGACAGCCCAGCGTTCAACGCTGGGCTCGCGCCGGGCATGAAGGTGATCGCGGTGGGTGGCCGCGAATACAGCAGCCAGCGGCTGAAGGACGCGGTGGCCAGCGCGGCGAAGGACAAGGCACCGATCGTGCTGCTGGTGAAGCAGTTCGACCGGATCGAGACGATGAACATCGACTACCACGGTGGCCTGCAGTACCCGGTGCTGGAACGTATTGCCGGCAAGCCCGACCGCCTGGCCGACCTGTGGAAGGCGCGATGAAGCCGCGGGTGCGCGATGGTGTGATCCTGTTGATGGCGGTCCTCGCCATCGTCGGCGCGTTCCTGGATGGCGAGGGGCGTTGGCTGCACTGGCTGGCCAAGCCGGCAACCACGCTGCTGATCGCCGCCATCGCCTGGTGTGTGCGTGATCCGGCGCAGCCGTTCTACCGCCGCGCGGTGCTGGCCGGCATGCTGCTGTCGTGCGTGGGCGACATCGCGCTGATGCTGCCGATCGACGCGTTCGTGCCGGGCCTGGTCGCCTTCCTGCTGGCCCACGTCTGCTACATCGTCGCCTTCCGCGCTGGCCTGCGCGCCGGTCGTGGTCTGGTTGGCGCCAGCATGCTGCTGGGTGCCTTCGCCGTGCTCAACGTGATGGGCCTGTGGCCGCACCTGCCGGCGCCGATGCGCATTCCGGTGCTGGCCTACGTGGTGGTGCTCGCCTCGATGGCGGTGCTGGCGCTGGCGCGCGCATGGACGCGTCCTCAGGCGGCCGCGCCGGAACCGTGCAGTGCACGCTGGGCGGCAACCGGTGCCCTGCTGTTCGTGGCCAGCGATTCACTGCTGGCCTGGGACCGCTTTGCTGGCGGCCTGCCGCTGGCCAGCCTGCTGGTGTTGTCCACCTACTACGCCGCGCAGTACGCCATCGCCCGCTCGGTAAAATAGAAAAAGGGGACGGAGGGGATTAAGTCGTAACTGCCTTGATGCCGATGGCGACTTAATTCCCTCCGTCCCCTTTTTTGACGCTGCGCGCGATGCCCTGTGCATCGAACTGCAGGCGTGCCGATTCGCGGTCGCCTGCAACCTCGTCCGGCAGCCATGCCAGCTTGCCGGCCTTGCGCACGATCACGTAGACGTGGCCGACTTCCGAGGCCGGGTTCTGCAATGCGTTGCGTTGTTCCTGCAGTGCCTTGGCCACGCGTGGTACGGCATCGAAATCGATGTTGGCCAGGGGTGTGCTGCTGCGATGCAGGCTGATGGTCGGCGCGAACTGCTGCGGGTTCACCGGATTGCCCTTGCGCCACTGGCCACGTTCGAAGTGGTAGCTGTCGACGTGGTCCGGCTGCTGCGGATCGACCAGGTCCAGATTGATGCGGCCATCGTCGTAGAAGTGGATGCTGTGGAACACCGTCAGCCGGTGTCCGGACAATGCAGGCAACTGCTCCAGTGCCTGGCGTGCGCCCAGCAGGTACTCCGAATCGAACAGCCGGTTGCTGCGGTGGGGTATCGGGTCGGACTGCAGTCCGGGCGCCGTTGCCAGTGAGTCGGCCTGCTCGCGCGGCGGTTGCGATTCAGATGGCCTCGGCGGACGGTCGGGCTGCAGCGGATGTCCCAGCGTTTCGGCGATCGTTCCCAGTGCACCGCCGGCTACGGCCACGCCGGCCAGCACCAGCAGCACCAGCGAAAACACCCGTCGGGTGGAAGGAGGCCGCTTCACATGCCCTCCAGGCGCACGTTGCCGCGATCTTCCGGGTCGTACAGCAGCGTGACCTGCTCGCGGGGAAGGTTGGCCAGCTCGATCAGCGGGATGAAGCGGCGCACGCGGGCCTGCTGCACGTTGCCTTCGCGGTCGATGTATTCCAGCTGGAACTCCACCTGCGGTTGTTCGTTGAGGTAGGTGCCGGTCTGACGCACCTTCAACACCTTGGCCTCCACGCCGATGCCGCGGTACTTCAGCGCGTCACCGCGGGCATCGGCCTGCAGCAGCCGGCCGAGCAGGCGCAGGCCCAGCGCATAGCCACACAGCACCAGCGGGCACACCAGCAGGGGATGGCCGAACGACAGGAAGGTCCAGCCCAGCCCCTCGCTCTGCAGCCGGTAGGCAAACACATAGGCACTGGCCACCGCCACGATGCCGATCGCTGCGCCGACACCACGACGCCAGAGGCTGGCGACATCCAGTTCGGGCTGCGCCCCCTCCAGCACCACATTGGGGAACGCGCCCGGTTCGCGGCTCAGGCGAACCTCGAGGCGCTGGCCGGCAACGAAACGCTGCAGCTGCGGCTTGCTGTCGACCACCAGCAGCTGTTCCCTGATCGGCGTGGCCGACAGATTCTGGAAGGACAGCTGCAGTTTCCATTGTGCGAATCCACGCACGTGCACACCGGTCTGCTCGGCGTGTTCGATCAGCGCATCACGCAGTTCGCCATCGGCGAGGATCGAGCGAACGCGATGCAGGGCGCGCGGTGGGCCGAGCAGCAGGAAATGCAGGAAGGCGAACAGCAGAGAGAGCCATGCAGCCAGCGACAGTACAAGCAGCAGCAGGGACAGCCACGGCGCGCTGCGATCAGCCAGCGCTAACGGCCAGGAGGTGCCGAAATAGAGGATGCAGGGGAAGGGCAACGCGAAGAACAGCAGGAACGCGCCCCAGAACCAGAGATAGGCTTTCATGGGGGAGGTGGCAGGCCGGTGGAACAGGCCGCGTAGCGTACTACGCTCAGCGGAACTGCAGGGTAAGCAGGTAGTAACGGCCCAGTGGATCGTCCAGTCCCGGCATCTGCCCGCCATTGCCGTCCAGGTAGTTCACCGGCTGCGCATCAAGCACGTTGTGCACGTCCAGCGCCGCGATGACGCGCGGGCCCAGGCGGCGCGCCAGGTGCAGGTTCCAGCGCAGCTGGCGCGGATTCATGCAGTGGTTCTGTTCGATCTGCCGCTGCGGGCACTCGGCGCCGGGCAGCCATGCACGGGTGCGGCCCACCTGGTTGCCGCGCAGGGCGATGTCCCAGTTGCTGTTCTGCCATTGCACGTTCAGGACCGCCGCCATCTCGGGGGTGACATGCCCGCGCAGGTCGATCGCCGGTTCGTGGTCGCGACGACGGCGCAGCTCCTGCTGCTTCAGCGCGTCCAGCGAGAACATCCACTGGCCGTTGCTGCCGGTGTCGATCCGGTATTCGCCACGCAGTACCCAGTTGCGTGAGGTGGTACGGCCGATATTGTCGAACGACAGCCGCAGGCTGCTCAGGTTGCCATTCTCATCCAGCTGCCAGGTGTCACGGTTCCACACGGCATCGGCCGGCTGCAGCGCAAGGATCTCATTGCGCAGCTCGACGATGTTGTGGGTCAGCGACAGCGAGAACGCATCGCTGGGTGACCAGGTCGCCGCCAGCGAATGGCTGCGTGAGCTCTCGGCCTTGAGCGTGGTGTTCTCTTCCACGTCCACAGTGACCACGCAGCGGCCGTCGGGCTCGCTCTGTGCACAGGGCGGCAGTGCGCTTGAGGCGGGCAGGGTGAGGGTGCCGAACTGTCCTGGCGGCCGGCGCTGTTCGAACAGGCTGGGCGCGCGATAGCCGCGGCCGCTGGCCAGCAGGAACGACCAGTGCGGTGTGGGTGTCCAGCGCAGGCCGGCACGGGGCGAGAATGCCGTGTAGTCGCCGTCGTAGTCCCAGCGCGCGGCCACGTCCATGCGCAGCTCCGATGTGAGCGGCAGGCCCAGTTCCGCATACGCGCCGCCACTCTGCCGCGACAGGCGCCGCTGCTGCTGCGGCAGCCCCAGTGCCAGATCGCCCTGGCTCAGCAGGGTGTCCGGGTGGGACGTCCAGCGTTCATGGCGCAGGTCGATGCCGGTAGCCAGCTGTGCATTGCCGCCCTGCATCGGCACCAGCATCCGCTGTACGCCCCACCAGCCCTGCCACTGCTCGGTAAGTCCACGGTTGCGGATCGACGGGAACAGCGATGTTGCTTCATCCGCGGGCAATGCATTGAAGCCTGGCAGGAACCTGAGTGACTGCGCAGCCTCGATGAAGGGTTCGGCGCGCACGGTGCCCGGCGTGGACAGGGTGACGTCGCTGCGCTGCGCGCTGATGCCGGCGTCCCAACTGTGGCTGCCCTGGTCCCGGCCGATGCCCAGGGTGAGATCGGCGTCGGTGGCACGTACCTGGGGACGCACATTGCCGGCTTCCCGCAGGACGCTGTTGAAGGTGTAGCCGTACAGGCCGAGGGCGACGGCGGTCGGGCCCAGATCGAAGCGCTGCCGGTTGTGGCTGGCGCGGGCTTCGGCATAGACGTAGCGCCCCTGGCCACGCTCATGCCGGTAGCGCAGATAGGCCGAGGCGGTATCGGAGGCCGGTTGAAGTGAACGAGGGCGCGAACTGTCGAACCAGCAGGCGCCATTGCGTCGTTTCAATGGCCCGTCGCAGCGCGTAGCGGGCCAGTAGTCGCCATCGCGGAAGGCGCCGATCAGGTACTGCGACGTCTCTGCGTGCCAGTCACGCTGGTCCCCCGCCAGGTGATCGACGCGATGCAGGTCGATGCCTGCGAACCAGCGGTCCCCGTTCCCGCGCAGGCCTCCGGTGGCGGCCTGCACGCGGTACTGGCCAGCGTCGCCACGGCTGCTCAGGCCGGTCTGCAGCGTCGCCTCCGGGCCGTCGGCCTGGTCGCGCAGGATGATGTTGACCACGCCGGACATGGCATCGGCGCCGTAGATGGCTGAAGCACCGCCGCGAACCAGTTCGATGCGTTCGACAAAGCTGAGTGGAATGCCGCCCAGATCGGTGAGCCCGCCCTGCTCCAGCGACACCATCGGGTAGCGGGGCAGGCGCCGGCCATTGACCAGGAACAGCGTGGCGCGTGGTCCCATGCCGTCCAGGCTGGTGGTGGCGGCAGCACCGACAGGCAGGTACTGCGAATCGCCACTGCGTGCGCTGCTCATCGCGGGCAGTCCGTTCATGCCGGGCAGGTGTCGCAGCAGGTCGAACAGGCTGCCGTAGCCGCTGCGCAGGATATCTGCGCGATCGATCGTAGTCACCGGCAGGGTGGTCTGCACGGAGGTGCGCGGCAACCGGCTGCCGGTGACATGGATCGGCGCCAGGTCCACCTGGCGCGGCGATGGCGGGGGCGTGCGTGGGCGCGGCGCGACTGCTGCCGGAACCGGCGGGGCGGCCGCGGGCGCGACGCGGATGCGGCGGACCACGAAGCCTCCGGACGGTGTTCGAAGGATGGTCACCGGCATGCCGGCGACCAGCCGTTTCAGGGCCGATGCTGGATCGGCCAGGCCGTGGGTGCCGTTGGCACGGAGCCCCGCCAGTTCCCGGGCATCGAACACCAGGGCGATGCCGCTTTGCCGTGCCCATTGCTGCAATGCTGAAGGCAACGGGCCGGCGTCGATACGGTAGTCATGGGCCGCAGCGGAATCGCCTGCGATGGCGGCAGGCGGCGCGGCGACCAGCAGCGCCAGGCACAGCAGGGGGCGGAGCAGCCCCCACTGCAGCGTGCCTGGTCCTGCCATCACCGCAGGCCTCCTCAGTACGTGCGGCGCAGTTCCAGCGCGCCATCCGGGCGCGTCTGGCCAGCAATGGACCAGCCAAGTTCCAGCGCGGACAGCAACTCCTGTGCGTCACCTGCGCGGAACGTGCCGCTGACCGCCAGATCACTGATCTCAGGGTCAGCGATCACCAGCGGTGCATGGCCATAGCGGTTCATGCGTTCGACCACGATCGACAGCGGGGTGGCATCGAAGACCAGCTGCCCATGCAGCCAGCCCTCGGCGGCTGCCGTGGAGGACAGCGCTGGACCGGGCTGGATGCGCCCGGAGGGCAGTACCTGCAGTTGCTGGCCAGGGGCCAGCGTGTGCTGGGCGGCGCCGTTGCTGACTTCCACCGCGCCCTCCAGCAGCGCGACCTCGACCAGTCCATCGTGCAGGCGCTCAACCTGGAAGGTCGTGCCGATATCGCGGATCGTGCTGGTGCCGGCGCGCAGCTGCAATGCCTTGCTCGATGGCGCGACCTGCAGCTGCAGGCGGCCGCGTTCGAGGTCCAGCTCGCGGTGGCGCCAGCCGAAGCGCGCATGCAGCGTCGTGCCGGCATCGAGCATGGCCACGCTGCCATCGGGCAGGGTCAGCCGCTGTGCCTGATGCGTGTCATTGGCAAAGTGTTGCGGGGCAGGGTTGCCATCCACCGCTACCATCCAGCCCACGCCGATGGCCACGCAGATACCCGCGGCTGCGGCCGCAGCAGGCAGCCAGCGGCGCCGGGCAGGCCGTGCCGCGCGCGCCGCAGCCGTCCGCAGCCACGGGTCCGCAGCCAGGCCCTGGCCCTGCTGGAAAAGGTCTTCGGCCTGCACCCAGGCTTTGACATGGGCAGGGTCTTCAGCAAGCCAGTCTTCGAATGACTCGCGTTCGGCTGCGGTGCAGTCCGGAGCTTCCAGACGCGCCACCCAGGTGCTGGCGCGTGCGAACAGCGAGGCGTCTTCCCTATGCCGGTGGCTGCTCATTCGGTATCCCTGTCGTTGTGCAGCGGATCCGGTCCCAACTCCTGGCGCAGGCCCTGCAGGGCGCGGGCGATATGTTTTTCCACGGTCTTGGCTGTAATTCCACAGTGCCGCGCGATCTGCGTATAGCTCATGCCGGTGATCCGGTTGAGCAGGTACACCTCGCGCGCGCGCTCGGGCAGTTTGAAAAGGGCCTGCCGCAGCAGGGACAACATCTGCCCGGACTCTGCCTGGCGCAAGGGGTCCGGCGACGGGCTGGTGGGCTCGTCGTGACCATCATGCTCGGCCAGTGACAAGTGAGGTCGCGACTGCGGCGATCGGCCGCGATCGGCCAGGCGATTGCGCGCGATACGATACAGCAGCAGGCGCAGTTCGTCGGTGCCGTGCGCGCGATAGCGGATCAGCCGCTCCATGCAGTCCTGCGCGATGTCCTCTGCATCCTCCGGCCCGACGCCCCGTGTGCGCAGGAACGCACACAGTGGCGCGCGTTCCTCGCGTACGAACGCGATGAAGGCGTCCGCAGGCGCGGGTGGCTCCGGCGCGTGGTGGATCAGGGGGGACGGGACGGACAGGGCTGGCCTCGGCTGACGTTGGCGGATCCGCCTTCGAGTTTTACGCGACGATGACCGGATGGGGAAGAGTGTGTGGTGCTCCTCTCTCATTGTGAATGCATTCATTTTTCCCGGCCTGCCGGGCTGGGGGAGATTCCGGCGCTTTGCCGTTTGACTCCTTACCCGCGTGTTGCGGGTGGAGAGAGAGAACGTATGAAGCATTCGAAGTTGAGCCTGGCCCTGGCCGGGCTGATCGGCGTTGGCGCCATCGCGGCGGCAGATGACGTCATGGCAATGAGTTATCACGTGCAGGGGGATCGCATCTTCCTGAGCGGCGGGGTGACCTACGCCGACGTGGTATCGCTGCCAGCGTTGCTGGCCAAGGCGCAGGCCGAGGGCCGGCCGATCCGCGAAGTGGTGCTGCGCACCTCCAATGGCGGCGCGTTGATCGCCGGCGAGTGGCTGCAGGGCATCATCCGCACATCCGGCCTGAACACCATCGTGTCCGGCCACTGCATTTCGTCCTGCTCGATCATGCAGTCCGGTGGCGTCGAACGCTATCTGGCCGGTGATCTGCCAATCGTCGATTCGGTACAGATCCATGCGGCCAGCAACAGTGGCAAGGTGATCTACACGCCGTCGCCACGGATGACCCAGATCTACACCGGCAACTACGGCGGCGGCATGGACGCCGGGCTGCTGCACAAGGCCATGTATGAAGTCGTGCAACCCAACGGCTTGCTGGTATTCCGAGATCCGGCGCGCACCACGGGTACCTCGGTCACCTTCGACCCTGATGGCAGCGGCAGCAAGCTGGAGTCGTTCCCGGGCCAGGACATCTACAACAACAGGATCATCACTGCGAAGGGTTACCGCGATCCGGGCGATACGTTGAGTGTTACCGCCAACGTGAGCGGCGACATCAACCCGGGTTACCTGCGCACCGGTCGCCAGCTGCAGACCTTCGTCGATGATGATTTCGCGCGGTGGAACACCAACTGGCAGTCCAGCTACATCAACCTGGCGCAGAGCATCTACAACGCGTCCAGCAATGGTCCGCAGGGCATCGGCGCGAACTCGGTACAGGACTACCAGAAAGATCCGTACTACAAGGCCCTGCTGCTGTCGAAGCTGCGCCTGGGCGACCTGGACGTGTCCACGCTGGACGACTCGATGGGCGTGATCCGCGTGACCAACGGTGCCACCTGGCGAACCTCCGCGACCACCGGTGCCGACTTCATGCTGGTCGACAACGGCACCATCGCGCTGGAAGGCGGCGCCCTTCGCGCTTCGGAGGTGCGGGTGATGGGCGCAGGCATGCTGGTCGGCAATGGTGATGTGGCGGGCACCGCGATGGATCTCAGTGCGCTGGCCAGCGGCACCCGCCCGTCCTGGCGCGAGGATGGCTTCAACCGCCTGCGCGTCTACGGCACGCTGATGCCGCGCGGTGGCGACCTGGTCACCCATGGCTACGTCAACATCATGCCGGGCGGCAAGGTGCTGTTCGACGTGACCGAGAACGGCGGCGCCGGCAGTGGCCGCCTGCGCGTAGGCAGTTTCTTCGACAGCAAGCAGACCGACGGCGCGCTGGTGATCTCCAAGGGTGCCTTCCTTGAACTGAACGTGGCGCAGGGCTACTACGGCCAGGATTTCCGTCGCGATCTCGTGCAGGGCCCGATCTACCAGGGCGGCTTCGAAGACGTCGTGCGCCTGGGCGACACCGGCTACAGCGCCAACATCACCGGCGGCGAAGTGTTCCGCCCACGCCACAACTCGCTGCTGAGCTTCAACGTGAAACAGACCGCGGACGGCCTGTGGTTGACCGCCAACCCGGGCTTCGACCAGCTGGGGCTGTTTGCCAATGCTGTTTCGGGCGATGCCCTTGGCCGTGCGCTGGCGACCGCTTCCGATCGCAAGGATGGTGGCCTGAAGTCGCTGCTCGGCGCCTTGCAGTTCGCCGACCGTGATGTGATCGCACAGCAGGCCGGTGCCCTGCGCGGTGACGCGCACGCGAGCCTGCGCCTGGCCGACAATGCATTGGTGGGCAGCATTGGCAACGTGGTGCAGCAGCACCAGGCGGCGATGCGCAGTGGCGGCGATGCCGACGGCCTGGCCTCGCAGGCCGCGCAGTCGGTCTCGGCGCAGCCGGGCATGCGCCACGGCAGCCTGTTCAACCAGCTGGCCATGCATCTGGTCGAGCCGGCGGCGGGTGGCGGTGAAGGCAGTGGCTCTGGTCGCAACCATGGCCTGTGGGCGCGAGGTTTCGCCAGCCACGGCCGCATCGATGCCGACGGTGGCGTGGCCGGCTTGAGCCATAACATCGGCGGCGTCGTCGTCGGTGCCGATACCCGCGTTGCCGATGACCGCGTCACCCTGGGCGTCAGCGTGGCAGCGGCAGATATGTCGACCAAGGGCCGCGATGGTTCCGACTTCAGCGGTGACGTGCGCGCGCTGGACGTGGGCGGCTATCTGGACGCGACCTATTCGCGCGGCTATCTGTCGGCGGCGGTGCGCTATACCGACCTGCGTCATGACACCCGGCGCAGCGTGAGCGGCATCGACGGCCTGCAGCAGCCGCTGCGCGCCAAGTACAACAACGATGCGATCTCGGCACGGGTGGAACACGCGTTCTCGTTCACCACTGGCAAGGGCCTGGTGATCCAGCCGTTGTTGCCGGTGGTGGACTACGCGCGGACCTCGGCCACCCGCTTCAATGAAGGGCAGGGCGCGGGTGCGCTGGTGGGTCGCAGCGGCAGCCTGGAGAGCATCCGCGTGGGTGCGGGCCTGCAGCTGTTCAGGACCTTCGAGGGCGACAACGGCGAGCGCATCACCCCGCGTGCGCGCGTGGTCTGGCAGAAGGAGCTGGGCGATTCGCAGGCCCGCTACAGCACCGGCTTCGCCGCAGCACCGGACCTGGTGTTCGGCGCCAGCAGCCAGGCCGTGGGCGAGCAGGTACTGGCCTGGAACCTGGGCGTGACCAGCCGCGCCAGCGAACGCCTGTCGATCATGGCCGATTACGTGGGCGAGCGTCGTGACGGGCAGATCCAGAACGGCGTGATGCTGGGCCTGGGCTACCGGTTCTAAGTGGTACAGGGCACCGGCGACGTTCGCATCGCCGGTGCCATCCCCACGGACGCGTGGCTGCGGTATGGTCGGCATGGCATTCCACCCAGGTTCTTCCATGCAGATCGCCGTCTTCAGCGCCCGACCCTACGACCGTCGCTTCCTGGACGACGCCAACCTGCGCGATGCAGCGGGGCAGGGTTACACGTTCGTCTACTTCGATGCCGCGCTGGATGTGCATACCGCAGCACTCGCACAGGATTGCGCCGCCGTCTGCGTGTTCGTCAACGACCGGCTGGATGCGGCGGTGCTGCGCGCGCTGCACGTGTTGGGCGTGCGTGCGGTGCTGCTGCGCTGTGCGGGCTTCAACAATGTGGACCTGGCCGCTGCGGAAGCACTGGACCTGTTCGTCGCCCGGGTGCCTGCGTATTCGCCCGAGGCCGTGGCCGAGCATGCACTGGCGCTGGTGATGACCCTCAACCGCCAGACCCATCGCGCTTACAACCGCGTGCGCGAAGGCAACTTCATGCTCGATGGCCTGCTGGGGCGCACCCTGCATGGACGCACCGTCGGCATCGTCGGTACCGGCAAGATCGGGCTGGCCACCGCGCGCATATTCAAGGGCATAGGCTGCACCGTGCTGGGGCATGACCCGTATCCGTCGGCCGCCTTCGCGGGTGTCGGCGAGATGGTGGAGCTGGATGAACTGCTGGCGCGCGCCGACATCGTCTCGCTGCACTGCCCGCTGACACCCGGTACCCAGCACCTGATCAACGACGCCTCTCTGGCGCGGATGAAACCCGGTGCAATGCTGGTCAACACCTCACGCGGCGCACTGGTGGACACCCATGCAGTGATCCGCGCGCTGAAGTCGCGCCGGCTCGGCCACCTGGCCATCGACGTGTACGAACAGGAAAGCGCGTTGTTCTTCCAGGACCTGTCCGGCGAGATCATCGACGACGAGGCCTTCCAGCGCCTGATGACCTTCCCCAACGTCCTGGTGACCGGCCACCAGGGCTTCTTCACCGTGGAGGCGCTGCAGGAGATCTCGGCGATCACGCTGGGGAACCTGCAGGATTTCGCCGCCGGGCGGGTGTGCGCCAACCGGGTAGAGGTTAGCTGAGTCGGATGGATTGACCGCCGGGGCGTCAAGCCCTTAAAATCGCGGGCTACGCCGGAATAGCTCAGTTGGTAGAGCGGCGCATTCGTAATGCGTAGGTCGCAGGTTCGACTCCTGTTTCCGGCACCAGTTGCATGAAAAGCCCCGGCCTTGGTCGGGGCTTTTTGTTTGGGCATTTGAAGCAATCACGGGCCTTGTGTCATGAGCGCGAACCCTTAACAGGCTCAAGCGCCCGCACCGGCTGCCGCAGTACGGTCTTCAACCGCGCAGCGTCGGTCCTGCGCGGGTCGCCCAGGTAGATCTCGTGATGGGGGCCGGCGAAGGTGTAGCCCAGCGAAGGCATCAGTTCATCGTGCAACTTCGCCAGGATCGGGCCCTCCTCATCGTAGGCACCAATATGCAGGGTCTGCAGGCAGAGGCCTTCTTCGAGAATTTCGTGGCGGAGGCTGGCCGGAACGTCGCCCAGTTTCTTCACTGCCTTGGCAATGGCAGCCTCCAACTGCGCTGGACTGATCCCGTCCGGCGTGCGGATCATCACCGTCCACCTCCACTCATCCTTGCGGCGTGCCACAAAGCTCGACGGATCCTCGGCGGTCCACAGCGCTTCCAGCGGTGGCACCACGTAGTCCTGGCCTTCGCTCTTCAGTGCAAACTTCAGCGCATAGCTCACCGCGTACAGCCACTGCACGGCCAGCTGGTAGGCCGGGGCCGTGTTCGGGTCACCGCGGCCGTCGATCATCAGGTAGGGCAGGGGCGGTACGTCCACCGTTACGAACCGGCCCGCCGGGGGCTGGTACAACGCGCGATCACGCTTCTTGAAGTTGATCTTGTCCATGGGGCTTCCTCCAACGCCAAGCATCCCATGCATTACCTTCGCGGGCATGCCTGAACATGTTCAGGCGACCTTTCCGGGCACGGGCGGAGCAGCCGCCATCGCCCGATGCCAGGATGCCGCCCGCGAGCGCTCTGCCCGCCGTGGCCGCGCACTGCGACAACGTGTCGCAGCCTGAAACGGGCCTTTCCTGCGCCTGATCATTGTCAATGCCTTTCTTAAATGGTGGGTGACGGCCTAAAATTGAAAGGCTGACTCGACCCCACCTCCCTGCCTGTCTTCCGGACCGGCGGGACCGGCTTTTGCCGGAACAGGCAGGACGGGGAACGGCATTCCCTCGCAATTGGATCGACCGATGATTCCGTTGAAAACCCTTGGGCGCTGGTTGCGCCCGGGCCTGCTGCTGTCGTTGCTGGTGATGCTCACCGGCTGCGATGCCGTGGCCATCCTCAGTCCGAAGGGCCAGATCGGCCAGGATGAGAAGACCCTGCTGATCACGGCCACCGTGCTCATGCTGCTGGTCGTCATCCCGGTCATCATCATGACCCTGACCTTCGCGTGGAAGTATCGCGCCTCCAACACCAAGGCCCGTTACGAGCCGAAGTGGTCCCACTCGACGGCGATCGAGGTGGTGGTGTGGTCCATTCCCTGCATGATCGTGCTGGTGCTGGCGGTCCTGACCTGGCGTTCGTCGCACGCGCTGGACCCGTACAAGCCGCTGGAATCGGACGTCAAGCCGGTCACCATCGAGGCGATCTCGCTGGACTGGAAGTGGCTGTTCATCTATCCGGAAGAGAAGGTGGCGGTCGTCAACGAAATCAAGTTCCCGGTCAACACGCCGCTGAACTTCAAGATCACGTCCGATTCGGTGATGAATGCCTTCTTCATCCCGCACCTGGGCAGCATGATCTACTCGATGGCTGCGATGGAGACCAAGCTCCACCTGATCGCCAACGAGACCGGTGAATTCCCGGGCATGTCCTCGCACTACAGCGGCGCGGGCTTCGCCAAGATGCACTTCACTGCCTACTCGGTCACCGATGCCGAATACCGCCAGTGGCTGGACCAGGTCCGTGCCGGCGAGCAGACCCTGGACAAGACCTCGTTCAAGGCCCTGGGTGAAGCACGCAACGCGGAGTGGTACCCGGTCACCTACTTCGGCAAGACCGAAGAAGGCCTGTTCAACTGGGTCATCGCCAAGCACATGGGCGACAACAAGCACTACGGCATGAAGCACGAACATGCCGGTGCCGCCGCTGCCGATGCCGCCAGCCATGAAGCGCACGAGGGCCACGCCCCCAGTGACGCGCATGATTCCAAGGAATCGGGTGAAAACCTGGATGCCACCGAACACGAACACGCTGGCCATGCTGGCCATGCGGGTTCGGGAGAATGAACATGTTGGGAAAACTCTCTCTTGAGTCGATCCCCCACGATCCGATCGTGCTGACCACCCTGGTCGGCGCGGTGCTGGGTGGCCTGGGCGTCATGGCCCTGATCACCAAGTTCAAGCTGTGGGGCTATCTGTGGAAGGAGTGGTTCACCTCGGTGGACCACAAGAAGATCGGCGTGATGTACCTCATCGTCGCCTTCGTCATGCTGCTGCGCGGCTTCTCCGACGCCATCATGATGCGTACCCAGCAGGCGCTCGCCGTCGGCGGGTCCGAGGGTTACCTGCCGCCGCACCACTACGACCAGATCTTCACCGCCCACGGCGTGATCATGATCTTCTTCGTGGCGATGCCGCTGATCACCGGCCTGATGAACCTGGCCGTGCCGCTGCAGATCGGTGCTCGCGACGTCGCGTTCCCGTTCGTCAACTCGCTCAGCTTCTGGCTGTTCGTGTCCGGCGCGGTGCTGATCATGCTGTCGCTGTGGATCGGTGAATTCGCCGCCACCGGCTGGCTGGCGTTCCCGCCGTTGTCAGGCATCGAATACAGTCCAAGCGTAGGCATGGACTACTACATCTGGGGTCTACAGGTCGCAGGCCTGGGTACCACGCTGAGCGGTATCAACTTCTTCATCACCATCCTGAAGATGCGTACCCCCAGCATGAAGCTGATGCAGATGCCGGTGTTCACCTGGACCGCCCTGGTGACCAACGTGCTGATCGTCGCCGCCTTCCCGGTGCTGACCATCACCCTGGTGCTGCTGACCCTGGACCGCTACCTGGGCACGCACTTCTTCACCAATGACGGTGGCGGCAACGCCATGCTGTACATCAACCTGATCTGGATCTGGGGTCACCCGGAGGTGTACATCCTGGTCCTGCCGGCGTTCGGTGTGTTCTCCGAAGTCATCGCGACCTTCTCGCGCAAGGCGCTGTTCGGCTACAAGGGCATGGTCTACGCCACCGCCTGCATCGGCGTGCTGTCGTTCATCGTGTGGCTGCACCACTTCTTCACCATGGGCTCGGGTGCCAACGTCAATGCCTTCTTCGGCATCACGACGATGATCATCTCGATCCCGACCGGCGTGAAGATCTTCAACTGGCTGTTCACCATGTTCCGCGGCCGCGTGCACTTCACCACCCCGGTGCTGTGGACCATCGGCTTCATGGTCACCTTCGTCATCGGCGGCATGACCGGCGTGATGCTGGCAATCCCGGCCATCGACTTCGTGCTGCACAACAGCCTGTTCCTGATCGCCCACTTCCACAACGTCATCATCGGCGGCGTGGTGTTCGGCATGTTCGCCGGCATCACCTACTGGTGGCCGAAGATGTTCGGCTTCCGCCTCAATGAGTTCTGGGGCAAGTGCGCGTTCTGGTGCTGGTTCATCGGCTTCTACGTGACCTTCATGCCGATGTACGTGCTGGGCTTCATGGGCATGACCCGCCGCCTGCAGAGCACCGTCAACCCGGCCTATGAGCCGCTGCTGCTGATCGCCGCCGCAGGTGCCTTCATCGTGGGTGCCGGCATCCTGTGCCAGATCATCCAGGTGGCCGTGTCGATCCGCGACCGCAAGAAGACCGTCGACCTGACCGGCGACCCGTGGGATGCCCGTACGCTCGAGTGGGAAACCTCTTCGCCGCCGGCCTTCTACAACTTCGGCACCCTGCCGGAAGTCACCGAACTGGACGATTTCTGGGAGCGCAAGCAGCGTGGTGAAGCCTGGCCGAAGCCGGCCAAGTACACCGACATCCACATGCCGCGCAACACCGGCACGGGCGTTGTCATCGGTGCTTTCAGCCTGGTGTTCGGCTTTGCGATGATCTGGCACATCTGGTGGCTGGCCATCGTCGGCTTCGTCGGCATGATCGCCACGTTCATCTACCGCACCTTCGACCAGGACGTGGACTACTGGGTCCCGGCCGCCGAGGTGGAACGCATCGAGAACGAACACCGCAAGCACCTGGAAGCCCAGGGCCTGGTGAAGTCGGAGCTGAAGGCATGAGCACCAATACCTCGACCCTGAGCCACGGGCACGCCGCGCATGCGGCGGCCCATGGCCATGACGACCACGAGCACCACGACACCGGCGGCAACACCGTCTTCGGTTTCTGGGTGTACCTGATGAGCGACTGCCTCATCTTCGCCTCGCTGTTCGCCACCTACGTGGTGCTGGCAGGCGGCACCGATGGTGGCCCCACCGCGAAGGACCTGTTCGAACTGCCGTTCGTGGCATGGGAAACCGCGCTGCTGCTGACCTCGTCGCTGACCTTCGGCCTGGGCATGATCGCCATGCACCGCAAGCAGATGGGCCAGATGTACCTGTGGCTGGGCATCACCTGGCTGCTGGGCTTCGGCTTCATGTGCATGGAAGTGTGGGAGTTCCAGCACCTGATCCACCAGGGCTACGGTCCGGACCGCAGTGCCTTCCTGTCGGCATTCTTCGCCCTGGTCGGTACCCACGGCCTGCACGTCAGCGCCGGCCTGTTGTGGCTGCTGGTGATGTTCGTGCAGCTGAAGAAGTACGGCCTGACCCCGACCAACAAGACCCGCATGGCGTGCCTGAGCCTGTTCTGGCACTTCCTGGACCTGATCTGGATCGGCGTGTTCTCCGTCGTCTACCTCAATGGAGCCCTGTAATGGCACATGACAACCATGCACACGACCACGGCACCGGCGGCGAAAGCCATGGCACCGTGAAGTCGTACCTGATCGGCTTCGTGCTGGCGGTGGTGCTGACCGTCATCCCGTTCTGGATGGTGATGTCGGGCGATTTCTCGCGCACCGTCAACGGTGTGGTCATCGCCATCACCGCGGTGCTGCAGATGCTGGTCCACCTGGTGTTCTTCCTGCACCTGGACCGCTCCTCGGAAAGCCGCTGGAACGTCAACGCTGCGGCCTTCACCGTGGTGGTGATCGGCATCATCGTGGTCGGCACCCTGTGGGTCATGCACAACATGAACGTGCACATGATGCACTGACGTCTTCGCGACGTTGCCACGCAGAAAGGCCGCCCTTCGGGGCGGCCTTTTTGTTGGCGGATGGATGGGGTCGGATCCCTTGCCGCAGGCCAGGGCTCTGACCCCGGGGCCCGGGTAGATCCACGCCATGCGTGGATGAACCGCGCGCACGATCCATCCGGGGGGCAGAGCCCTTGCCTGCGGCAAGGGGCCCGACCTCGAAACCGGGACCTCACCCCACCCGGCGCAGGAACTCGTCGGCGTCCATCGGCCGGCCCAGGTGGTAGCCCTGCAACTGGTCGCAGCCCAGCTCGCTCAGGTATTCACGCTGCGCCTGCGTCTCCACGCCTTCGGCCACCACCTGCAACTGCAGGGTGCGGCCCAGCGCGATGATCGACGAGACGATGGCGGCATCTTCGGCGTTGCACTCCAGGTCGTGCACGAATGCACGGTCGATCTTCAGTTCGGTGGCGGGCATGCGCTTCAGGTAGAGCAGGCTGGAATAGCCCGTGCCGAAGTCGTCGATGGCAATGTGCACGCCCATCGCGGTCAGGTCGTTGAGAATCGCCAGGCTGGCGTCCACGTCCTTCATCGCGGTGGTCTCGGTGATCTCCAGGGTCAGGCACGCCGGTTCGATGCGGTGCCGCTCCAGTGCCTCGCGCACGCTGTCCAACAGGGCCGGCGAGGAGAACTGCAGTGGCGACAGGTTCACCGCCATCGACCATTCGGCATGTCCGGCATCGTGCCACGCACGCAGCTGCGCGCAGGCGCGGTCCAGTACCCAGTCGCCGATCGGCAGGATCAGGCCGCTGCGCTCGGCGATGGGAATGAACACATCCGGTGCCAGCAGGCCCAGCTCCGGGTGCTGCCAGCGCAGCAGGGCCTCGGCGCCGGTGGCCGGTGCACCCGCCGCGGGGAATTTGGGCTGGTAATGCAGTACCAGTTCGTTGCGCGTGATCGCCTTGCGCAGGTCCTGCAGCAGGCGCAGCTGGCGGTTGGCGCTCAGCTGCATCGACGGCGTAAAGAAGGTATAGCCGTTCCGGCCGGTTTCCTTGGTGTGGTACATCGCCGCATCGGCGTGTGCCATCAGCTCGCGTTCGTTGACGGCATCATCTGGATACAGGGCGATGCCGAGGCTGGCGCTGACCTGCAGTTCGGCCGCGTCCAGGGTGAACGGCTCGCCCGCAGCAGCGATGATGCGCTCGGCCACGACCACGGCATCGTCGGGAATGTCGATGGCCAGCACGATCACGAACTCGTCGCCGCCGAGGCGGGCGAAGGTGTCCTGCGGGCGCAGCAGGCCGCCGATACGCTGTGCCACCGCCACCAGCAGGCGGTCACCGAGCTGGTGACCATAGGCATCATTGACCGCCTTGAAGCCGTCCAGGTCGCAGAACATCACCGCCACCGCCTGGTTGCGCCGCCGCGCCTTCTCGATGGCCTGCTCGATGCGGTCCTGCAGCAGCATGCGGTTGGGCAGCTGGGTCAGCGGGTCGTGCAGGGCGGCCTGGATCAGCTTGTCGTTGGCGTGCGCCAGCGAGTCGGCCAGCAGCCCGGTGCGCACGCGCATCTGCCGGTCGAACAGCGAGGCCACCAGGGCGATGCCCAGGGTCGCCACGGTGGTGACGATCACCAGCACTGCCAGCCAGCGCGTATCGATGCCGCCACTGCCCACCGCGCCACAGATGCTGCCTGCGGGGAAACGCGCCGCAGCCATGCCGGTGTAATGCATGCCCACGATGGCCACGCCCATCACCAGCGAGGCGAGCACGCGCAGGCGCAGGGTGTTGCGCTGTTCGGCACGCAGGCGGAAGGCGATCCACAGCGCAGCACCGGCGGCACCGATGGCCACCGCGATCGAGGCGGCGAACCAGCCGGGGTGGTAGTCGATGCCCGGCTGCATGCGCATCGCGGCCATGCCCAGGTAGTGCATGGTGGCAATGCCCAGCCCCATCAGTACCGCGCCAGCCAGCAAGCGCCGCCAGGGCAGGCTGGGTCGCGACACCAGCCACAGTGCGTAGGCCGAAGCGCCAATCGAGACCGCCAGCGAATACAGGGTGATGCCGAGGTCGTAGCCGACCGGGATCGGCAGGTCGAAGGCGAGCATGCCGATGAAGTGCATCGACCAGATGCCCAGGCCCATTGCCGCCGCACCCCCGGCCAGCCACCAGCGGGCCACGCGCCCCTCGGCCGTGGCCAGGCGTCCGGCCATGTCCAGCGCCGTGTACGAAGCAAGGATGGCCACCAGCAGGGAGATGATGACCAGGCTCTGACTGTAACTGCCAGTCATGTTGAATCCAGTGGGGGAGGGAGGGGCGCCCGCAAGGCGCACGCCCGCGACCCCTATCGGCGCGGGTGGGTGGGACTTGAGCGGTCGCAGCACCTGCGACCCGGCTCGGCTATCCTGCCACGCCTGTTCCCGTTGCTGGAAATCATCCAATGGCAAAAGCCCGCACCGCCTACGTCTGCAATGAATGCGGCGCCGAATTCAGCAAGTGGCAGGGCCAGTGCACCGAGTGCAATGCCTGGAACTCGCTGTCGGAAATCGTGCTGGAGAGCGCGGCGGCGGCCAAGGCGCCGGCGTCGCGGCGGGCGGGCTGGGCGGGCAAGATCGATCCGCCGAAGATCACCGCCCTGAAGGACGTGGAGCAGACCGAGCACCGACGGGTCAGTACGGGCATCGGTGAGTTCGACCGCGTGCTGGGCGGCGGCCTGGTCGAGGGCGCGGTGGTGCTGGTCGGCGGCGACCCGGGCATCGGCAAGTCCACCCTGCTGCTGCAGGCAGTGGCGAAGATGGCGGCCGAACTGCCGGTGCTGTACGTCACCGGCGAGGAGTCGCTGGCGCAGGTGGCCGGCCGCGCGCACCGGCTGGAACTGCCACTGGATGGCGTCAACGCGCTGGCCGAGACCGGCGTCGAGTCGATCCTGCAGCATGCCTCCAGGGCCGGCCCGCGGTTGATCGTGGCCGATTCGGTGCAGACCCTGTGGACCGAGAGCCTGACCGCCGCGCCGGGTTCGGTCAGCCAGGTGCGCGAGAGCGCGGCGCGCTTGGTGCGTTTTGCCAAGGAGACCGGCACCGCCGTGTTCCTGGTCGGCCACGTGACCAAGGAGGGCGGCATCGCCGGCCCGCGCGTGCTCGAGCACATGGTCGATGCGGTGCTGTATTTCGAAGGCGAGAGCGGCAGCCGCTTCCGCCTGTTGCGCGCGTTCAAGAACCGCTTCGGCGCGGTGAACGAGCTGGGCGTGTTCGCGATGGGCGACAAGGGCCTGAAGGAAGTCTCCAACCCCTCGGCGATCTTCCTGTCCGGCGGCAGCACCCATCAGCCGGGCAGCTGCGTGATGGTCACCCGCGAGGGCACCCGGCCGCTGCTGGTGGAGGTGCAGGCGCTGGTAGATGCTTCGCCGCTGTCGAACCCGCGCCGTGTCGCGGTCGGCCTGGAGCAGAACCGGCTGGCCATGCTGCTGGCCGTGCTGCACCGTCATGGTGGCGTGCTGGTCGGCGACCAGGACGTGTTCGTCAATGTGGTCGGCGGCATCCGTGTGCAGGAGACCGCCGCCGACCTGCCGGTGCTGCTGGCGGTGCTGTCCTCGCTGCAGGACCGGCCGCTGGCGGAAAAGACGATTGCCTTTGGCGAGGTTGGCCTGTCCGGCGAGATCCGCCCGGTGCCCAATGGCGAGGACCGCCTGCGCGAGGCCGCCACCCATGGTTTCAAGCGTGCCATCGTGCCCAAGGCCAATGCGCCCAAGGGTGGTTCGGTGAAGGGCATGGAAGTGATTGCGGTGGAACGCCTGTCCGAGGCCATCGACGCGGCGTGATGCCCGTCCTGTAGGGCCGAGCCCACGCTCGGCTGCTTCTTGTAGAGTCGAGCCATGCTCGACGGGTGGTCGAACAGCAGCCGAGCATCGGCTCGGCTCTACACGTGTCCAATGCAGTAACGGTCAGCTTCCTTGTGCTAGTTTTTCCCGCTCGACGAAGACGCCCTCTGGCGTCTTTCCGTGCCCAGGAGTAAACGATTACATGCAGGACAACGCGCTCACCGCCCCCAACGCCGAAATCCGTCGTGCCGGGGTCGATCTCAATGGACTGATGACGGTGCTGGGCAAGCACCTGTACTCCACCCCGGTGGTGGCGCTGCGTGAGCTGGTGCAGAACGCGCACGACTCGATCATCCGCCGTCGCATCGAACAGCCGGGCATCGAAGTGCCTTCGCGCATTTCGGTACAGGTCGATGCCGCTGCCGGCGTGCTGCGCATCACCGATACCGGTGCCGGCCTGACCCGCCAGGAAATCCACGACTACCTGGCCACCGTCGGCGTCGGCTACACCCGTGGCCTGCGCCAGGGCGGCGAGGACGACGAAGGCCTGATCGGCATGTTCGGCCTCGGCTTCCTGTCGGCCTTCGTACTGGCGCGCCGGGTCAGCGTGCGTACCACCTCGTACCAGACGCCGGAGCTGGGGCATCTGTACGTGTCCAGCAATGCCGAGCAATACACCGTCAGTGAAGTGCCGGCGCGGTCGGTCGGTACCGAGGTGGAGCTGGAGCTGCATCCGGACTTCCTGCCGCTGGCCAACGAGGCGCGCCTGCATGAGGTGCTGGGCCGCTACTGCGCGTTGCTGTCCGAACCGATCTTCATCGGTGCTGCGGCCGAGGCGCTCAACCCCGAGCCGCCGCCGTGGCGCGGCCAGGGCGACGTCGCTGTGCATCCGGTGCAGGCGCGGCGCCAGGCGCTGCAGTTCGCAGCGCGCTTCGAGCACGATTTCGAGCCGATCGTCACCGTGCCGTTGCGCGCGGATGGCAACAGCGATGCCACCGGCCTGCTGTGGGTGCAGGACGGTGCTACCTACGGCACCAGCGACAACCGCAACCTGTCGGTGTTCGTGCGCGGCATGCTGCTGGACGACGACGCCCGCGACCTGCTGCCGCCCTGGGCCGGCTTCATCGGCGGGGTGATCGAATCCTCGCGTCTCACGCCTACCGCCAGCCGCGAAGACCTGCAGCGCGACGACCAGTACCGAGCCGTGCAGCATGCACTGCTGGAAGCGCTGATCGACGGCCTGGCCGACGTTGCGAAGCAGCAGCCGGAAGCCTGGCGACGCGTTCTCACGCGCCATAATGAGGCCTTGCTGGGCGCGGCGCTGTGTGATGACCGCCTGTTCGAACTGCTGATGGAGCATGTGCGGGTACCGACCTCGCAGGGCGACCTGCCGGCCAGTGCGCTGCCGGCGCGCGGTGCCGTGCATGTCATCCTCGACAACGGCGGTGGTTTTGAAGAGATGCTGTTCCGCGCGATGGGCGTACCGGTCGCGCACGGCCATCGCTATGCGGTGGTGCCATTCCTGCGGCGCTGGGCCCAGGCCAAGGGCCTGCGCCTGGTCGAGCTCGGCACCGAGCAGGGCAACCGCTCACTGTTCCGCAGTGATGACAGCCTCGACGAGGCGCAGCTGGCGTGGCTGCGCGAACAACTGGGCGACGGCGAGCAGCTGCTGCCCGCACGTTTCAGCCCGGAGGCGCTGCCGGTGGTGGTGGTGCCCGACCGCGAGGCCGAGCTGAAGCAGCGGCTGGAAGACGACGAGAACGACAAGCGCGTCTCGATGGCCGCGCTGCGCCTGGCCCGGCAGTTCACCGCACGCATCGAATCGCGTGCACCGTCGCGGCTGTACCTCAACCTCGACAACCCGGCGGTGCAGGCACTGCTGCGCGCCCAGCGCGAGGGCCACCCACAGGCCGAGGCCGCAGCCCGCCTGCTGCGCTCGCTGAAAGTCATCGTCGCCGCGCAGGGCCGCCCGCTGGCACGCGCGACTGCTACGCCGGGCCCGGATCTCAATGGTGCCTTCACCGATATCGCCGGTGCCCTGCAGCAGATGCTGCGCTGAGCACCGCACCCTCTCATCCAGCCTTCGCTAGACAGGAGCAATTACCCCCATGGACATCTGGAACTGGGTCGAAAAGCTGCAGGGTGACCTGCGCCAGGCCGGCCAGGCGCAGAACGCGCACCTGCTGAACCGTCTCGCCGACGAGGTCAGTGAACTGCAGATCGACCGCGTCGATGCCCTGCTGCCCGAAGCACGCGCCCTGGGCAAGGCGCTGGACAACCCTTGGGTTGACGTCTATGTCGGCCACTGGGCGCTGCGCAACCGCGTCGGCAACCGCGTGGAAGGCGAGAGCGCACTCGGCGAAGCCGTAGCGCTGTTCGAGCGCGCGCACCGCGAGGACACCCTGGAATGCCCGCAGTCGATCTGCGTGACCCAGGACCTGGCCGCCTGCTACGGCAACATCGACGGCCCGGGCTGGGTGCCCGAGCGCATCGAGGTCTGCGACGAAACCCTTGGCCGCATCGACCCGAGCTGGGCCTGTTTCCAGTGCCTGAGCTGCGAGAAGGCCGATGCGCTGCTCGATGATGGCCGTGGCCAGGAGGCGCTGGATTACCTGCAGGTGCAGGCCGATGCCGTGGAAGCCTGTGGCAAGGAAGTGTTCGACAGCTTCCCCGAGATGCAGATCAAGATCCTGCTCGCTGTCGGCCGTGCCGACGAGGCACTGGCGCTGATCGAGAAGCGCGAGGCCGAAGTGGCAGCCTCCGGGGAGTACGAGCCGGCCAACTGCACGGTGCCGCGCCGCCTGTCCAAGGCCTGGGCGCTGGCCCAGCTGGGCCGCGACGAAGAGGCGCTGCAGCAGCTGGTGCCGTGGAGCGAGCTGACCCCGAACTACTGGCGCCTGTGGGCCAACACCGCCGCCGCGCTCTGTCAGCGGGATCCTGCGCGCAACACCTGGGATCTGGGCACGCGCTTCAACACCATCATCGAGCACTTCGCACGGGTCGGTTCGCACCGCCTGCTGATCGAAGTCGCGGCGCTGAGCCTGGAGCTGGCGCTGCAGCGTGGCGCGCGCTGGGTGGCACTGCGGCAGCTGGAACTTGCCCGCACCCATCTGGCGCAGCTGCGCCAGGATCGGGGTGCTGCGGCGCTGGTGGCAGGCCTGGCCGCGCGCATCGAGGCATTACCGGACGTCGCGCCGCTACCGGTGCCGGCGGGCGAGCTGCTGGCATGGCTGGACGCGCAGGGCGAACAGAACCAGTCGCGCGATCCCGAGCGCGAAGCGCAGTGGTTGCTGCAGGCGCATGCCGAGCTGCCCGATGACGAGGCGCTGGCTGACATGGCCGCCTCGGCACTGAATGCCTGCGGCGCGCAGGCCGAGGCGCGGTCGCTGCTGTGGCGGTTCGTACGCGGCCATACCCAGCACGATGGCCCCGCGGCCTACACGCTGATGCGCTGGCTGGCCGAACAGGGCGATGACGACGGACTGCGCCAGCTGGCCGATCTCTATCGCGGCAGCGTGCCGGTGTTCGCGCACTGGTGCGAGGTGCAGCGTGCACGCCGTGTGTCCGACTGGCCGGCGCTGGAGCAGGCGGCCCGATCGCTTCTGGAGCTGTCTCCGGGCTCGCACGGCGCGCGTGGCACGCTGGCGCGGATGTACATGGAAACCGGCCGCTTCAGCGAAGCACAGGCCTGCTATGCGCAGCTGGTTGAATTGCTGGAAGAGCCGAATGCCGCGCATTGGGACCACATGAGTGCCGCCAGCGCGGCGCGCGACTGGGACGCCGTGCGTCGCTCGGCGACGGCGATAGGCATGGAATTGTCCAGCCAGGACGGCGTGGTCGAGGAGCCGTGGGGATGGGTGATCATCCGCAGCGAAGAGAACGGCGAACCGATGGAGTACTACGCCCGTCGCAGCGGTCCGGTGACCGCGCGCATCGTCGAGAACGCGCCGTCCAACCGCGCCCAGCAGGTGGGTGACTGGGTGGTGTTCGATGCAGCGCTGGTGCATCCGGCCCCGGAGGAAGAAGAAGCGCGCGAGCATTTCATCCCGACCTATGCGCAGGTGCATGTGCTGGAGCGCGGCGGCTTCGCCCGCAGCTGGATGATCGATGGCGCGCACCCGGGCGAAGAGGCCTGGAATGCCTTCGTCGAGGCGGCCGAAGCACAGGGCTGGAAGGTGTGGTCACACAGCCGGCCGGACTACACCGTCACCGACCCCGATGTGGAAGACGGCACGGTGCCCGGCCTGCTGTTCACCGTGGCACAGCCGCAGGACCATGCACCGCTGGCACTGCATCGCTTCCTGCAGCGGGAAACCGCGACGTGGCCGCATCCGCATTGCTGGCTGCGTCTGGCCGAGGCCTGCGACCAGGATCGCCAGCCGCACCTGGACGTGATCGAGCGCTACGGGCTGTAAGTAGAGCCGAGCCTGCGCTCGGCTTATGCTGGGACGCAGCCGAGCATGGGCTCGGCTCTACAAAAGATCGCCATCACGACCAGAGGGATTGGACATGCGAAAGACAGGGATGCTCGTGATCGCCGGCCTGCTGCTGGCGCCCGCCGCACAGGCCGCGCCCACCTGCCAGGAGCCTGCCGCTGTGGCCCGCGCCTTCTACGAGGCAACGACGGGTGATGGCGACCTGCTGGAGCCGCCACCGGCGCTGGTCAGTCCCGCCTTCGGCAAGGCACTGCGCGGCGAGCGTGCCTGCCAGGAACGCGAACAGGGCATCTGCACGATCGATTCCGATCCGTGGCTGGATGCGCAGGACGGCGACATCGAAACCCCGGTGCGCTACAGCTGGAAAGCGGCCTCGGCGAATTCCGGCCAGGTCGAGATGCGCTATTCGGTTTGGGAGAAGGCCTACGTGACCCGCCTGCCGATGGTGCGCCAAGCGCAGGGCTGCTGGCAGGTCGATGACATCCTCACCAACAGTGGCCGTTCGGTGCGGAAGATCCTGGCCCAGCCGCTGCCTTGATCGTCTGCGGCATCCACGCAGGGCGTGGTTCAGTTGCCGGCCAGCGGCCGGCACTACCAGGTGATGTTGGGGTGGGTGCCGACCGTTGGTCGGCACGCCTCTACCGCGTATGCCCAAACACCAGTTCGATCACGAACTGGCTGCCGAAGAACGCCAGCAGCAGCAACAGCATCGCCGCCAGCGTCCAATGCACCGCCTTCATGCCGCGCCAGCCGTAGCGACGGCGGCCGATCAGCAACACGCCGAATACGATCCATGACAACACGCTCAGCACGGTCTTGTGCACCAGCTTCTGCGCCAGCAGGTCATCGACGAACAGCACGCCGGTGACCAGGGTCAGGGTGAGCAGCGCGAAGCCGACGGTGATTACCCGGAACAGCAGGGATTCGAGGTCGGCCAGCGGCGGCAGTGCGCGCAGCCACGGGCGGAACTCACGACGGCGCAATGCACGCTCCTGCAGCCACAGCATGATCGCCAGCAGCGCGGCGATGCTCAGCGTCGCGTAGGCCAGCAGTGCCAGCCAGGCATGACTGGCCAGGCGCCAGCCCAGCACCTTGCTCGGTTCGTGGCCGTAGCCGTGGTAGGCCAGCAGCAGCACCCCGGCCAGCGGGAACACGACCACGCCCAGCGCCGACATCCGCCCGCGCGCGCCGACCAGCGAGGTCAGCCAGGCCATGCCCAGGCCGACCAGCGACAGCGCGGCGAAGAAGTGCATGTCCGGGCCGCCGTTGGTGCGCATTGCGACCAACACGTGGTAGCTGCCATGCAGCAGCATCGCCGGCAGGGCCGGCCACAGCCAGGTGGGCGCGCCAGGGGTTCCATCGCGGCCGAGCGCGCGCACCAGCAGGGCACTGGCAGCCAGGTACAGCAGGACGGCGATGAGAACGATTGTCATCGTTGCAGTTTCGCATACCCCCGCGGTGGTGGCGACGGCCGCAGCGTCGCAGCCCGGGGGCAGGGGCGGACCCGTTATACTGTCTGCCTTATTGTCCCCCGCTTTCAGACAGGTTGCGCCGCATGTTCGAGTCCCTGACCCAGCGCCTTTCCGGCACCATCGAGCGCCTGCGTGGCCGTGGCCGCCTGACCGAGGAGAACATCCGCGAGGCGACCCGCGAGGTCCGCATCGCGCTGCTTGAAGCCGACGTCGCACTGCCGGTGGTGCAGGCCCTGATCGAGCGCATCAAGGTGCGCGCGGTCGGCCAGGAAGTGCTGAAGTCGCTGACCCCGGGCCAAGCCCTGATCAAGGTCGTGCGCGACGAGCTGACCGCGGTGATGGGTGCTGAAGCCAGCGACCTGAACCTGAATGTTCCGGCCCCGGCCATCATCCTGATGGCGGGCCTGCAGGGCGCCGGCAAGACCACCACCGTGGGCAAGCTGGCCAAGCACCTGAAGGAAAAGCGCAAGAAGAAGGTGATGGTGGTCTCGGCCGACGTGTACCGTCCGGCCGCGATCGAGCAGCTGAAGACCCTGGCCGAGCAGGTGGGCGTGCTGTTCTTCCCGTCCAGCGCCGACCAGAAGCCGGAAGCCATCGTCCGCGCCGCCATCGACGATGCGCGCAAGTCGTTCGTGGATGTACTGCTGGTCGATACCGCCGGCCGCCTGGCCATCGACGAAGCGATGATGGCCGAGATCAAGGCCCTGCACGCGGCGGTGAACCCGGCCGAAACCCTGTTCGTGGTCGACGCCATGACCGGCCAGGACGCGGCCAACACCGCCAAGGCCTTCGGCGACGCGCTGCCGCTGACCGGCGTGGTGCTGACCAAGACCGACGGTGACGCCCGTGGCGGTGCCGCGCTGAGCGTGCGCTACATCACCGGCAAGCCGATCAAGTTCGTCGGTGTCAGCGAAAAGCCGGAAGGCCTGGATGTGTTCCATCCGGACCGTATCGCCAGCCGCATCCTGGACATGGGCGACGTGCTGTCGCTGGTCGAGCAGGTCGAGCAGCAGGTCGACAAGGACAAGGCCGCCAAGCTGGCCGAGAAGGTCGCCAAGGGCAAGAAGTTCGACCTGAACGACATGCGTGACCAGCTGGAGCAGATGCAGAACATGGGCGGCATTGGCGGCCTGATGGACAAGCTGCCGGGCCTGGGCAACATCCCCGACCATCTGAAGCAGCAGGTCAGCCAGGGCAAGGAAGTGCCGCGCATGATCGCCATCATCGGCTCGATGACCAAGAAGGAACGGCGCAACCCGAACCTGCTCAATGGCTCGCGCCGCGCGCGCATCGCCAAGGGCTCGGGCGTGACCCCGGCCGACGTCAACAAGCTGATGAAGCAGTACATGCAGATGGAAAAGATGATGAGCAAGATGGCCGGCGGCGGCATGAAGGGCATGCTGCGGAGCATGAAGGGCATGATGGGTGCCATGGGCGGCCGTGGCATGCCGTTCCGTTGATGCAGCGACGGGGCCGGCGCGCATTGCGATCCGGCCCCGGTCACAATGACTGGCGTATGCTGGGCGGCGACTTCTCCAACGGGTATGTCGCGTGAACGCATCGCCGATTCTTGAACGCGCCGACACCTTCTGTCGGCGTTTTTCATTGCAGCTTCCGATCCTGCTGGCACCTATGGCCGGCGCCTGCCCGGTACCGTTGTCGGCCGCGCTGGCCAATGCCGGCAGCATGGGGGCAATGGGCGCGGTGCTGTCGTCATCGGCCGATATCGGTCGTTGGATGGAGGACTTCCGCGCGACCTCCACCGGCCCGGCGCAGGTGAACCTGTGGGTGCCGGACCCCGTACCTACCCGTGACGTTGCCGCCGAGGCCGCCAGCCGCGCTTTCCTGGCGCAGTGGGGCCCGGACGTGCCGGCCAGCGCCGCCGATGCCACGCCCGCCGACTTCGAAGAACAGTTCGCCGCACTGCTGGCCGCGCGCCCGGCGGTGGCCTCGACCATCATGGGCGTGTTGCTGCCGCGCCACGTGCAGCAGCTGAAGGACGCCGGCATTGCCTGGATCGCCTGTGCGACTACGCTGTCCGAAGCGCGTGCCGCACAGGACGCCGGTGCGGACGCGGTGGTGGCGCAGGGCATGGAGGCCGGTGGCCATCGCGGTGCGTTCGATCCGGCAATGGCCGAGCGCCAGCTGGTCGGCCTGTTCGCGTTGCTGCCGCGCCTGGCCGATCACCTGCAGATTCCAGTGATTGCCGCTGGCGGTATCGCCGATGGCCGTGGCATCGCGGCCGCACTCACCCTGGGGGCCAGCGCCGTGCAGATCGGCACCGCCTTCCTGCGCACGCCCGAAGCGGCGATCGCCTCGGCGTGGGCCGATGGGCTGGCCGCCAGCGAACCGGAAGATACCTGGCCGACCCGCGCCTTCAGTGGCCGCCTGGGCCGCGGCCTGGCGACACCCTATGTACGCGCGGCCGCTGCGGAAGGCGCCCCGGCGCCGCGTCCGTATCCGGTGCAGCGCGGCCTGACCGCGCCGATGCGCAAGCAGGCTGCGCAGGAAAACCGCCTGGCGGCGATGCAGGCCTGGGCCGGGCAGTCGGCGTGGATGGCGCCGGCACAGCCGGCCGCCGACGTGCTGCGCGGCATGTGGGAACAGGCGCAGGCACTGCTGCGATGACGCTGACCTGTAACGGCCTGCCGGCACAGGTCGAGGATCTGCTGCCGGCGCTGGTGAACTACGGCCACTTCACTTCGCTGCAGGTGCGCGACCACGCCGTGCAGGGACTGGACCTGCATCTGGCGCGGCTGTCGCAGGCCACGCGCGAACTGTTCGGCAGCGAGCTGGATACGGCGCAGGTGCGGGGTTGGATGGCGCAGGCGCTGCGGCAGGCCGGCCTGGGCGATGCCTCGCTGCGGGTGACGGTGTACTCGCGTCGCTTCGATTTCCGAAACCCGCTCGCGGCGGTGCAGGTGGACGTGCTGGTGGCGGTGTCCGCGCCGGTGACGCTGACCGCCTCAAAGCGCGTGCGAAGCGTGGCCTGGCAGCGTGAACTGCCGCAGCTCAAGCATGTGGGCACCTTTGGCCTGTTCGCCGAGCGTCGCGCGGCGATGGCGGAAGGATTCGACGATGTGCTGTTCGTGACCGCCGAGGGCGACGTGAGTGAAGGCAGCACCTGGAACCTGGCTGTGCACGATGGTGAACGGTTGCTCTGGCCGCAGGCGCCGGCCCTGCGCGGTACGGCCGAGGCGCTGCTGAAGAGGCACTGGCCGGGCCCGCAGGCCACGCAGCCTCTGCAGCTGGCGGATCTGGCCGGTGTGAAGGCCGCCTTCGCCTGCAACGCCAGCGGCCTGTGGGCGCTGGAGGCCATCGACGGGCATGTCCTGCCCGGCTCGCAGGCCTTGGCTGAACAGGGAAGGGCGGTGCTGGCGGCGGTGCCTTGGGACAGATTGGGGTGATCCCTTTTGCGGCGCAAAAGGGATCTGACCCCGGGAGTTCACCCCTGGGGTTGGCTCGGCCGGGCTCTGCCGCTATAATCGCCCGCTTACCTCGCCATCCTGGCGACTGGGCAATAGGAAAAACACCATGGTCAAGATTCGACTGACCCGCGGCGGCGCCAAGAAGCGTCCGTTCTACCACATCATCGTCACCGACGTGCGCAGCGCGCGCGACGGCCGCAACATCGAGCGCGTTGGTTTCTACAACCCGGTCGCCCAGGGCGGCGAGAAGCGCATCGAGCTGGACCTGGCCCGCGTTGACCATTGGGTCAAGAACGGCGCCCAGCCGACCGACAAGGTCCGCAACCTGATCAAGGAAGCGACCAAGTCCCAGGCCGCTGCGGCCTGATCCTGACGGGCCACGCTTCGGCGTGGCCCTCTTGGTTGAAGCAGATGAAAGATATCGAGCGCCGCATCCTGCTGGGCAGGGTTGTCGGCGCTTTTGGTGTGCGCGGCGAGATCAAGCTCGAGTCCTGGACCGAGCCACGTTCCGCCATTTTCCGTTACCAGCCGTGGATCGTGCGCAGCCCGTCCGGCGTGGAAACCACGATTGAAGGTGTGCGTGGCCGCGACAGCGGCAAGCACCTGGTCGCCCGTTTCCCCGGTGTCGAGGACCGTGATGCGGTCGAAGCGATGCGCGGCACCGAGATCTACGTGGCCCGCAGTGCCCTGCCGCCGCCGAAGCCCGATGAGTATTACTGGGTGGACCTGGAAGGCCTGGATGTGAAGACCACCGAGGGCGTTGCCCTGGGCCAGGTCTCGCACCTGTTCAGCACCGGCGCCAATGACGTGGTGGTGGTCCGGGGTGACCGCGAGCGGATGATTCCGTTCGTGCAGCCGGACTTCGTCAAATCGGTCGACTTCGAGGCCAACCTGGTCGTGGTCGACTGGGATCCCGAGTTCTGAGTGTGAGCATGCGTTTCGACGTCATCACCCTGTTCCCCGAGTTCCTCGCCCAGTCCGCCGGACTGGGCGTGGTCGGGCGCGCGCAGGAGAAGGGGTTGTTCAGCCTGCATGGCTGGAATCCCCGTGATTACGCCGAAGGCAACTACCGCCGGGTGGACGACCGTCCGTTCGGCGGTGGCCCGGGCATGGTGATGCTGATCGAGCCGCTGCAGGCCTGCCTGCAGGCGATCCGCGACGCTGATCCGACCCCGGCGCGGGTGATTTACCTCAGCCCGCAGGGGGCGCCGTTGACCCAGGCCAAGGTGCGGGAACTGGCGGCATTGCCGCGCATGGTCCTGCTCTGCGGCCGTTATGAAGGCATCGACGAGCGTTTCCTGGAGGCCAATGTCGACGAGGAGATTTCCCTCGGCGACTACGTGCTGTCTGGCGGCGAACTGGGTGCGGCAGTGATCATCGACGCCGTGGCCCGCCTGCAGGACGGGGCGCTGAACGACGCTGAATCGGCCGCCCAGGACAGCTTCGAAGGTGACCTGGGCCTGCTCGACTGCCCGCACTACAGCCAGCCGGCCCAGCACCCGCTGGGTGACGTGCCGGACGTGCTGCGCTCGGGCAACCATGCGGCCATCGCCGCCTGGCGCCGCCAGCAGTCGCTGGTCCGTACCGCCCAGCGGCGCCCGGACCTGCTGGATGAACAGGCGCTGGGCAAGGCTGACCGCAAGCTGCTGGAACAGGCCCGCCAAGCCCAGAGACAGAAGGCCGACCCCTAGCGCAGGGCCGGCTTTATCGGCTATCATGGCCAATTACCGCCAGCCTTGGCCGGCGCGCGCAGTACCCACAACAAACGTGCAGCACAGTCCGGTGACTGCATGAGCCTACGTTGTCGACACGACACGCCCACCCGAACAAGAATCGGTGTAACCCATGAGCAAGCTGAACAAGTCCATCGTCGCGGAATTCGAATCCGCCCAGATCACCCGTGAACTGCCGAAGTTCAGCCAGGGCGACACCGTTGTCGTCAACGTGAAGGTGAAGGAAGGCAGCCGCGAGCGCGTGCAGGCCTACGAAGGCGTCGTCATCGCCACCAAGAACGCCGGCCTGAACTCCTCGTTCACCGTCCGCAAGATCTCGCACGGCTACGGCGTCGAGCGCGTTTTCCAGACCCACAGCGCCATCATCGACTCGGTCGAAGTGAAGCGTCGTGGTAAGGTCCGCGCCGGCAAGCTGTACTACCTGCGTGGCCTGGAAGGCAAGGCTGCCCGCATCAAGGAAGACCTGGCTGCCGCTGCTGCCGCCAAGGCTGCCCGTCTGGCCGATAAGGCCTGATAAACAACTTCGGTTGTTGCCGCGACGGCCACCTTCGGGTGGCCGTTTGCGTTTCCGGCATCGCATCGGCCACGATCAGGTGATGAACGACATCAATCCGCGCTATCCCGCCGTGATCCAGTCGGCGTTGCGCTTCCTCGACGGCAAGGGGCTGGCGCGCGTGCAGTCGGCGCCGCTGCTGTACCGCCTGCTATGGCGCCTGGGCATTGCGCTGCCGCCACCGATCCTGGCCGGCTTCGGCATCAATGCGCTGGTGCAGGGCCTGCTGTTCGGGTTGTTCTGGACCGCGCTGATATGGCTGATGCTGTGGCAGGGCAGCGAGCGCCCGCTGGCGCTGCTGCTGGTGGCCGGTCTGTTGGCCGGCGCGCTGTTCGGCGTGGTGATGGCGGCCCTGATGCGCTCGCTGCGCCGCCACCGCAAGCTGCCGGACTGGCGGCAGTTCCGCGCGCGGCAGGCGGACTGAGCTGATGGCGCACCGCGCCGTGACCAGCAGGCGCGCGTCGCGCTAGGCTGCCGGCATCATCCCGATGGACGTGCCGTGCGATGCCCGCCAAGCGAACCGCACCCTCCGCCGCCCCAACACTGCTGTCCGGCGGCAACCCGCAGATCGCCAAGGGCGAGGGCAATGCTCCGGTGCAGGCCTACATTGCCGCCATGCCGGACTGGAAACGTCCGATCGGCGAACAGCTGGATGCGCTGATCGAACAGGCCGTACCCGGCGTGCACAAGGCGGTGAAGTGGAACTCGCCGATGTACTCGGTGGCCAGGGGCGAAGGCTGGTTCCTCAGCTTCCATTGCTTCACCCGCTACATAAAGGTCGCGTTCTTCCGCGGCGCCGCGCTGAGGCCGGTGCCGCCGGAGCCGTCCAAAAGTGCCGATACGCGTTACCTGCACATTGAGCAGGATGGCGTGCGGGATGAGGCACAGTTCCTCGACTGGGTGCGCCAGGCGGCCGCATTGCCTGGAGAACGCATGTAATTCCACCGTTACGATCTCCTTGCCGACGAGAACCGCTGATGACCACGCACGCGCCGAACCCTGACGACGCCGGAACCACGGCGGCTGAACTGATCGATGCGCGCATCGCCGAGCTGGGCGACTGGCGCGGCGAAACGCTGGCCCGCGTGCGTGCATTGATCCATGAGGCGTTGCCTGACGTGCAGGAAACCTGGAAGTGGCGTGGCACGCCGGTGTGGGAGCACAATGGCATCCTGTGCACCGGCGAGACCTACAAGCAGGCGGTGAAGCTCACCTTCGCCAACGGTGCGGCGCTGGCCGATCCGAAGGGCCTGTTCAACGCCAGCCTGGATGGCAACACGCGGCGTGCGATCGACATCCATGAAGGTGCGATGCCCAATGCCGCGGCGTTGAAGGCGTTGTTGCGGGAAGCCGCGAAATTCAACGCCGCAAAGAAGAAACGCTGACCGCTTCCCGTAGAGCCGAGCCCACGCTTGGCTGGGGGGCCATGCCTGTGCGGGCCAACGGTTCGCACCCACCTCACCGCGGCGGAGTGGCATCCAGCGCGGCGTCCGGATCGGCCACCGGCGACGGCGGACAAGCCGGAATCTCCGACGGCGTGGCCAGTTCCTCGGCGTGGGAGGGCTTGCCGATCATCTTCGCCTTGCGCCAGCCACCCCAGCGGTAATACGCCAGCGACAGCAGCATCGACACGAACGAGCTGACCGGGAAACTCCACCAGATCGCGTCGGCGCCCCAGTACGGCTGCAGCAGTTCGGCGAACGGCACACGCACGCCCCACAGCGAACCGGCCAGGATCAGCAGCGGCGGAATCACCGCGCCAGTGGAGCGCACCACGCCGGAGATGACGAAGCTGACACCGAAGAACAGGAACGAGCCGATCACCACGTGATTGAGGTGGCGGGCGATGTCCAGCGCCTGGCTGGCCGGAGGCAGGAACAGCGCCAGCAGCTGCCGGTCGAACACCACCAGTGGCAGGATCAGTGCGCCGGTCAGCAGGAAGTTGAACAGCACGCCCTGGCGCGCAGTGCCGCGTACACGGTCCCAGCGCTGCGCACCGACGTTCTGTGCGGCCATCGACGAGCACGCTGCACCGATCGCCATCGCCGGCATCTGCAGGTAGTTCCACAGCTGCAGCGCGGCGCCATAACCGGCGCCGGTATCGGTGCCGTATTGATTGACCATGGTCATCAGCAGGATCACCGACAGCGAGATCAACACCATCTGCAGGCCCATCGGCACGCCCTTGAGCACCAGTGCCTTGAGGATGGTCAGGTCGAGCTTGAACAGGCGCATGTCGGCGCGGCCCAGCCACAGCGTGTGGCGCTTGTGCCGCATGTACAGCAGCAGGCCGGCCAGCGAGAGCGTCTGCGCGACCAGGGTGGCCCAGGCCGAACCGGCAATGCCGAGCGCGGGGAACGGCCCCATGCCGAAGATCAGCACCGGGTTCAGCACGATGTCCAGCGCCACCGAGACCATCAGGAAGCGGAACGGCGTGCGCGAATCGCCGGCACCACGCAGCGCGGCGGTGAGGAAGGCGAACGCATACAGCGTTGGCATCGCCAGGAAGATGATCCGCAGGTAGGCCTCGGCCAGCGGCAGCGAGGCGGCTGGCGTACCCATTGCCGCCAGCAAGGGGTGCGCCATGAACCAACCGGCAATGGCGATGATCACCGACAGGCCGATGAAGAAGGTGGCGCTGGTGCCGACTACGCGCCGCGCCTGCGCGATGTCGCGCGCGCCGATCGCCTGGCCGATCAGGATGGTCGAGGCCATGCCGAAGCCGAACACCGAGCCGATCAGGAAGAACATGATGTTGTTGGCGTTCGCGGTGGCGGTCAGTGCCGCTTCGCCGAGGAAGCGCCCCACCCACACCGCATTCACCGAGCCGTTCAGCGACTGCGCGATGTTGCCCGCCAGGATCGGCAGCGAAAACAACAGGAGATTGCGGCCGATCGGGCCGGAGGTCAGGTCAAGCGGCGCTTTGGCCATGGAGTGGTGATCGAATCCCGGGAGGCGCACACTAGCACCAAGCCGGTTTGCGGGATGTGGCAATGCATCAACGACTGCAGGTGACGCAGGCTCTGGCGCTGGCCTTGATCGGCGCCGCACTGGCCGCATGTTCGACAGGTGACCGGCTGGGCGATACCCAGGTGCGGCCGACCGACCGCCCCGAATGCCTGGTCGGCAGCCAGCGCCAGGATCTGTCCGCGGGTGTGCCGACCCTGATCGGCGGCACCGGTTGCCGGACCGACCCCGACCATCCGCGCCCTCTGAACAAGCCACCGGAGTAGTCCAGATCGATGCATGAACTTTCCCCGCTGTCGCCCAGTGTCCGCCTGGACATCTGGCTGTGGGCGGCCCGTTTCTTCAGGACCCGCAGCCTGGCCAAGCAGGCCATCGAAACCGGCAAGGTCAGCGTCGCCGGCCAGCGTCCGAAATCCTCGCGCGCGGTGCGCGTGGGCGAGCAGCTGCAGGTGGATCGTGGCGAGGAGCATTTCGAGATCCAGGTGCTGGGCCTGAGCGATCAGCGCGGGCCGGCCCCGGCGGCGCAGCAGCTGTATGCCGAGAGCGAGGCCTCGAAGGCGCGTCGTGCCGAGCAGCGTGCGCTGCGCATCGCCGCACGCGACGGGTTCCAGCCGCCGGAGCACAAGCCTGACAAGCGCGCACGTCGGTTGATCCGCGCGCTGGGTGACCTGGACGCGCTTTGAAGGTAGTTGCCCACCTTGGTGGGCGTTGTGCCTGGCTGCCAACCAAAGTTGGTATCTACCGGTTCATGGCCGCGCGGCGTGCGCTGTGCCGCGCGCGCTCAGCTACCGTTCGGCTTGCGCCCCGCAGGTTGGATCTTCCTTCTCATGGAAGATCGCAATGCGCCTGCGCCGCAGCCTGCTGTGCCTGACCCTCGCCACTGCCGTCCCGGCGTCCGCCGCCGACATCACCTTCTGGGATATGCCGCAGCGCGGTGGCAACAGCTTCAACGAAGCACCACCTGACCGTGCCTATTTCCAGGCGTTGCGTGACACCGGCGCGACCTGGGTACGGCTGAGCCCGGACAAGTGGAAAAGTGCCGGCGGCCGCGATTTCCTGATGGGCGACGCCGACGATTACCAAGGGCTGGTGCAGGCGGATGTGACGACCCTGCGCCGCGCGCTGGATGACGCCAATGCCGCGGGCCTGAAGGTGGTGCTGGTGCCGCTGTCGCTGCCCCTGCTGCGCTGGAAGCAGAAGAATGATGGCAAGGTCGACCCGCGCCTGTGGCAATCCTTCGACAACCACGTTCCCGCGCGGCGCTTCTGGAACGACCTCGCCAAGGCATTGAAGGGCCATCCCGCGCTGGCCGCCTACAACCTGATCAACGAACCGGTTCCCGAATACGGTGCTGGCCTGGCCGAGCATGCTTCAGCAGAGGCCATGCGCCAGTGGTACACCGGTGTGCAGGACGGGCCGCGCGATCTGCGTCGTTTCTATTCGGAACTGATCGCCAGCATCCGCGCGGTCGATGCGGACATGCCGTTGATGCTGGATGCCGGCTGGTACGCCGCTGCCGACGGTTTCAACTACTGGCCGGCGCCGCTGGCAGACGCGAAACTCCTGTACAGCGTGCACATGTATGAGCCGTATGCCGCCACCAGCGCGCCAAACCAGAAGCGCACCACGCCGTATCGCTACCCGGGCGTGGTGCCGTTTGGCGAGCACAGCGAACGCTGGGATGCCACGCGTGTGCGCAGTTACCTGCAGCAGCCGATGGACTGGGCGAAGACGCATGGCGTGGGGACCAACCGCATTGTGGTGGGCGAGTTCGGTTGCATGCGGCGCTGGCCCGACTGCCAGCGCTACCTGCAGGATGTGCTGCAGGTGCTGGAGCAGGAAAAGGTGCATTGGGCGTTCTACGCCTTCCGCGAGGATGCCTGGGATGGCATGGACTACGAGCTGGGCGACGGGCCGCTGCCGTGGTCGTACTGGCAGGCGCAGGAGAAGGGGAAGACCGTGGCACCGCCGCGTTCGATGCAGGCGCCGTTGTTCGCACCGATCCTGGAGCGGCTGAAGGCAGGCAACCGGTAAGACGCCGGGCATGGCCCGGCGCTACCCATTGAAATTCCGATCATGCGCTCGGCGGATACCAATCAACGCGACGCCCCGATAGCGCCGAGCCATACCCGGCGACATCTTCGGTCAGCGCTTGCCACCGAGCAGGTTGCCGCCCAGCTTCAGCAGGTCGCCCACACCCAGCTGGCCATCGCCGTCCTGGTCCAGCAGGCTGCCAAGCAGACCACCGGCGAGACCGCCCTGCTGCTGCACCTGCTGCTTCTCCTGGCCCAGCGCCTGGCTGAGCGAGCCGGCATCGGCCTGGCCACCGCCGAGGCGCTGGGCGAGGAAGGCCATCACGATCGGGGCGAGGATCTGCAGCAGCTGGCTGGTGCGGCCGCTGTCGAGCTGGGTGGCCTGGGCCAGGCCGGTTTCCACCTTCTGCTGGCTGCCGCCGAAGATGTGGCCGAGGATGCCTGCACCGTCACTGGCGGCACCACCGCCACCGCCGCCCAGTACCGAACCGAGCACGCTGCCCAGGTCCAGCCCACTGTGGTTGTTCTGCAGTGCGCCGAGCAGCGCCTGGGCGCCCTGTGGCTGCGAGGCGTTGTTGCCCAGCGCGCCCATCAGCACCGGCAGTGCGGCACTGATCGCACCGGAGGCCTGGGTGTCGCTGATGCCGAGCTGCTGCGACACCTGCTGCAGCGGGGCGCCCTGCAGTTTGGAGAGAAGTTCATCGGTCAGGCTCATCAGGGGGCTCCTTGATTGGGTTTGGGCGTGCAGACGATACGACGCGGGCCGTTAAAACGGCGACGCCGCCCCACAGGGGGGGCGGCGTCGTACGGGCGGAGGGACGGTCAGAGCTCGATGTCTTCCGCGCCCGGGGTGGCGGCCGGGAAGTCGGTTTCCGGCTGCGCCGGCTTGAACGGATCCGACGGCTGGCTGGCCAGCGCCTTCAGGGCCGCGGCCACACCGGCGCCGTAGGCCGGGTCGGCCTTGCTGCAGTTGTCGATATGGCGCTGCTTGATGAAGTCCGGCGCATCGCCCAGGGCGCGGGCGGTGTTGGCGAACAGGCGGTCCTTCTGGGCCTGGTTGTAGCTGCGGAACAGGGCACCGGGCTGGCTGAAGTAGTCGGCGTCGTCTTCACGGAAATTCCAGAAGTCGGCGTCGCCGCGGATCTTCATCGGCGGCTCGCGGTACTGCGGCTGTTCCTGCCACTGGCCGTAGCTGTTCGGCTCGTAGTGCGGCAGGCCACCATAGTTGCCGTCCACGCGCATCGCACCGTCACGGTGGTTGCTGTGCACCGGGCAGCGTGCGGCGTTCACCGGAATCTGGTGGTGGTTCACACCCAGGCGGTAGCGCTGCGCATCGGAATAGGCGAACAGGCGCGCCTGCAGCATCTTGTCCGGCGACGGGCCGATGCCCGGCACCAGGTTGCTCGGTGCGAATGCCGACTGCTCCACGTCCTGATACCAGTTGACCGGGTTGCGGTTCAGTTCGAACTGGCCCACTTCGATCAGCGGGTAGTCGCTCTTCGGCCACACCTTGGTCAGGTCGAAGGGATGCACGCGATAGGTTTCCGCCTCCAGCTCCGGCATGACCTGGATGAACAGCTTCCACTTCGGGAAATCGCCCTTCTCGATCGCGGCGAACAGGTCGCGGCCGTGGCTTTCGCGGTCATGGCCGACCAGGATCTGCGCCTGCGCGTCGGTCAGCGATTCGATGCCCTGCTGGCTGACGAAGTGGAACTTCACCCAGAAGCGTTCGCTGTCAGCATTGGTGAAGCTGTAGGTGTGAGAGCCGAAACCGTGCATGTGGCGGAAGCTGCGCGGGATGCCGCGGTCGCTCATCACCACGGTCACCTGCAGCAGGGCTTCGGGCAGCAGCGTCCAGAAATCCCAGTTGTTTCGCGCGCTGCGCAGGTTGGTGTGCGGGTCGCGCTTGACCGCCTTGTTGAGGTCGGCGAACTTGCGCGGGTCGCGCAGGAAGAACACAGGGGTGTTGTTGCCGACCAGGTCCCAGTTGCCTTCTTCGGTGTAGAACTTCAGTGCGAAGCCGCGGATGTCGCGCTCGGCGTCGGCGGCGCCACGCTCACCGGCCACGGTGGTGAAGCGGGCGAACATCTCGGTCTGCTTGCCGACCTTCTCGAACAGCTTGGCGCGGGTGTACTTGCTGATGTCGTGGGTGACGGTGAAGGTACCGAACGCGCCTGAGCCCTTGGCGTGCATGCGGCGCTCGGGAATGATCTCGCGGTTGAGGTTGGCCAGCTTCTCCAGCAGCCACACGTCTTCCATCAGCAGCGGGCCGCGCGGGCCGGCGGTCTTGCTGTTCTGGTTGTCCACCACCGGTGCGCCGAAGGCCGTGGTCATCGGCGTGACCGGGTCATCGCCATGCTTCTGCCTGGGCGTGGTGCTCAGCTCGCGCTGCTGCTCGGCGCCCTGCTCCGGCGACGGGGCGGTGTGATACGGGCACTTGGCGTTGTTGTTGTCGGACTGGCTCATCGGCTGGCTCCTGGTGGCGGTGAAGACGTGGGAAAACATCTTCACTCGACTGTAGCTAGGGCCAGATGAAATGAATAATCGATTGATCCGTTCAGATTGATAGATTCTGTCAATTGAAATTCAGAATCGGATTCGCAGGGTCTTTCGATAGCCCGGGGTAACTCCCCGGGCCCAAGGCCTCCCGCGGCGCTGTGGTTACAGCAGCGCCTTCAGCCGATACAGGGCTTCCAGCGCCTGCTTCGGGGTCAGCTCGTCCGGATCGATCGCGGCCAGCGCTTCCTGTGCCTTGCTGGTCGGGGCGGCGAACAGGCCGAACTGCTGCGGTGCATCCAGTGCGTGCGGTGCCAATTCGGCGGCATGGCTTTCACCGCCACGCTGCTCCAGCTCGGCCAGGCGACGGCGAGCCTGCGCCACGGTCGCACGAGGCAGGCCGGCCAGCGCGGCCACCTGCAGGCCGAAGCTGCGGTTGGCCGGGCCATCCTTCACCGCGTGCATGAACACCAGTGCCTCGCCATGCTCGACCGCGTCCAGGTGCACGTTGGCGATGCCGCTGCGGCCGCCCTCGTGCTGTTCGTCGGCCAGCGCGGTCAGCTCGAAGTAGTGGGTGGCGAACAGCGTGTAGCAGCGGTTCTGGTAGGCGAGGTGGCGGGCGACCGCGTCGGCCAGTGCCAGGCCGTCGTAGGTGGAGGTGCCACGGCCGATCTCGTCCATCAGCACCAGCGAATGCGCGGTGGCGTGGTGCAGGATGTAGCTGGTCTCGGCCATCTCGACCATGAAGGTCGACTGCCCGCGCGCGAGGTCGTCGCCGGCACCGATGCGGGTCAGGATGCGGTCGATCGGCCCGATCAGCGCACGGCTGGCCGGCACGAAGCTGCCGATGTGGGCCAGCAGCACGATCAGCGCGCTCTGCCGCATGTAGGTCGATTTACCGCCCATGTTCGGGCCGGTGATCACCAGCATGCGACGGTCCGGATGCAGGTCCAGGTCGTTCGGTTCGAAGGGCTGCTCGCGCACCGCCTCGACCACCGGATGGCGGCCACGTTCGATCTTCAGGCAGGGCTCGGCCTGCAGCTCCGGGCGCGACCAGTCCAGCGCCTGCGCACGCTCTGCGAATGCGGCCAGCACGTCCAGTTCGCTCAGCGCGGCGGCGCACTGCTTCAACGGCTCCAGCTGCCCGCCGAGCGTATCCAGCAGCTGCTCGTACAGGTACTTCTCGCGCGACAGTGAACGGTCGCGCGCGGACAGCACCTTGTCTTCGAACGCCTTCAGTTCTTCGGTGATGTAGCGCTCGGCATTGGTCAGCGTCTGGCGGCGGGTGTAGTGCACCGGCGCGCGGTCGGACTGGCCCTTGCTGATCTCGATGTAGTAACCGTGCACGCGGTTGTAGCCCACCTTCAGGGTGGCGATGCCGCTGCTCTCGCGCTCGCGCTGTTCCAGGTCGACCAGGAACTGGTCGGCATGGGTGGACAGGCGGCGCAGCTCGTCGAGCTCTTCATCGAAGCCATCGGCCAGCACGCCGCCATCGCTGAGCTTCAGCGGTGGCATGTCGGCGATGGCACTGGCCAGCAGGTGCGCACACTCGTCGTGTTCGCCCAATGCAGCGTGCAGGGCCTGCAGGCGCGGCGAGTCCAGCGGCGCCAGCACCTCGCGCACCGCTGGCAGCAGGCCCAGGCCGTCGCGCAGGGTGGAGAAATCGCGCGGGCGCGCCGAGCGCAGCGCCACGCGGGTGAGGATGCGTTCCAGGTCGCCCAGGCGGCGGAACTGCTCGCGGATGTCGGCGTCGCTGCCGCGATCGATCAGGGTTTCCACCGCATGGTGGCGCTGCACCAGCACCTCGCGCAGGCGCAGCGGACGATGCAGCCAGCGCCGCAGCAGGCGGCCGCCCATCGGCGTCACCGTGCTGTCGAGCACGCCCAGCAGGGTGTTGCGGGTATCACCGTCGACGCGCGTATCCAGTTCCAGGTGGCGACGGGTGGCGGCGTTCATCGCGATCGCCTCGCCGGCGGTTTCCATCGCGATCGAGGTCAGGTGCGGCAGGCGCTGCTTCTGGGTTTCCTCGACATAGCCGAGCAGGGCGCCGGCTGCCGCCGTGGCGCGCGGCTTGTCGTCGATGCCGAAGCCGCTCAGGTCATGCAGCTTGAAGAAGTTCAGCAGCTGGCGGCGGCCGCTGTCGGCATCGAACAGCCACGGTGCACGGCGACGTACACCGGTGCGCTGGCGCAGGAACTCCGGCCAGTTCTCCTCGTCGGGCACCAGCAGCTCGGCTGGTTCCAGGCGCGCCAGTTCGGCTTCCAGGGCGTCGTCGGTTTCCACTTCATTGACCAGGAAGCGGCCACCGGCCAGGTCGGCCCAGGCCAGGCCGTAGCCCTGCTTGCTGCGCGACAACGCCATCAGCAGGGTGTCGCGGCGCTCGTCCAGCAATGCCTCGTCGGTGACGGTGCCGGGGGTGACGATGCGCACCACCTTGCGTTCGACCAGGCCCTTGGCCAGCGCCGGGTCGCCGATCTGTTCGCAGATCGCCACCGATTCGCCCAGCGCCACCAGCCGGGCCAGGTAGCCCTCGTAGGCATGCACCGGCACGCCGGCCATCGGGATCGGCGCGCCGCCGGAGCTGCCGCGCTGGGTCAGGGTGATGTCGAGCAGGCGTGCGGCCTTGCGGGCGTCGTCGTAGAACAGCTCGTAGAAGTCGCCCATGCGGAAGAACAGCAGCAGGTCCGGATAGTCGGACTTGGCTGCGAAGAACTGCTTCATCAGCGGGGTGTGTTCGGCGGACTTGTCTTTGGACATGGCACTCGTGGATCAGGGCATCCGGTCGCGCCGGAGGGCGGCGACGGCGGAGCAGGTACAGGGCCGTCCATGGTAACTGCTGGGGCTGGGGGACGCCGCTGCCGATGATGAGCAAAGTACGTGCGGGGCACGCAATCAGGCCAGGATGAGCGTGATCTGCCGGTGGCTGGCGAATATCTCCATGACGATCTCGAAGTAGGTCTGGCCATCGCCCCGTTGCAGGGCCTGCAGCTGGTGGGTGATGGCCTGCGCGTTGAAGTGACCCGGCCCGTCGAGTTTTGCCTGCAGCCAGCGGCGGGTGGCATCGACGCCCAGAGCCGCGCGGCTATGTGCGATGTCGCGCCAGACGAGGGTGACCTGATCGTGGCCAGCCAACGCGCCATAACCGCCATGCAACAGGTCGTCCAGCGCATCCAGGTTCGGCCCGAGCTGCCAGTCCTCGCTTGCCATGAACACGCGGTTGAGTTCGGCATGGAGGCTGCCGATGTCGTGGATCGCACTGCCTTCAATCTGCAGGGTAAGGGGCATGAAAGGATTCCTGGTGTGGAAAATCAAAGATAATCGTTTCGAATATGAATGCGGGTTAAGATACATTTTTCACGATTTTCCTCGCAGTTGAAGATATTCACGAAGGTATATGCGGAAAAGCTCTTAAAGATTCTCCCGGTCGCGCCGCCACCGATCGTACGGCCATGATCAAGGGAATTGAGATGCTCGCCTTACGCAACCTCCGAGTGGGATCCCGGCTGGGTGCCGGGTTTGGTCTGCTGCTGCTGTTCATCGTGGCCATCGTTGGCCTCGTGCTGTACGGGAATCACCTGAAGTCCGCCCAGTTCGAGAAGGTGGTGGACGTCAACATGGTGAAGATGCGGCTGTTGAACGACATGCTGGATACCAACAACGCGGTGCTGATGCATCGCCGGCTGATGGTGATCAAGCGCGGCGAGGATTTCGACAAGGATTATCAGAAGGCGCAGGAGCTGTCGCAGACCTACGATGGTATCTGGGCCAGGTACATCAAGATTCCACGTGATGCCACCGGCGATACCCTGGTGGCGAAGATCGAGGCGGCGCGCAAGGCTACCGACGCTTCCACCCAGCATCTGCATGAGCGCATGAGGGCCGGCGATTTCGACGGCGCGGCCAAGGAACTGCTGGCCGAACATGGCCTGGCGACGGCCTGGAATGAAGCCATCTCGACCCTGCTGCGGCATCAGGAGGCGCTGACAGCGCGCAGCCGCGAGGAGTACCGCGCGACCGAATCCTGGACCGGCACGTTGTCGATCGTGTTCGGGGTGCTGAGCCTGATACTGGGTTCACTGGCGGCGTGGGCCATCACCCGCAGCCTGACCCGTCCGCTGGCAGGGGCGGTGAAGCTGGCCGACGGTATTGCCGGTGGCCGCCTGGACAGCAGCATCGACGCCTCCGGCAACGACGAGGTGACCCAGCTGCTCCGATCAATGCAGCGCATGCAGGCACAGTTGCAGGCGGTGATGGCGGCGCAGGGCGAGCTGGCCCGCCAGCACGATGCGGGTAGCCTCAGCTACCGCATGGATGAGAGCGCTTTCCCCGGCGACTACGGGCGCATGGTGCACGAGACCAATGCGCTGGTCGGCTCGCACGTGCAGGTGCAGAACCGGCTGATCGAAGTGATGAAGCACTACGCCCGTGGCGACCTGTCGGTGGACATGGATCCGTTGCCGGGCGAGAAGGCGGCGATCACCCAGGCCATGGACGAGACCAAGACCAGCCTGTCGGCGATCAACAGCGAGATCCGCCGGCTGGCGACGGCCGCGGCGGCGGGCGACTTCAGCCTGCGCGGCGATGAAGATCGCTTCGCCTATGATTTCCGCGACATGGTGGCCGGGCTCAATCGCCTGATGCAGACCACCGACGAGAACCTGGTGCAGGTGTCGACGCTGCTGCAGGCGATCTCGCGCGGTGACCTCACCGTGCGCATGCAGGGCGACTTCCACGGCGTGTTCGCCCGCATGCGTGATGACTGCAATGCCACCGTCGATCAGCTCAAGCAGATTGTCGGCCGTATCCAGTCCAGCGCGTCCAGCATCAACCTGGCGGCGGGCGAGATCGCCTCGGGCAACACCGATCTGTCGCGGCGCACCGAGCAGCAAGCGGCGAACCTGGAAGAGACGGCGGCGTCAATGGAGGAACTGACCTCCACCGTGAAGCAGAACGCAGAGCACGCACGCCAGGCCAACCAGCTCGCCATCGGTGCGCACGGTGTCGCGTCGCAGGGCGGCGAGGTGGTCGGCCAGGTGGTGACCACCATGTCGGCCATCGAAGCCTCCTCGAAGAAGATCGCCGAGATCATTTCGGTCATTGATGGCATCGCATTCCAGACCAACATTCTGGCGCTTAACGCTGCAGTGGAAGCCGCTCGTGCCGGCGAGCAGGGCAGGGGCTTTGCGGTGGTGGCCAGTGAGGTGCGCACACTGGCGCAGCGCTCGGCCGGCGCGGCCAAGGAGATCAAGGGCCTGATCGAGGATTCGGTCGGCAAGGTCGCCGATGGATCGGCGCTGGTCCGCCAGGCCGGCACCACGATGGGCGAGATCGTGGCGTCGGTGCAGCGCGTCACAGACATCATGGCCGATATCTCAGCCGCATCGCAGGAGCAGAGCTCGGGCATCGAACAGGTCAACCAGGCCGTGGTGCAGATGGACGAGACCACCCAGCAGAATGCCGCGCTGGTGGAAGAGGCCAGCGCCGCAGCGCGTTCCATGGAAGAGCAGGCCAACCTTCTGACCGAAGCGGTGTCGGTGTTCCGCACCGGGGCAGCCGTGGCAGCCGTATCGGTCCCGCGCGCGCTTGCGGCGGTAGCGGCCTCGGTCACGCCGGTGAGACGCCCGGCGGTGCTGTCACCGCGCATCGAGCCGACGTTGGCTGCCAATGCGGGTGGTTGGGAAGAGTTCTAGCAACAGCGCATGCCGGTAGGGAGACGGCGCCCATCGCGATGGCTGATCGCGATGGGCGCAACTTTCTTCCTGAACGCGCGATGGCCGATGAGGCGGCGGACACGCGTATTTCACTTCAGATTGCCAGCCCCGGGAGGAGACTTGCGCCATACCGGACCTCAGGAGATGGCCATGAAGACCTCGACCCGACTGCTTGTGCTGGGCACCCTGCTGGCAGCAACGTCCGTTGCCGGCGCGCAGACCTACGGGCCGCGCGACGAAGGACGCAAGTTCAACGATGGCAGCCGAGTGGTCTGCAAGAACGTGGAAGTGCAGCGCAACTCGCGCGATCCCAACCGTATCGCCGGTACCGCCACCGGCGCGGTGATTGGTGGTCTGCTGGGCAACCAGGTGGGCGGTGGCAATGGCAAGAAGCTGGCCACCGTGGCCGGTGCCGTAGCTGGCGGCGCGGCCGGCCGCCAGATCCAGGGCAACAGCCAGCAGAAGAACGGCGACCGCGTGGTCGAACGCCGCTGCGAACGCGTCTACCGCTGATCGGTTACAGCCAGACCTCGTTTCCCCTTCCACACCGCAGTACGTATTCCCCGAACGCCGGCCCCGTGCCGGCGTTCGGCGTTGAGCGGCCCCGTATCGCGGAGCGCAGCCCGGTGTCTATACTGCGCGGACTTCAACGGATGAACGCCCAGTGAACGAATCACCCCTGGCTGAGTCGCGCGCGCCGGCTGTCGAGGTCGATCCAGCACCGGAAGCTGCAGCGCGCTTCGGCCGACTGCGTGAGCGTACCGACGAGCTCGAACTGTTCATCTCTGGCCTGCTGGCGTTCGCACTGTTGGCGGTACCAGGCTACCTGTTCGATGCGTGGGCACGCAGCAGCCTGCACACGGAAGGCATGTACTTCCAGGTTCTGTGGTTTGGTTTCAGCATCAGCGTGGGCATGTGTTACGTGCTGGCGGTAGCGCTGATCGCGCACCTGACCGTGCGCGGCTACTGGATAGGCCTGATCGGGCTGAAATCGCACTTCCCCAAGGGCATCGACTGGGAACGGCTGCCGCAGATGGGCCCGGTATCCCGCGCCTTCCTCAAGGCCCGCGACGGCGGCCTGGACGGCAGCATCGAACGCGCTGATCGTTTGGCCACCATGCTCTTTTCCACCACGCTGCTGGCGGTGCAGACGCTGGCCGGCACCCTGGTGATGGCCGTGCTGACGTTGTGCGTGGCGATGGCGATCAGTGCGCTTGCCGGCGGTTCCGACCGTGTGGCCATGATCGTGGTCGGTACCGTGCTGGCCAGCCTGCTTGTGCTCGCACTGGTTCCTGCACTGCTGGAGCGTGTCATTGCGCGCCGGCAGCGGCGCGACCAGGCCTATCACGGCCTGCAGCGGTGGCTGCAACGCTTCCTGGCGGGCCTGCAACGGATTCCCCTGCTGCGCCTGATGCAGACCATGCAGCTGACCCTGCAGAGCAACCTGCGCTCGCGTTCGTTCATGGCGGTCTATCTGCTGGCGGTGATGGTGGCCATGGTGCTGGGCGCGGTGCAGGTGCTGGGCTCGGTGAAGTTCTCGCTGTTCAACCGCTACCAGGTGATGACCGACGAGGCCGTCGAACACGGCATGTTGAGCGCGCACTACGAATCGATGCGTTCGGCGCACGATCAGCTGCTGCCGTATCCGATGATCCCTTCGGACACGATCAGTGGTTCACGCCTGCGTGTGTTCATTCCACACCGCCCCCAGCGCGACAACCCGCTGGCGCGCCAGCACTGCACTGCCTCGCCCGCCGCACGCGATGAAGCGACCGGCGCAAAGGCCGCCAGCACAGCGGTGGAGTGCCTGTCGCGGTTGTGGCGGGTGCAGCTGGATGGCACGCCGGTTGACCTGCACGACTTCATGCCGATGGAGCGCCGCGATCTCGACATGCGTGGCCTGGTGGGCTATCTGCCCATGGCGACGCTGGCACCCGGACGCCATGACCTGAGCCTCGTCTGGAATGCCGAAGGGGGCGAACGCGGCCCGGAGCGACGCCGCGAGTACCGCATTCCGTTCTGGTACGCGCCCGACCCCTGAATAGGGGACGGAGGGGATCAAGTCGCAATCCCTCAACCTTGCCGTTTACGACTTAATCCCCTCCGTCCCCGTTGGGGCGAGGAGGCGCCAGGCGGCGAGGCTGCCGTAGAGCAGCAGCAGGACGGTGAGGGTGATCAGTTCGTGGCTGACGTCGGCCAGGCGGGCGTCCATCTGGTTCAGGCGCACCATCAGGTTGATGCCCGAGGTGGTCGGCAGCAGCTGTGCCAGCCAGACCAGCGGTTGCGGCGTCATCACCGCCGGCCATGACAGGTTGGCCAGGAAGAACAGCGGGATCGAGGTGGCGATGATGTACTGGAAGGCGCGCTCGCGGGTGCGGAAGAAGCTGCCGACGAACAGGCCGAAGGTCACCGTCGCCGCAATGAACAGCGTGCCACCCAGCAGCTGGCCCAGCGGGTTGCCACCGCGTGGATAGTCCTGCACCCAGGCAGTGAAACCGGCATACCAGAACAGGCCGAACAGGCCGATCAGGCCGAAGCCCAATGCCATGCCCGCCAGCGTCGGCAGGTCGAAGCGCAGGCGCCGGCCGAGTGCAAGGCGGCGGCCGCCGAGCAGGACGCCGATGCCCATCAGCAGCGTCTGGTGCACGATCAGTTCGGCCACGCCGGGTACGATGGCGCTGCCATAGCCTTCTTGCGTGTTGTACAGCGGGCGCTGCACAAGCGTGACCGGCGGTGCCTGCGGTGGACCCATGAAGGCGGCCTGGCCGACCACGGCATCACGCCCGAACGCACCCAGCGCATCAGCTACGCTGCCCAGCACCCAGCTGGCGCGGCCCAGGTAGGCACCGTTGCCAAGCAATACCAGCTTGGCCGGATGGCCGCGCAGGATGTCGCGCTCCAGGTTGGCCGGGATCACGACGATGCCTTCGGCATGGCCGGCTTCGAGCTGCCGGCGTGCGCTGTCGACGTCCGCCGGTTGCCCGACCACGCGCGCGACGCGCAGTGCGTCGAGCTTGCGCAGCAGCTCGCGGCTGGTCGCGCTGTGGTCTTCGTCTACCACCAGCACCGGCAGGTTGCCGGCCACCTGGTGCCGGTAGGCGGCTGGATAGAAGAACGAGTACAGGATCACCGCACCGACCATCACCACGATCGCGTAGCGGTCGCAGAGCACCGCCATCAGGGTCTGCCGCAGGCTGCGCCAGAGTGTGCTCATGCGTCCGTCCCCGCAGGCTGCGCGGCTTCGGGCGTGCGCGCGAAGGCGATCAGGCGCAGGCCGCCGATGCCACCGGCCACCGCCGTCATCAACAACAGCGTGGCCAGCGGCCATGCCGAAACCTGCAGCGGCGAACCGATGAACTGCTGCTGGGTCTGCAGCTTGATGTAGGCGCTGAGTGGCAGCAGTTGATGCCAGATGCGGGTGAACAGGGGGCCATCCAGCACCGGGAAGGTGGCGCTGGAGAATGCCAGCGCGGTGCCGATGCTGAGGCCGACCGCCGACAGCGCGGTACCCATGTCGCGGGTCACGCCGACGAAGAACAATGCGTAGGCGGCGGTGGCCAGGTAGAACAACGGTTGCGCGAGCACCAGCAGAAGTACGCTGCCGGCCACGCCATCACCGCGCAGCCAGGCGAGGTAGCCGATGCCGAGCGCGCCATACAGCGAGAACAACAGGATGTACGGCGCGACCTTGCCGGCAATCGCAGCCCACGCCGTGCGGTCCAGCCAGGCGGGCAGGGTGCCGTCGCGGATCTCGCGGCCGATGCTGCCAGCCACGGCAAGCGCCAGCACCAGCGACAAGACTGCCGGGAAGATCAGCGGCAGCAGGAACAATTCGTAGCTGCGCGCCGGGTTGTAGAGGATGTCCGACTGCACCGCGATCGGTGCCGCACGCAGCTTGCCCGGACCGACCTGCAGGCCGATGCGCTCGCGCAGCAGGCGCGCGTTCCAGGCCGATACCGCATCGCCGATATCGCGCGCCGCAGATTGGCCGGTGGTCATGTAGGTGGCGTTGTAATAGGCGAACACCGTGCCCTGTCGCCCACGCAGCGCCTGCCGGGTGACATCGCGCGGCACCAGCACGATGGCGAACACGTCCAGCCTGCGCAGCTGCGAACGGGCGTCTTCCAGGTCCACCGGCTGGCTGGCGATGCGCACGCCGGGGCTGGCATCGAGCATGCGCAGCAGCAGGCGGCTGTCACTGCTGTGATCGAGGTCGACCACGGCGATCGGGATGTCGCGCATCACTGAAGGCGTGAACATCCACGCCATCACCGCAAGCATCAGCAGCGGCAGCACGGTGACCAGCAGCAGGTCAGCGCGGTTGCCGCGCAGTGACTGCAGCTCGCGCCGCCAGCTGGCGGCGAAGCCGCCGCGGCCCGGGCTCAGTGCTGGGGCCATGCGAACAGCACGCTCATGCCGGGGCGGAAGCCCTCGATGCGGCGTACCGGGCGCACCCGCACCTCGAAACTGCGGACGTCGTAGCCGGACGACTGGCGGGTGGTACGCCAGGTCGCATAGTCGCCGGCAGGGTTGATGAAGTAGACCTCGAACTCGCCGTCCAGGCCGAGTGCCGGCACGTTGCCCTGCAGCTTGCTGCCGACCTTCAGGCCCTGCATCTGTGATTCGCGCAGGTTCATCGCCACCCACATGCGATCGATGTCGACCAGGGTGAATACCGGGTAGCCGGCCGGCACCAGTTCGCCCGGGTCGGCCATGCGCTTGTTGATCTCGCCCGCCACCGGCGCGCGTCCTTCGACTTCGGCACGGGCGGCGTTGACTTCGGCCACCGCGCCCTGCGCCTGCTGCACCTGGCCCTGCGCGGCACGCTTGTCTTGCTCGCGTGCGCCGGCCAACGCCATGTCGTACTGCGCGCGTGCGGCACGCGCCAGTTCGCGCGAGCTGGTGGCCTGGGCCTGCGCTTCATCGCGCTTCTGCCGGGTCATCACCCCTTCGTTGAACAGGTTCTGCACGCGCTGGTAGGTGGCCTCGGCCAGCGTCGCACCGGCTTCTGCGCGCTTCCAGTTCGCTTCGGCGGCGCGGATGTCTTCGCTGCGCGCGCCCTCGTCGGCCTTGTCGGCCACTGCCTGTGCGGCGGCCAAAGCGCCGTGCGCCTGCTGTTCCTTGGCGGCCACTTCGGGGCTGTCGAGCAGGAACAGCACCTGCCCGGCCTGCACGCGGTCGCCCTCGCGCACCTTCAGTTCGGCCACGCGCGCGGTGATCTTGGCGGCCACGTTGATGGTGTCCGCATCGGCCATGCCCTGGATCTGATCGGCCGGGCTGCGCCAGGCCAGCCACAGGCCGAGCACCACTGCGACCAGCAGGACCACCAGCAGGATCGGTCCCAGCCGTCGCTTGCCCGGGGGCGTTTTCGCTTCGTCGTGCAGCACATCACTCATGGTCGATCACCTCGTCCGCACGGCGCCGGTATTCTTCAAAACGGTCCATCTGTCCACTGACCTCCAGCAACTGCGCCAACGCAATATCGTATTGGTAGGCGGCCTGCGCGCGCTCGACACGGGCACCGCCCAGGCCGAGCCGTGCGTCGATTACATCAAGCGAAGTAGCCTGGCCCTCGCGGAACGCCAGCTCCTGCAGGCGCAGGTTTTCCTGTGCCTGGGCGATGCTGCTGTCGAGCAGCACGTACTGCTGGCGCGCAGTCTCCAGTTCATTCCAGGCCTTGCGCACGCCTAGTGCGACCTGGTTCTCGGCTTCGCGCAGGCCGGCTTCGGCCTGCTCCTGCTGCGCGCGCGCGGCGCTGATCTGCGCCGGCCGAGAGTTCGGCGACAGGAAGGTGTACTTCAGGCCGATGCCGAACGCCCAGTCCGGATCGGTCAGCATCTCGTCGCGGCGGCGGAAGTCGTATTGGCCGAAGGCGAAGATCTGCGGCTTCAGCTTGGCCTGCTGTACACGTACGCCTTGTTCGGCCTGCGCCACCATCGCTCGCAGGCGCGCGATCTGCGGCTGGCGCGCCTGCGCCGTGCGCTCGAAGCTGGTCACGGGTTCCAGCGGCACGCGCTGCACGAACAGCGGCGACACCGGCTGCACCTCGCCGCCACTGCGCAGCAGCGTGGCCAGCGCGGCCTTCAGCGTGGCCAGGTCGTTCACCGTCTTCTGGTACTCGCGCTCGGCCTTGTCACGGGCCACGGTGGCCTGCAGGCGCTGGGCACGGGTGGCGAAGCCCTCGCGTTCCAGCTTTTCTGCGTCTGACAGGTGGCGATTCAAGCCATCGCGCACATCACGGCGTACGTCCACCGCCTGCTCGGCAAGGCGCTGGCCGAAATAGGCCTGTGCCAGCTGCACGGTCAGCGATTGGCGCTGTGCCTCGCGCTCGGCACTGGCCTGTTCGTGGGCCGCGCTCGCGGCACGTTGAGCGGCCGGAATCACGCCGCCGGTGTACAGCGGCAGCACCGCGGTGACGACGGGACGGGTACGCCAGTCGCGCTCGGTGAACGACAGTGGTGAATCGATGCCGAAGGCTTCAGCCACGGGGGCCAGCGAGCCCAGTGGCAGGGTGAGGGTCTTCTGGAACTGCAGGCGGCGCACTTCACCGGTGATCTCCGGCAGGCGCAGCAGGCGGGTGGCGTCCTGCAGGTCCTGCTTGTTGCGTACCGCTGCATCAGCGGCTGCCAGTGCATCGGAGACCTGCTCCAGGCGTTGCCGCGCCTGTTCCCAGTCCAATGCAGGTGCGTCGTTGTTGTTCTGCGCGGACGCAGCAATTGGCAGGCAGGTCGCCAGCGCCAGCGCCAGCGCGGCATTCGCCCGGTGCATCCTTGTACGTCGGCCGATCACGCCCATGCCGTCCCAGTGGTAAAGAAGTGCGCAAACGGTAGTGCGCGCGGCGTGAAGCCCGGGTCTGCGATCATCGGATTGTCCTCAACGAAGGATGCCGCTGGCCGCAGTGCGCAGCGCCTGGGTGATGTGCTGCAGCGTACTTGAGCGCACGGCGGCATGCTGCCAGTACAGCGGCACATCGAGCCAGCGGCGGGGTTCCAGTACCACCACCCGGCCGGCGCGCACGGCGGACGCGACCAGGTTTTCCGGGGCCATGCCCCAGCCGAGTCCGCACGCAGCGGCTTCGACGAAACCGGTGGAGGAGGGCAGGTAGTGTAGCGGCGGCTGCAGGCGGGCGCGGGTCAGCCGTCGCACGAAGCGCCATTGCAGTTCATCTTTGCGGTTGAACACCAGCATCGGTGCGTGCGCCAGGGTTGCGGCCTGCATGCCATCGCTGAAGTACCGGCGGGCGAAGCCGGGCGAAGCAATTGCCTGGTAGCGCATGGCGCCCAGCGGGTGCACGTTGCAGCCCTTCACCGGCCGGCCTTCGGCCGTGACCGCACCCAGCACGCTGCCATCGCGCAGCAGTTGCAGGGTATGGTCCTGGTCGTCCATGCGCAGGTCGAACAGGTAGCCATGGCGCTGGTGGAGGTCGGCGACGGCCGGCACGAACCATGTATCGAGCGAGTCATCGTTGACCGCCAGAGGGATTGGCATGCGTCCGGTGTCGCTGCCGCGTTCGGGCAGCAGCTCGGCCAGGGCCTCGGCTTCCAGGGCCTGCATGGGTCGCACGCGGCGCAGCAGCGCCTCACCGGCGGCGGTAGGCCGGCACGGGGCCTGGCGCACCAGCAGCACTTGGCCGAGCCGGTCTTCCAGTGCCCTGATCCGTTGCGACAGTGCCGACGGGCTGATCGACAGGCGGCGTGCCGCAGCCTCGAAGCTTCCTTCTTCCAGCACGGCTGCGAATGCGGACAGTTGCGGATGTACCAGGTCCACGCCGGCGCCTCTTCAGTTTTTCTGTACAGGATAAAGAAAAACAAGATTGCCTGAAGGTGGCCATCGGCCGCACCCTGCGCATCCTCCTGCTGCCTGGCCCGTTCTTGATGTGGATCACCGCTTTCGCTGCCGGCCTGTTCGCAGGCGCCGGTCTCATCATCGCCATCGGTGCGCAGAACGCCTTCGTGCTGCGCCAGGGCCTTCAGCAGCGGCATGTGGGCAGGGTGGTGCTGGCCTGCGCCGGCGCGGATATCGCGTTGATCCTGGCCGGCGTGGGCGGCATGGGCGCACTGGTGCTGCAGTGGCCGCTGCTGCTGCAGGTGCTGCGCTTCGGTGGCGCGGCGTTCCTGCTCTGGTATGGCGTGCAGGCCGGGCTGCGCGCGTGGCGCGGTGGCAGCGTACTGGCCGCCGCCGAGGCGCAGGCCGGCAGTGCGCGCCAGGTGCTGCTGACCTGCCTGGCCTTCACCCTGCTCAATCCGCACGTCTACCTGGATACCGTGGTGCTGCTGGGCAGCCTGTCCACGCGCTATCCGGGTGACCTGCGCTGGGCCTTCGGCGCCGGGGCGTGCCTGGCCAGCGTGGCCTGGTTCTGCGCGCTGGGCTATGGCGCGCGACTGTTGCAGCCGGTGTTCCGCAGGCCAGGTGCCTGGCGGGTGCTGGATGCCGCCGTGGCGGCCTTCATGTTCTGCCTGGCGACACTGTTGCTGGTGCGCCCGCTCTAGGCCGCGTCCACCGCGCACAGAGGCGCTTCGCCAGGGCGCAGGGTCAGCACGCGCACGCCGTTGCGGGTTACCGCCACCGTGTGCTCGAACTGCGCCGACAGCTTGCCGTCGCGGGTGTAGACCGGCCACTCGTCCGGCTGCTGGCGGATCGCCGGCTTGCCCTGGTTGAGCATCGGTTCGATGGTGAACACCATGCCGTCTTCCAGCACCATGCCAGTGTTGGGATGGCCGTAATGCAGGATCTGTGGTTCCTCGTGCATTTCCTGACCAATGCCGTGCCCGCAGTATTCTTTCACCACGCTGTAGCCGTGGCTGCGCGCGTGGCGGGCGATGGCGTGGCCGATGTCGCCCAGCCGCGCGCCGGGGCGCACCGCGGCGATGCCTTCCCACATCGCCTGGTAGGTGGTCTGTACCAGCCGGCGTGCGGCGTAGTCGACCTCGCCGACCAGGTAGGTGGTACTGGAATCAGCGATGTAGCCGTTCTTTTCCAGGGTGATGTCGAGGTTGACGATCTGGCCGTTGCGCAGCACGTCGGTGGTGCTGGGCACGCCGTGGCAGATGACGTTGTCGATCGAGGTGTTGAGCACGTACGGGAAGCCGTACTGGCCCTTGCTGGCCGGCCGCGCCTGCAGCTCGTCGACGATCATGCGCTCGACGAAGTCGTTGATCTGCATCGTGCTGCGGCCCTGCAGCGGCAACCGGTCGAGCGCGGCGAACACCTGCGCCAGCAGGCGCCCGGATTCGGCCATCAGCGCGATCTCGTGCGGCTGCTTGATCATCGCCATGTCAGGCCCGCCCGGGCGCCAGCGCCTGTACCCCGGCCGCGCGCAGTTCGCTGGCGACGATGTCCTGGAAGCTCAGCGTGGGGTTCATCTCGCACAACATGCCGACCCGGATCCAGAAGTTGGCCTGGGCGTTGATCGAGCGGCTGGAGACGGTGCAGGCACGGCGCAGCTGGTCGTGCAGGGTGTCATCGATGTTGACGATGCCCATGGGCGGTCCTCGAGGAGCGGATATACGAAGCGTATATGTTTCGTATATTCATCTCAAGCCGGCGTCGTTCAGTCCACGTGGGTGGCGAAGCGCAGCCGGTTGCCGTCAGGGTCGCGCAGCAGCATCTCGCGGCTGCCCCACTCGGTGTCGTGCGGCGGCTGTTCGATCGGCACGCCGGCCGCGCTGAAGGCGCGGTACAGGGCGTCGAGATCCTCGACGATGAAGTACACCGCGCCGCCCAGCTCGCAGTCGCCGCTGTGTTCGGTGAGGAAGATCGTCTGGCCATCGCGGGTGAGCTGGGCGAACAGCGGGAAGCCGGGCTCGAAGCGGTGTTCCCAGTCGACCACGAAGCCCAGCCCCTGCACGTAGAACGGCAGGGTGGTGTCGGCGTGGCGCATGCGCAGCTGCGGGATGACGGTCTGGGGCATGGCGGCGGCTCCGAGGTGGGAACCCAGTGTAGAGCCGAGCCATGCTCGGCTGCTGCTCGCGGTCCCCTCAGTGGAGCATGGCTCGACTCTACAGAAGGCGCCAGCCGAGCGTGGGCTCGGCTCTACCGGCTCTGGTAGTTGCCAACCTTGGTTGGCATTGCCGGCCAGCGGTCAGCAGGCCATCGGGACCGAAGCCATCGCGGCCAGCAGTTCGCGGTTCACCTGCTGGTGACGCGCCTGCCAGGCGGGAAGATCGTCGGCGCTGATGTCCGGCTGGCCATCCAGCGACGACAGCCAGCGCTTGAAGCGGCTCTGGTAGTTGGCCAGCGAGACTTCGCCGGTAATGTCACTGCCAACCAGGCCGCCGGCGCGCAGTGCCTCGATCACCACCAGCGCGTCCTCCAGCTGGAAACGGCCCTGGTCCCAGTTGCTGCGCGCGACGTCCTCGGCGAACACGTCCTTGTCGATCGACAGGTAGGTGGGTTGTGGCGACTTGGCCTGTTCGGCAGCGAACGCAGCCACCAGCGCTTCGGGGTGCTCGAAGCGGCGGAACGCATGGCCCATGCCGAGGCGATGGCCCCAGCCCACACCCACGTCCATGCACCAGTAGGTCAGGCGACCGCCCATCAGCGGGCGCCAGTGGTTCTCCCAGGCATGGCAGAGGCCGATGTCGCTGGAGGTGATGCCGAGCACATGGATGTGCGAGATCTGCGGCAGCTTGCTGGCGGCGTTCACCCACGAACCGCAGTGCATGCCGAACGGAAACCGCATGTTGTCCGGATGGTTGTCCAGCACCACCAGCTGGAACGGCGTCTGTGCACGCATGCGACGCAGCAGCGGCAGGCTGAGGTGATGGAAGTCACCACTGCCGAGCATCACTGTGCCGAGCTGGGCCGGCAGCGGCGCAAGCACCTCGGTGCTGAAGCGATCCAGGGTGCCGTTGCTGCAGGCAAATCGCAGCGGGTCGTGCCACTGCGGCAGCGCCAGGGTCTGCGCCTGGGCCAGTGGCAGCACGCCACCGTCCAGGTTGAGGATCAGCGGGGAACGCAACGGCATCGCTCAACCGCCTCCATCAGGTTCGCCCTGCAGATGCGGGGCCAGCCTGCGCAATGCGGCGCGCAGCAGCGGTGAGCGGGCGTGGATCGCGTGCCGGGTGGAGGTGAAGCTGGCCCCCAGCTCGGCCTTGATCCGCGAGTCGGTCCAGCCGGCCACGTAGTGGCTCAGGCTGTGCTGCAGGGCGTACTCGAGGTTGTGCATCCAGCTGACCGCGTACAGGTTGTGCTCGCGCGACTGCGGGTACGCCAGGCCGATGTACTTGTCCACCAGCTTGCCGGCATGCACGTAGCACAGGTTCCAGCCGATCAGCTGGCCCTCGTGGCGGTACAGGAACATCCGGCCCTGCCCCTGGCTGTCGGCCAGCAGGTGCTGCAGGTAGGGCAGGTCGAGCTGGTCGAAGTGCACCGCGCTCTGCGCATACACGCCCAGGTACAGCGCATGCAGTTCGGCCTGCAGCCGTGGGTCGGCCAGGGCCGGATCACCGGTGGCGATGCAGTCGATCTGCAGGTCGTCGCGCGAGCGCAGCTTGCGCCGGATGTTCTTGCGGCGCGAGGACGACAGGCGGCCGAGATAGCCGTCGATCGAATCGAAATCGATCGCCACCCAGGCCAGCGGCATGCCTTCCAGTTCAACGAAGCCGCGTGCCAGCAATGCCTGCAGGAAGGCGGCGCTGTGCGCATTGGCCGCGTCGTCCAGCAGCGGTGAATCGATGGCCAGGTCCTTGACCACCAGCAGCCGGGTATCGCCGATCGCGTGACGCGTCACGTCCTCGGCCAGCGCCTCCGGCGCGACGTGTGCCGGCAGCGGGGTGTACTCGGTGCTGGTGGCACCGACGAAGCGGGTCTTCCAGGTGATCCACGGCCGCCACAGGCGCGACAGCGGCAGGCCGAGCAGCTTGCTGCGCAGCGCGTCGTCCATCGTGGTGGTCAGGTCGAGCGGTGCACGGAAGGTCGGCAGGCCGCTGGGAAGGCGGCCTGCCTCGAATCCGAGCGGCGGGTGGGCCAGGAAGCCCTCCAGCAGCGCGGCCGGTTCCAGCGCGGTGCTGGACGCACGTGACGTCATTTCCATCGGCACGGGAACCGGCAGCGCATCCGGCCTCAGCCCTTGGCCTTGGTCAGCGCCTGGTCGAGCAGGGTGATCGCCAGGTCGATCTCTTCGTAGCTGATGTCCAGCGACGGCGCGAAGGTGATCACGTTCTTGTACCAGCCACCCACGTCGAGCACGAGGCCCATGCGCTTGCCGTCATGCAGCAGGTCGCCGGCCAGGCCGATGTCGACCATGCGGTCCAGCAGTTCCTTGTTCGGCGTGTAGCCGTCGGCCTGGCAGATTTCCGCGCGCAGGGCCAGGCCCAGGCCGTCGACGTCGCCGATTTCCGGGTGACGCTTCTGCAGGCCACGCAGGCCGTCGAGGAAGTACGCGCCCTTTTCCGGCACGGTGCGCTCGTAATCCATTTCCTTGCCCAGCTTCAGCACTTCCAGGCCCAGGCGGGTGCCCAGCGGGTTGGAGTTGAAGGTGGAATGGGTGGAGCCCGGCGGGAATACGGTCGGGTTGATCAGCTCTTCGCGTGCCCACAGGCCCGACAGCGGGTTCAGGCCGTTGGTCAGCGCCTTGCCGAACACCAGCACGTCCGGGGTCACGCCGAAGTGCTCGATCGACCACAGCTTGCCGGTGCGCCAGAAGCCCATCTGGATTTCATCGACCACCATCAGGATGCCGTACTTGTCCAGCACGCGCTTGAGGCCGGTGAAGAAGTTGCGCGGCGGGATGACGTAGCCGCCGGTACCCTGGATCGGCTCGACGTAGAACGCGGCGTACTCGGCCTGGCCGACCTTGGGATCCCACACGCCGTTGTACTCGCTTTCGAACAGGCGCTCGAACTGCCACACGCAGTGGTCGGAGTACTCGTCCGGGGTCATGCCCTTCGGGCGGCGGAAGGGATACGGGAACGGGATGAACATCGCGCGCTCGCCGAAGTGACCGTAGCGGCGGCGGTAGCGGTAGCTGGAGGTGATCGACGAGGCACCCAGGGTACGGCCGTGGTAGCCGCCTTCGAAGGCGAACATCAGGCTCTTTCCGCCGCGCGCGTTGCGCACGATCTTCAGCGAATCCTCGATGGCCTGTGCACCGCCGACGTTGAAGTGCACGCGGCCATCGAGGCCGAACTTCTCGTGCATGTCCACGGCAATGGTCTTGGCCAGCTGCACGCGGGTCGGGTGCAGGTACTGGCTGGCGACCTGCGGCAGGGTGTCGATCTGGTCCTTCAGCGCGTCGTTCAGGCGCTTGTTGCTGTAGCCGAAGTTGCAGGCCGAGTACCACATCTGCAGGTCGAGGTAGGGCACGCCCGCACCGTCGAACATATAGCTGCCTTCGCCACGCTGGAAGATCTTCGGCGGGTCGACGTAGTGGACGGTGTCGCCGAAGGAGCTGTAGCGGGCTTCGTCGGCCAGCAGCTGCGCATCGGAGGCAGCGGCGTCGGCGTTCTTGTCAAAAATGTTCATGCAGTTCGGTTCCGTGAAGGACGTTCGAAAGGGGGCAACGGGGGAGCGTGGCTGGAAGGGAGTGCTCAGGCGGTGGCCAGCAGCAGGGGCAGTACGTCGGGCTGCGGGCTGGCGTCGATGCGACGTGGCTGCAGCAGGCTGCCATCGAGCAGGCGCGGCAACAGCGCGATTGCATCGTGGAAGGTGTCGATGGCGGCATGCTCGATGCCGGCATTCGTGCAATGGGTGATCAGGCGGCGCTTGGCGAACACGAAGTCGGCTTCTTCGGACACGCAGAAATCCGAGCTGCCGTCGCCGATCATCAGCACGCGCGGTGCTTCGTTGGCACGTGCCTGCGCGGCGCAGGTGCACTTGCAGGTGCCGCTGCGGCAGCCCTCGGCCTGGTAGGGTGATTCCAGTTCCCAGTGGTCTTCGCACCAGCGCAGGTGGTTGGCCACCACCGGCAGCCGCGACAGGCCATGGTTGGCGAGGATGCGGTGGATCGCATAGTCCAGGCCGTCGCTGACGATGCGCAGCGGCAGGCCCAGCTGCTCGGCGCGGGCGACGAAGGCGACGAAGCCCGGGTCGATCTGCACCTGGTCCAGGTGCGCATCAAGCGTGGCCGGGTCCAGCTTCAGCAGCCGCACCTGGCCCTGCATGCATTCGCGCGAACCGATCTTTCCGGCCTTCCACTGGTCTTCCAGCGCCTGCCAGCCCGGCTGGCCGTACTTCTCCAGCAGCGAGTCGATGACATCTTCGAGGCTGATGGTGCCGTCGAAGTCACACAGGATGCTCCAGTGCATGGGCAGGTCCGTCGATGAAAGAAGCGACCGGCACGATGCCGGGGCAGACTCAATGTAGGCAGGCCGCCTTTCTCGTTCCTTTCCTGTTGAAAGGCTTCATCGACGGACTGGGAAAACGTTCAGGAAGGTGCATGGATGAATGCGCGGAGCGCAGGCCACGCATGCACGTGCGGGTCAGGCGCGGGCCAGGACCTGCAGTATTTCGGACGTCTCTTCACGGGTCTGCCAGGCGCTGTTGCCAAGGGTCAGCATGCGTGCGGCGAAGTCGCGTGCGTTGGGCACTTCGGCGGCCGGCACGATGCCGCGCAGGTACGCGTAGTCGGGCAGGGCATGGATGAACATGCGGCTGGCGCCGAGTCCGCGTGGCCACAGGTCTTCCAGTACGGCATCGCGGGCCCGCTGGCTGGGCAGCAGCAGCATCAGCATCGGCCAGGTTCCGCCGGTACCGGCCAGCCCATCGACCACTTCCACCGCCGGCAGCTGTGCCAGCTGCACGCGCAGTTGCAATGCACGCAGGCGACCTGCCTGCAGGAATGCAGGCAACCGCCGCGCGGCATGGGCTCCGATGTTCTGCCGCCACTGGCTGACCCGGTGCTGCGGAATCTCCAGCGGGAAAATGTCACCGACCGCTTCTTCCAGGTCGCCACGCTGCAGCGCACTGCGCAGTGGATTTCCATACACCATCGATAGGAGCGATGGCCGATAGCAGGCGGCCAGGCCGAGCAGCTGCACGCTGCGCAGCAGTTCCCAGCGCAGGCTGGAATGCACCTGTTCGGCGGCATGTGCGGCCAGCGCGGCACGCAGCTCGTCATCGCGGCTGACCAGCAGGCCGCCTTCGTGCAGGCTCAGGCCCTTGCCGGCGGCCATGCTGAAGAATCCGATATCACCGCGCAAGCCGACACTGGTGTTGCCGACGCGTGCACCGAGCGCCTGCGCGGCATCTTCGATCACCCACGCGCCAGCGCCGCGTGCAACCTCGCAGGCCAGCTCGACATCGGCGATGCGCCCGCCCAGGTGGGTGGGCAGGATCGCCAGCGTGCGTGCATCGGCCAGGCGGCTGAGCTGGCCAGGATCGAAATCGAAGTGGCCGGGGCGGGTGTCGCACAGCTGCACGCGCAGGCCCAGGCTGTGAACCGCGATCGGCACCAGCGGGCAGGTATAGGCCGGCAGGATCACGGTGTCGCGCTTGGGTGCGCGCTTGCGCAGCGTGCGCAGGGCGATCAGCAGCGCGTGCGTGCCGGAACAGGTCAACTGCAGCGGCGGTGTGCCGAGCTGGCTGGCCAGGATCGCGCGAAGGTCGCCACCGCCGGGGAGGAAGTCGCTGGCCTGCATGGGCAGGCCGGCGGTGGGCGGCAGCTCGCGCGCGAACAGGCTCATCGCAACGCGCTCATGCGGTACTTTCGGCAGGGCTATGCGGATCGTCCGCTTCGGCGCGCCCCAGGCAGACGATGCCGGCCACGATCAGGACCGCACCGACCAGGTGATGCAGGGTCAGCGGTTCGTTCAACAGCCAGGCCGACAGCAGCAGCACGCTGATCACTTCCAGGTGCGATGCGGCAAATGCAGGGCCGATCGGCGCATGCCGCAGCAGGCTCATCCAGGTGAAGAACGCACCCACGTAGCCGAGGATGGCGCCGTATACCCACGGCTGCGACAGCACGCGCAGCAGCCATGCCGTGTTGGCCTCGACCGGCAGCGCGGCATCGCCGGCGTACTTGAAGCACAGCTGGGCCAGCGTATCGAAGGCCATCAGCAGCGGGAAGCCGATCACATACAGGCGCCTCATGAGCCCGCTCCCACCACGGCCACGCCGGCGGTGACCAGCAGCATGCCGGTCACCCGCAGCGGGGTGAGCTTCTCGCGGAACAGGAAGCGGCCGGCGATCATCAGCGCGACGATGTTGATCGAGCCCAGCAGCACGCCCTTGGACAGCGGCACCAGCGACAGGAAGGCGATCCAGGCGACGAACTCAAGCACGTAGCAGGCGATGCCGATCCACAGCCACGGGCGGCTGAGCATGTGTTTCCAGCGCTGCAGGCCTTCGCCGTCCTGCGGGTCGCTGGCGGCGGCCTTGAAGGCAAGCTGGCCACCGGTATCGAGCACCACGTTGGCCAGCCACAGCAGCGTGGCAAGTGCCCCCATCTCAGGCCACCGCCTTGAGCACACCCGTACGCTCACCGATCTCGGTGAAGAAGCGGGCGCTGCGGCGGATCACGTCGCGGCGTTCGCGGTCGATGGTGATCATGTGGTAGCTGTCTTCCAGTACCACCAGCTCCTTCGGGCCGCTGACCCGCGACATCACCAGCTCGGCGTTGCCCATGCTGGCCACGTCGTCCTCGCGGGCGTGCATCACCAGGCACGGCGCGGTGACCTGGTGCAGGTGGCGGCGGGTCCAGTGGCTCAGCGCACGCATTTCGGCCAGTGCGTGCCAGGGGTTGCCCGGCAGGCCAGCGGCGGCGCTGTCGCCGGACAGCATGGCGGCGCTGACCTGCGCACGCAGGCGCTCGTCACGCAGGCCGTACGGCGGTTCTTCCATGAACATGCGGTCGCGGCCGATGTTGAAGCGCTTGAACCACGGCAGCAGGAACGAGAAGCGGGCCACGGCGGGAATGTTCCAACCGTCGTAGCGGAACGTGGCGCCGTATACGCCCACGCCGGACACCCATTCCGGGCGACGTGCCGCCAACGCCAGCGAAAGTACCGCGCCCATCGACAGGCCACCGACGAACAGCTGGTCAACCTTGCCGCGCAGGCTGGCCGCCGCATCTTCCACGCCCTGGTACCACTGTTCCCAGGTGGTCGCCAGCAGGTCATCCACGGTGCCGCAATGGCCGGGCAGCTGCACGCCGTGCACGGTGAAACCGGCGTTGTTCAACCCCTTGCCCAGCATGCGCATTTCCGCCGGGGTGCCGGTCAGGCCGTGGACCAGCAGCACGCCCTGCGGGCCACCGGGGAGGAAGAAGTCGTGCGATTCGGTCACCTGGCGGCTCCGGGACGGCAGTGGGGATGGCAGGATCGCAAGCGCGATTTTCACCAGCCTTTCAGCGCCCCTGGCCGGGTCAGGGGGCCTTCAGCAGCGGCAGCGTGATGGCGACCTTGAGCCCGCCACCCGGGCGGTTGAGGAAGCTCAGGCGACCGCCGAAGTGCTCCACCGCCTCGTGCGCGATGGCCAGGCCCAGCCCGGTGCCGCTGGCAGTGGTGCCAGGGGCGCGGAAGAAGCGCTCGCCGAGGCGCGGCATCACGTCTTCCGGGACGCCTGGGCCGTTGTCTTCCACATAGAGTTCGACATCATTGTCGTCCAGTGCGTGCACGCCGACTGTGACGGTGGCTTCACGGCCCGCATAGCGCAGGGCGTTGTCGATCAGGTTGTCCATTGCTTCCTGCAGCATGGCACCGTTGCCCAGCACGCGCAGCGGCTGGGGGCTGCCGCGGTATCCGAGATCGATGCCATCACGGATCGCTTCCGGGACCCGCATGCCGACCCACTGCGGTATCAGTTCGCACAGGTCGAGTGCTTCCACGGTATCCGGCACGGTCTGGGCTCGGCTCAGCGCCAGCAGCTGGGTGCTGACCCGCGCGGTGCGCTGGTTGAGCCGGCGGATGTGCTGCAGTGCCTCGCGCACCGTGTCCGGGTCGCCGTGCGCCAGCGCCTGGTCCACGTGCAGGGCCATTCCGGCCAACGGCGAGCGCAGCTGGTGTGCAGCGTCGGCGATGAAGCGGTTCTGCAGGGTGATCATTTCCGCCTGGCGCGCGAACAGATCGTCGATGGTGCTGATCAGCGGCTGGATCTCTTCCGGCACGTCGGCATCGGAAATCGGCGCCAGCTCGCCGCGGCGCTGCGCCAGCCGGGTCCTCAGCGGGGTCAGGATGCGCAGGCCGTAGGTCACGCCGAACCAGACCAGCGCGGCGGTGCCCAGCGCCAGCATGGTCATCAGCGGAATGATGATCATCAGGATCTCGCGTGCGCGCTGGCGTCGGTCGGCCATGCTCTCGGCCACGGTCACTGCCAGCTGGTCCTGCGGATCATTCATCGCCTGCGTGCAGACAGTGGCCATGCGTACCTGCTGGCCGTTGAGGTGACCGTCGTACAGGGCCGGATGCACGCCGGTGCAGTCCTGCGAAGGGGCGTACGGGCTGAAGTCTGCATTGCCGCTGAGCGTACCCTTGCGGCTGCTGTCGACGTTGAAATAACGATGGCCGTCGGGGTCGTACTCGATCAGGAAGCGCGCCTGTGGTGACAGGTCGCTGGTCACCGGCATGGTGCTCAGCATCTGCGCGAACGAGTGGGTGTCGTCGATCAGGTTGCGGTCGTGGATGCGGTTGGAATAGTCCAGCGCAACGTAATAGGCCAGGATCGTGTTGAAGGTGAGCAGGCCCAGCATCGGCAGCGCCAGGAAGGCGAGCAGGCGCCGGCGCAGGCTGGGCGGTCCACTGATCACGGGGTGCTGTCGTCCTGCGCGTCTTCCAGCATGTAGCCCAGCCCGCGCACGGTGCGTATGCCCATCCCGCCGGGTTGCAGCTTGCGGCGCAGGCGGTGCAGGGCGATGTCCAGGCCGTTGTCGGTCAGGTCCTGGCCCCAGTCGCACAACGCTTCCACCAGCTGCGCGCGCGATACGATGCGCTCGGCGCGTACCGCCAGCGCTGACAGCAGGCCGAATTCGCGCGCGGTCAGTTCCAGCGACTGGTCGTCGATCCACACCCGGTGCCCGGCCAGGTCCAGGCGCAGGCGGCCGATGCGCAGGTCCGGGTTGCCATTGCTGGTGACCCGGCGCAGCTGGGCACGCACGCGTGCTTCGAATTCGTCCAGCGCGAACGGCTTGACCAGGTAGTCGTCGGCACCCAGGTCGAGCACGCGCACGCGTTCGGCCAGGCCGTCGCGGGCGGTCACCACCAGCACAGCCAGGCCATCACCGCGCTGGCGAAGGCGCTGCAGCACGTCGCGGCCATCCAGCTGCGGCAGGCCCAGGTCCAGCACCAGCAGTGCGTACTGGGTCGAGCCCAGGGCAGCGTCGGCGTGCGCGCCATTGTCGACGTGGTCGACCACGTGCCCCTGCCGGCGCAGCGAGGCGCACAGGCCGGAGGCGATGTCCGGGTCGTCTTCAGCAATCAGAACGCGCATGCGCGGGGCTCCTGTAACGGTCAGGCCCACCGGATGGACGGGGTGGGCCTCTCGGCTGCCGAGGGTAGCCGCAAACCGGGTGAAGGTGGAACGCGGCGGCGGCGCCGTACGCCGTCGCGCTGTCCGTCCATTCAGTCCTGAAGGCCGGGCTCGCCCTGCGCCAGCGGCACCCGCGAACCGTCCAGCAGGCCACGGCTGAGTTTGCCATCTTCGATGAACAGCAGTTCGCCGTTCTCGCCGTTCTTGATGCTGCTGTCGATCGCGATCACGCGGTCGCCATGGAAGCTGCTGACGTGCGGCATCGAGGTGTGGCCGACCACGATGCGCGAGAGCTTCAGGCGGTCGAGCACGTTCTGCACCCCTGCGGTGTCGAGGCGGCCATCGAAGTAGCCGCGGTACCAGATCGGGCTGGTCTTGCCGTCATACAGCGGAGCGGTGGCCGGATCGGCTTTCACTTCGGCCTTGGGCAGGCCCAGCGAGGCCTGGTAAGCCGCGTTGGTGCGTGCCGGGTCCAGCGCCAGCTCGACGGCTTCGGGCGAGATGCCGCCATGCAGGAACAGGGTGTCACCGATCTTCAGCAGTACCGGGCGGGTACGCAGCCACTGGCCGATCACCGAGTCGGGACCGTACAGCTGCGGGTAGCTGCGACCAAGCAGCTGGGCGCTGCGCAGGTACTTCGGGTTGACGTAGCGCAGGTCGTCGTACAGCACCATGGTTTCGTGGTTGCCGAGCACGAAGTGCACCGCGCCACCGGCCGCAGCTGCCTGCTGCTGCAGGCCGTACAGCAGCCAGAATGCCTCGGTCACCTGCGGGCCGCGGTCGAAGACGTCGCCGGCGATGACCAGGGTGTCCTTGCCCAGCGCCCAGCGGTCCTGTGCGTCGATGACCCGGTTGGCGCGCAGCAGGCGCACCAGCAGCCCATATTGGCCGTGGATGTCGGACAGCGCGACGATGCGAGGGACCGCCGGCAGTATGGAGACCGAGGCGGCATTGGGTGCGTCTACGTGCACGGTATGCTCATAGCCGCAGCGTGCTGCGATATCGGTCCCCGCCTTGCTGATGGGCAGGGTGCGCGACTCGACCTTGTCCGCACAGATCCACTTCGCCTGCAGTTGCTCGCCCTTGCGGAACACATACGGTCCATCGGCCTGTACATGGTCGGCCGGTGCGGCGACCTCGCGGGCCTGCGTGGTTCCGGCCGCGCAGGCCAGCAGTGGCGCCAGCAGGGCGGTCAGCAGGGAAGGGTGATAGCGCGACATCGGCGGCATCCAGCAGCGGAAAGATCCGATGCTACCCGGCGCTGGCGTTCCCTGGTGTGCGCGAGTGGGCGGGTCAGGCCCCGCCGCCAGCATCCTTGAGCTTGCGCACGTGGGTGTGGGTGGCCTGCAGCGGCTCGCCGTTGCGGCCGTGTGGCTGCATGTAGGGCAAGGGCCGCCGCGTACTCGATTCGATCAGTTGGGAATGGGGCTCACCGGCCTCGAAGCAATGCCGCTCGCCCCACTGGCGCAGCGCGACCAGCAGCGGAAACAGTTCCAGTCCGGCGGCAGTGAGCACGTATTCCTGGTAGGCCGAACCGTCGGAGGCCGGTTGCAGCTGCAGGATGCCGGCATCGACCAGCCTGCGCAGGCGGTCACTGAGGATGTTGCGTGCCGCGCCGAGGCTGCGCTGGAAGTCGCTGAAGCGGGTGACGCCGTCGAACGCGTCGCGGATCACCAGCAAGGCCCAGCGATCACCGAGCAGGTCGGCGCTGCGGGCGACGGGGCAGGGGCTGTTGGCGTGCATGGGTGTATCTCCAAATGTGGTTGCAGTTTAAAACCTTTGGCGCTAGCCTGCATGAGGTTTCAAATTGCAACTACATTATGAGCCCCGCTCCGATGCCCCGCTCCCTGCTGGTGCTGCTGGCAATCGCCGCCGGCGCCAGCGTCGCCAATGTCTATTACGCGCAGCCGTTGCTGGACCAGCTTGCGCGCACCTTTGCACTGGACCGTGCAGTGGCCGGTGCGGTGCTGGCGGCTACCCAGGCGGGCAGTGTGCTCGCATTGCTGGGGCTGTTGCCGCTGGCCGATCGCGGTGATCGGCGACGCCTGCTGCGGTTGCAGCTGATGGTGCTGGTGCTGGCCTTGCTGTGGCTGGCGACGGCCCGCACGGCGACCTGGCTGTTGTCGGGCATGCTGCTGACCGGGCTGCTTGGCACGGCGCTGACGCAGGGGCTTATTGCCTACACGGCAACACTGGCTCCGCCCGAGCAACGCGGACGCATCGTGGGCGTGGTGCAGGGAGGTGTATTCATCGGGCTGCTGATGGCGCGTGTGGTGTCGGGTACGGTGGCGGCAGCATTGGGCTGGCAGGCGGTGTATCTGCTGTCGGCGCTGGTGATGGCAACCCTGGCGGTGCTGTTGTGGCGGCGCCTGCCCGCAGTGCCGGTGCCGGAAGTCCCCCCACGCTGGCGCGAGCTGCTGGGCTCGATGCTGGGCATGCTGCGTACCGACCGAACGCTGCGCGAGCGTGGGCCACTGGCACTGCTGCTGTTTGCTGGGCTCAACGTGTTCTGGGCGGCCGCCCCGTTGCCGTTGTCGGCCCCGCCTTTGCATTGGTCCACCGCAGCCATTGGCTGCCTGGGCCTGGCCGGCGTGGTTGGTGCGTTGATGGCGGCGCGGGTCGGGCACTGGATGGACCGTGGATTCGCACATCGCGTCAGTCTCTGCGCGCTGCTGCTGATGCTGGCCGCGTGGTGGCCGCTGCTGGGTCTGCCGCACTCGCTGGCGTTGCTGCTGCTGGGCGTGGTGGTGCTGGACCTGGGTGGGCAGGCGCTGCATGTAGCGAACCAGGCCCTGCTGCTGCGCGCGCCGGGCGAACAGCATGGTCGCCTGGTGGCGCTGTACATGCTGTTCTATGCGATGGGCAGCGGTGCCGGTGCGACGGCGGGCACCTGGATGCAGGCCCATCATGGGTGGCCGGCGGTCTGCCTGCTGGGCGCCGGCATTGCGCTGTTGGCAGTGCTGTGGTGGGGCGCGTGGCGAGTGGTGGCGCTCAATGCATCGGCCGCGGTGCGAAGCGGTAGAGTCGACTGTTAGTCGACTGCTCTTCCGTCACTTTGCGAAAAACCCCGCGCTGCGCGCGATAGTCGACTGACAGTCGACTCTACACGCCACCGGGATGTTTCATTTCCGCCGGTTCACCGCTGCAGCGCACGCCGTCCCGGTGCTTCCTGTAGGGCCTCGCTGGCCACCACCACCCGGTTGCGGCCACTGCGCTTGGCCTCGTACATCGCAGCGTCGGCGCGTGCCATCAGCCGCTCGTAGTCCGGGTGGCCGTCATGGCCCGCCACGCCGATGCTGGCGGTCAGTTCCAGTACCTGCCCGTTGGCCAGCGCCACCGGCGAGTGCGCGATCTGCCTGCGCAGGCTTTCGGCAATCACCCCGGCCTGTGATTCGCTGGCCGCAACCAGCACCACCACGAACTCCTCACCGCCATAGCGGAACAGGTAGTCACTGCCGCGTGTGAGCTGCCCCAGCAGGCCGGCCACATGCTGCAACGCGCGATCGCCGGCATCGTGGCCGTGGCCGTCGTTGATTGCCTTGAAATGATCCAGGTCGAGCAGCAGCAGCGAGAACGGCGTGCGGTTGCGGGTGGCCAGCTCGATTTCCCGGCGCAGCACGGTGGGCAGGAAGCGGCGGTTGAGCAGGTTGGTCAGGGCATCGCTGCCGGCATCCAGTTCGCCGATGCGTTCGAACAGCAGCGTCATCAGGGTGCGGATCGCGGCCAGGTCCTCGCGGATGGCCGGCAGCACCGCCAGTCGCTGCGCCGGAGCATCGCCGCTCGCGCGCTGCAGGTGGCTGTCAATGCGGGCCATCAACTGGCCCACCTGCTGCGTTTCGCTGCTTTCGCCGAAGCTGGGGATGCCCTTGTGGGTGAACCACAGGCCAAACTCCGAGGTGGCCAGGCTGGCATTGTCGCTGGCCTGCACGTGGCCGGCGAGTGCGTAGAGCAGGGCGTTCTCCCAGTCCAGCAGCAGTGCGCGCTGGCGCTCGCGTTCGGTACCGACGTTCTGTACCAGCGAGAACAGCCGGTAGGCGGCGTCGGCACGGGTGGAGCGCTCGCGCGCATGGGTGTAGGCCAGGGTCATGCCTTCCATGGCGATGTCCATGATCGCGCTGAGGCAGTCGATGGCGGCGAATGCGGTCGCGCTGTCGGGTGCATCGTCGCGCAGGCGCAGGAACAGTTCGTGCTTGAGCACGCGTGCGCCGCGGGTGACCAGATCGACCGGAATGCCGACCCGCGCATGCACGTCGCCGATCACCCGCTGCGAGGCGACGGTGGCGACCACGCCGGCGGTGTCGGTGGTCAGCAGCTGCACCAGCCAGCGCTGCATCGCCGGCTGCAGGCGTTGCTTGACCTGTTCGTGGGACAGGAAGCGGCGCGCGCGGCCATCCTGCAGCAGCACTTCATAGAAGCGCCCGGCGAGCGCCGGTGGCGCGTCCGCGGCGGCGGCGTGCAGCAGCGCAGTGGCGGCGGGGCCGGCCTGCTGCAGGCACAGCTGCCACGCCTCGGCCAGCGGTTGGCTGGCTTCATCCAGTTGGGGTGTTTCCACGTCGATCTCTGACTGCGTACGACAAACCACGGGTATCGGCCGCGGTGGCGTGCGGTTGATGGCGGGTTAGCCGGCCAGTTTACGCGCGGTGCAGGGTTGCACGGTGCGCAAACCACATCGGGGCCGCTGCGGCAATGAGTGAACGCATTTGAGAATCAATCGCATTGATGGGAGAATGCGCGCACGGAGCGGGGTGCAGGTGCCTGCAGCAACGTTCCGCGCCTCCCCCTCGTCGTTGCCTCAAGCCCTTTGCCAGAGGCCCCGTTGCCCTGCCAGAAGGTTCAGACCATGTCCCCTGCCGTTGTCCTTTCGCCGCGCCCGCTGGCGCTCGCCGTTGCCGCCCTGTTGGCGGGCGGTGCCCTGACCGCCCATGCCGAAACCGACGCCACCGATATCGACACGGTGCATGTCACCGCCTCGCAGATCGCGCGCCAGGCGCTGGGCACCTCGACCATCACCGCCGAGGACATCGCCAGGCGCCCGCCGGCCAACGATATCGCCGAACTGCTGCGCACCATGCCGGGCGTCAACCTGACCGGCAACAGCGCCTCGGGCCAGTACGGCAACAACCGCCAGATCGATCTGCGTGGCATGGGCCCGGAAAACACCCTGATCCTGGTCGATGGCAAGCGCATCGGTGCCCGCGATGCAGTACGCATGGGCCGCAGCGGCGAGCGCAATACCCGTGGCGATACCAACTGGGTGCCGGCGGAGATGATCGAGCGCATCGAAGTGCTGCGCGGTCCGGCGGCGGCACGCTACGGCTCCGGTGCTTCCGGTGGCGTGGTCAACATCATCACCAAGCGCCCGACCGGTGATCTGACCGGCGCGGTCGACATGTACGGCCTGGTGCCCGAGCACAGCGCCGAGGGCGGCAGCGAGCGCGTCGGCCTGCAGCTGAGCGGGCCGATGACCGACACGCTGTCGTTCCGCCTGTACGGCAACCTCAACAAGACCGACGCCGATTCGCTGGATCTCAACCGCCAGTACGCCACCAATCCGAACGCGGTGCCACCGGCCGGTCGTGAGGGCGTCAAGAATCGTGATGTCAACGCGCTGCTGCGCTGGGACGTGACCGCCAACCAGGTGGTCGAGATCGAAGCCGGCACCAGCCGCCAGGGCAACATCTACGCCGGCGACCGCGCGGTCAGCACCACGGGTACTTCGACCGGCATCGATCTGGCTGCGCTGGCCGACGGCAAGGCGGAAACCAACCGCATGTACCGCAACACCGGCGCAGTCACCCATCGTGGCCGTTGGGGCGATGTGACCTCGCGGGTGACCGCTGCGGTGGAGGCGGTGAACAACTCACGCATCAATGAAGGCCTGGCCGGTGGCCCGGAAGGCAGCTTCAACGGCACCGACTGGTCGACTTCGCGCCTGCGCAACTACCAGCTGGATGGCGAAGTGAGCTTCCCGACCACGCTGGGCGGCGCCGAGAACATCTGGACGCTGGGCTTTGAATACCTGGACAGCCGCCTGACCGACCCGTACTCGATGAGCCAGTCCAGCACCAGCGGCGGCGGCTTCCCGGGCCTGTCGGCCGATCGCGCGCGCGGCAAGTCCGATGCGCAGACCACCGCCGTGTTCGTCGAAGACAACATCTACCTCGGTGAGCGCTGGATCGTTACCCCGGGCCTGCGTTTCGACCACCACAGCCAGTTCGGCAACAACACCAGCCCCAGCCTCAACGCGCAGTTCCGCATCAACAGCGACTGGGTGGTGAAGGGCGGTGTCGCACGTGCGTTCAAGGCACCGAACCTGTACCAGTCCAATCCGGACTATCTGTACTACACCCGCGGCAACGGCTGCCCCAATGCGCTGCCGAGCCTGGGCGCCGGTTGCTACATGCGCGGCAACGCGGACCTGAAGGCAGAAACCAGCCTGAACAAGGAGCTGGGCATCGAGTGGGCACCGCAGAGCGGCTGGCAGGCGTCGTTGACCTACTTCCACAACGACTACAAGGACAAGATCCAGGCCGGCTACACCCAGATCGGGCTGACCGCCGACACCAAGGGCCGCATCTTCCGCTGGGAGAACGCGCCGAAGGCGATCGTGCAGGGGCTGGAAGGCAACCTGGTGATCCCGCTGCTGGGCGAGCAAGGCAACCGCCTGAAGTGGAGCAACAACTTCACCTACATGGTGGAGAACGAGAACAAGACCACGCGCCAGCCGTTGTCGGTGATCCCGAAGTACACGATCAACACCATGCTCGACTGGCAGGCCACCGACAAGCTGTCGCTGCTGCTGACCGGTACGTTCTACGGCAAGCAGGAACCGGCTACCACCAACATCAACAACGACCCGCGCTGCACCGGCACGTGCGATCCGTCGGTGGCGCTGCAGGACCGTGGCGCCTACAACATCTGGGGCGTGAGCGCGCGCTACAAGGTGACCGACACGGTCAGCTTCGGTTTCGGTGTGAACAACCTGGCCGACAAGCGCCTGTTCCGCGGGGCCAACAGCAGTGATGCTGGTGCGGCGACCTATAACGAGCCGGGCCGCGCGTACTGGGCCAGCCTGCGCTTCGGGTTCTGACCCGATGAGACCTGCGCCGGGGCGTTCCCCGGCGCAGCCTGAAGGCTACTTCACCTGCCGGCAATCGCGCAGGTGGACGCCACCGGTGTCCATCTTGTCGACCACGCCTTCCAGTTTCACCCAGTCGTTCTCGCGCAGGGTAGCGCCCAGTGCCATCTGGTCCGGCGCAAGCGCACAGTGCACGGTGAAGTTGGCGTTGTTGTCTTCGTTCGACTGGCGCCCGCCGATGCCACCGATGCCTTTCATCTTGGTGACCAGATAGCCCACCTCGAAGGTCTTGGCGAAGCGGTTGGGCTGGGCGGTGTAGACCTGGCCGTCAATGATGAAACGACGGCCGAAATACTTGACGAGCAACGGCTGGTACATCGCATCGGTATCCGGCGGGGTACTGGTGCCGGAGAACAGTGCCCTGAGCGGTGCGGTGTTGATTTCCCGCTGCAGCCGCTTGGCGTCCTTGCCCATTTCGGTGGACATGCCGACCGCGGTGGCCTGGATCGGCTTGTCGAAGCCGCTGGAGACACGTACGGCTTCGGCGATCGCCTCGCCTTCGGGGCCGGTCTTGAGCTTGTCCAGCCAGCCGCACAGCGCGCTGCGTGCGTCCTCTTCCTTGGCGGTCTGTCCGCGGGACAGCTTGGTGCCGACCACCACGTTGCCGCCATTGGAGGCGGTGATGATGCTGACCAGCGGCATCTTCGTGTCGGTCTGCAGCACGTACATCTGGCCTTCGGTCTCGGTGATGACATCACCGCTGACGAAGTTGTTGCCCTCATCAAGCGCTGCCTTGCGGAGCTGGCCCAGGGCACTGCGGGGCTTCAGGCCGGGAAGGGTGACTTCTGAGGTGAAGAACTGGCCATTGCGGGGATCGCCTACCGCCTGGAAGTTCTGTTGGCAGGTCTTGGCCGAGGCGCCTGCGGCCATACCCAGCGCGCAGGCCACAGCGACGGCGACCCAGGGGGTCTTGGTAGTCCACATGTTCCAGATTCCTTGTGCTTGGGTGTCCATTGCGGGCAGCAACGCCGAAGCGATCTGGCCGCCCGTTCCCCGTCCAGAGGGGCTACGGCCATCATAGTGTGGCCCGGCGCAGGCGCAACCTTCAGCGACCGGCGCCGTGGATTCTGCAATGTTATAAACACCGTGATAGTTTCCCCACGGTCGCCAGCGTAGCCTGCCTCCATCGCAAAGGAGCTGTTGCCATGGGCCACGACCACGACCACCTGCCGTCCGAGATCCGCCACGAGAAGCCCTTGTGGTGGGCGCTCGGCCTGACCTCCACCTTCCTCGTCGTCGAGGTGGTGGGCGCGTTCTGGACCAACAGCCTGGCGCTGTTGTCCGATGCGGCCCACATGGCCACCGACGCATTGGCGCTGATGATCGCGCTGATCGCGGTGCGGCTGAGCCGGCGCCCGCCGGATGCGCGCCGCACCTATGGCTACGCGCGCCTGGAAGCACTGGGCGCGATGATCAACGGCGCGATGCTGTTCGTGGTTGCCGGCTACATCCTGTGGGAAGCCGTCGGGCGCTTCAGCAAGCCGCAGGAGATCGCCTCCACCGGCATGCTGGTGATCGCGGCTGCGGGCCTGGTCATCAACCTGATCTCGATGCGCCTGCTGCAGGCCGGCAGTGGCGAGAGCCTCAACGTGAAGGGCGCCTACCTGGAAGTGTGGGCGGACATGCTCGGCTCGGTGGCAGTGATCGCCGGTGCGTTGCTGATCCAGTTCACCGGCTGGAAGCCGATCGATCCGATCCTGGCCGTGCTGATCGGCCTGTGGGTGCTGCCGCGCACCTGGGTGCTGATGCGCGAGGCGATCAACGTGCTGCTGGAAGGCGTGCCCAAGGGCATGGACGTGGCCAAGGTGCGCGACAGCCTGTCCGGGCATGCCGCGGTGCTGGACGTGCATGACCTGCACGTGTGGGCGCTGGCCTCCAGCACGCCAGCGCTGACCGCGCATGTCGTGATGCGCGACGGCACCGATGCCGATGCGCTGCGCCGTGAGCTGGGCGCGCGCCTGCACGATGATTTCGGCATCGAGCACGTGACGCTGCAGATCGAGGCCGACCACTGCGGCGAGGCCTGCGGTGAACCGGCGCCGGCCAAGGGCGGCGAGCACGAGGGCCATGAAGGTCATGACCACGGCGAAGACGCACAAGGGCATCGCGGCCACGTGCATCGCTGATCGAAGATGACGCGCGCGCCGGGAGAGGCCCGGCGCAGCTATTCGTCCCGTCGCGAGGCCAGCCGGTCCGCCAGCCGGGTCGGCTCCGGCAGCCGGTAACCGCGCAGGGTGCGCTGCACCCAGTCCAGCGCGGTATCGGCACTGACCCGATGGCCGCCGGCCACGAACAGCGGCTTGCAGCGCACCTTGCTGCGCAGCACCCAGCCCAGTTGTTCATCGCCATCCCGCAGTGGCGCATGCGCGCCGGCCTCGGCGCCCGGCTCGATGAACCGGCCCACCAGTTTCGACTTTGCGACGCCGATGCTGGGCAGGTCGGTGACCACGCCCAGGTGCGCGGCCACGCCCAACCGGCGTGGATGGCTGATGCCGTGGCCGTCGACGAACACCAGGTCCGGCGTGCGCGGCAGCAGCGTCAGCGCGGCCAACAACGCTGGCAGTTCGCGGAAGCTGAGCAGGCCGGGGATGTACGGCATCACCGTTGGAATCCGCGCGATCTCCTGCGCCACGGGCTGCAGCGTATTCGCGTCCAGCAGCACCGCTGCGGCGCGGGTGGTGGCGCCGTTGTCTTCGAAGCCGACATCCAGCCCGGCCAGCCAGCGCACATCGCGGGGCAACCGGTCCTTGCGCTCCACGCGGCTGGCAAGCTGGGTCTGCTGCGCGCGGGCAGTGGCGACGCTGCCTTCCCAGCGTCCGGGGTCGATCACCGTATTCATTGGCCACAGCATGGCATGGGCAACGCCACGGCCCGGTGAGCGGCGCCCGGGGCTACAATGGTGGCCTGCCTTTCCTCGCGTTGGAGACCCTGCAGTGACCCGTAAACTCGTACTGTTGCGCCATGGCCAGAGCCAGTGGAACCTGGACAACCGCTTCACCGGCTGGGTCGATGTCGACCTGACCGAGCAGGGGCGCCGGGAAGCGGCCGCCGCCGGTCGCCTGATGCGCGAGGAAGGCCTGCAGTTCGACGTCGCCCACACCTCCGTGCTGAAGCGCGCCATCCACACCCTGCAGGGTGCGCTGGCCGAGCTGGAGCAGGACTGGCTGCCGGTGAACAAGTCCTGGCGGCTCAACGAGCGCCACTACGGCGGCCTGCAGGGCCTGGACAAGGCCGAGACCGCCGCCAAGCACGGCGAGGACCAGGTCAAGGTGTGGCGCCGGTCGTACGACATCCCGCCGCCGGCCATGGACCTGGAAGATCCGGGCCACCCGATCCATGACCGCCGCTATGCCGGCCTCGATCGCAACGCGTTGCCGGGCACCGAATCGCTGGCCACCACCCTGGACCGCGTGCTGCCGTACTGGCATGACGCCATCGCGCCGCAGCTGAAGGACGGCAAGACCGTGCTGGTCACCGCCCACGGCAACTCGCTGCGCGCGCTGTACAAGTACCTCAACAACGTCTCGCGCGAGGAAATCCTCGAGCTGAACATCCCGACCGGAATTCCGCTGCTGTTCGAACTGAACGACGATCTGACGGTGAAGTCGTTCCGCTACCTGGGCGACCCGGAAGCGGCGCGCAAGGCCGCCGAAGCCGTGGCCAACCAGGGCAAGGCGAAGTAAGGCAGAAGGCCGGCGCAAGCCGGCCTTCTTGTTTTTGTAGAGTCGAGCCATGCTCGACTGCTTTTTGGGCCTCTTGCCACAAGTGGCATGAAACCGGAACGGAGAGCAGTCGAGCATGGTTCGACTCTACAGAGAGGCGTCCTGTGACCTTTGGCCGGTCCCCGCGCTGGGCCTTCCCGGCTACCCTGTGAAATTACCCGCAGGAGAGCCTCATGAACTTCCGCAACCTGGCCCCGCTGGGCCTGACCATCGCCATTGCTGCCTCGCTGGCCGCCTGTGGCAAGAATGAATCCGCGCCGGCTGCCAACGCCGACGCCAAGCCGGCCTTCGACCAGTCGCAGATCAAGACCCCGCTGATCTCGCTCAACAGCGCCGACCTGGATCCGGCCATTTCGGCCTGTACCGACCTCAATGGCTTCGTCAACAGCAAGTGGCTGAAGGCCAACCCGGTGCCGGGCGACCAGACCACCTGGGGCAGCTTCGAGATCCTGCGCGAGCGCTCGCTGGAAGTGCAGCACGCGCTGGTGCAGCAGGCCGCCGCCAGCCAGGCCAAGGCCGGTTCGGTGGAAGCCAAGATCGGTGACATCTGGAAGACCGGTAACGACGAAGCCAAGATCGAAGCCGCCGGCCTGGCGCCGCTGCAGCCGCAGTTGGACAAGATCACTGCACTGAACGACACCGCCGCCATCACCCAGTACCTGCGCGACAGCCAGGCCGAGGGCAAGGGCGTGCTGTTCTCGCTGTTCGCCAATGCCGATTACAAGGATTCGGCCAACGTCATCGCCTACGTCGGCCAGGGCGGCCTCGGCCTGCCGGAGAAGGGCTACTACTTCGACGACGCGCAGGCCAAGATCCGCGACGCCTACGTGGCCTACATCGCACAGGTGCTGACCCTGTCCGGCGTGGACGCTGCACAGGCCACCGAGCAGGCCAAGGCCGTGATGGCCTTTGAAACCCGCCTGGCCAAGGCCTCGATGTCGCGCATCGAAATGCGTGACCCGGCCAAGCGCTACAACCCGCTCAGCGCCGCCGACGCCGACAAGCTGACCCCGAACTTCAGCTGGACCGCGCTGTTCGACACCCTCAAGGTGCCGGCCGCACAGAAGTTCTCGCTGGCCCAGCCGGGCTTCTTCGGTGAAATGGACAAGATGCTGGCCGACGTGCCGGCCAGCACCTGGCAGGCCTACCTGCGCTTCCACACCATCGACGATGCCTCGCCGTACCTGAGCAGCCAGTTCGAGAAGGCGAACTTCGATTTCTACGGCACCACCCTGCGTGGCCAGAAGGAAATGCAGCCGCGCTGGAAGCGCGTGCTGGAGTCGGTCAACGGCGGCATGGGCGAAGCGCTGGGCCAGCTTTACGTCGACGCCGTGTTCCCGGCCGAATCCAAGGTGGCCATGCAGCACCTGGTGGAGAACCTGTCGCAGGCGCTGAAGGCACGCCTGGAGCAGCTGCCGTGGATGGGCGAAGAAACCAAGAAGAAGGCACTGGAAAAGTGGGCCAGCTTCACCCCGAAGATCGGTTACCCGGACAAGTGGCGTGACTGGGCGGGCCTGCAGACCAACGGCGACAGCTACCTGGGCAACATGCAGGCAGCGCGTGCGTTCAACTACCGCTACATGCTGGACAAGATCGGCAAGCCGGTGGACAAGACCGAGTGGGGCATGACCCCGCAGACGGTCAACGCCTACTACAACGCCACCAAGAACGAGATCGTGTTCCCGGCCGCCATCCTGCAGGCGCCGTTCTTCGACGCCAAGGCCGATCCGGCGCTGAACTACGGCGGCATCGGTGCGGTCATCGGCCACGAGATGATGCATGGCTACGATGATTCGGGCAGCCAGTTTGCCGCCAACGGCAACTTCGACAACTGGTGGACCGACGCCGACCGCAAGGCCTTTACCGAGCGTACTGACCAGCTGGTCGCACAGTTCGATGGCTACGAGTCGGTGCCGGGCGTGTTCGTGAAGGGCAAGCTGACCCTGGGCGAGAACATCGGCGACCTCGGCGGCCTGACCGTGGCCTACGACGCGCTGCAGATGGCGCTGAAGGAAGACCCGAAGGCGAACGTCGAAGTTGATGGGCACAGCCAGGACCAGCGCTTCTTCATGAACTGGGCCACCGTGTGGCGTCGCAACTTCACCGATGGTGAGCTGCGCGTCCGCCTGAACACCGACCCGCACGCCCCGGCCAACTTCCGTGCCAACGGTGCGCCGTCGAACATGCCGTCCTATGCCGCTGCATTCCAATGCAAGGCGGGCGATGCGATGGTGCGTGCAGACGACAAGCGCGTGGTGATCTGGTAATCGATCGCACGTGATGCGTGGTGCGAAAGGCCCGGCGAATGCCGGGCCTTTTGTTTTTCACGGCCGGTAGTGCCGGGCCATGCCGGGTTGGCATCTCATGCCAGCTCGGGCTCCCGCGCCAGCATGCGATGGAAGCGCTGCAGCACGTAGGGATCCACCAGCCCGCCGGACTGCGCTTCGATGATCCGCAATGCGGTTTCATGCTCCATCGCATCGCGATACGGGCGCGCGCTGGTCATTGCATCGTAGGCATCCGCAACGGTGACGATGCGTGAGCCCAGCGGAATGCTCTCGCCTCGCAGGCCGTCGGGATAGCCGCTGCCATCGAAGGCCTCGTGATGGGCGCGGATCAGCCGCGCAACCGGCGCCGCGTCGCTGCGGCCGGTGGCCAGGAAGATGTGTTCGCCGCGTACCGGATGCTCGCGCATGATCGCGCGCTCCTCATCGGTATGCCGGCGCGGTGCCAGCAGCACATCGTCGGGAATTCCGATCTTGCCGATGTCATGGAAGCGCGCGGCCAGGCCGATCTGCGCGCAGCCGTCGTCGTCAAGATCGCAGTGCGCGGCCAGGCGATGCGCGAGCAGGCCGACGCGGTCACAGTGGTGGCGGGTGTAGGCATCGCGCATCTGCAGCGACATCGAAAGGGCATCGATCAGGCAGGCCTGCGCGTGCAGCAGGTCGGGGGCGGGTACGGCGTCAGGAAACATGGTCATCCGCCCGCACCGGGTGGGGACCGGTGCGGGGTATTCGGGGGCGATCAACCCGGGGCGAGGGTGGTCAGAAGGGCGCGGGCCGCATTGAAGCGGTCTTCCGGCAACGGCAGCGGGTGCTTGATGCGCAGCTTGTCGGGCCCTTCCATGGCGTACAGGTTCGGTTGTTTCTGGATCAGCTGGATCACCGCCATCGGGTCGATGTTCGGCTTGGATTCGAACACGATGCGGCCACCGTTCTCGCCCAGGTCGAGCTTGCGGATGCCCAGCGTATTGGCCTTGAGCTTCAGCTCGGCGATGGCGAACAGGTGCTTGGCCGCATCCGGCAGCAGGCCGAAGCGGTCGATCATTTCCACCTGCAGCTCGCGCAGCGCGTCGCTGTCGCGCGCGCTGGAAATGCGCTTGTACAGGGTCAGGCGGGTGTGCACGTCCGGCAGGTAATCTTCCGGAATCAGCGCCGGCACATGCAGCTCGACCTCGGCGCCACGCACTTCTTCGCCGGCATCCAGGTCGGGCAGCTTGCCCTGCTTGATGCTGCGCACCGCGCGCTCCAGCAGCTCGGTGTACAGGCTGAAGCCGACCTCGGCCATCTGCCCGCTCTGGTCCTCGCCGAGCAGTTCACCGGCACCGCGGATCTCCAGATCGTGCGTGGCCAGGGTGAAGCCGGCGCCGAGCTCGTCCATCGAGGCGATCGCTTCCAGGCGCTTCTCGGCGTCCGGGGTGATCGATCGACGGTCCGGCGCCACCAGGTAGGCATAGGCGCGATGGTGCGAACGGCCGACGCGGCCGCGCAGCTGGTGCAGCTGGGCCAGGCCGAAGCGGTCGGCGCGGTTGATGATGATGGTGTTGGCGTTGGGGATGTCGATGCCCGACTCGATGATCGTGGTCGACAGCAGCACGTTGAAGCGCTGCTTCTGGAAATCCAGCATCACCTTTTCCAGCTCACGCTCGGGCATCTGCCCGTGGGCGATGCCGATGCGCGCTTCCGGCACCAGCTCGGACAGCTCGCGCTGCATGCGGCCGATGCTTTCCACGTCGTTGTGAAGGAAGTACAGCTGGCCACCGCGCGCCAGCTCGCGCTGGAAGGCTTCGCGCAGCAGTGCGTTGTCCCACTGGGTGATGAAGGTCTGCACGGCCAGCCGGTTCGGCGGCGGCGTGGCGATGATCGACAGTTCACGCAGGCCGGCCATGGCCATGTTCAAGGTGCGCGGGATAGGCGTGGCGGTCAGGGTCAGCAGGTGCACGTTGGCGCGCAGCGCCTTCAGCGCTTCCTTCTGGCGCACGCCGAAGCGCTGTTCCTCATCGACGATGACCATGCCCAGGTCCTTGAACTTCACGTCCGGCTGCAGCAGGCGGTGGGTACCGACGATGACGTCGATGGTGCCGGCGGCAACCTTCTCCAGTTCGGCCTTGATTTCCTTGGTGGTCTTGAAGCGCGACAGCACCTCGACCTTCAGCGGGTAATCGGCGAAGCGGTCGCGGAAGTTGCGGTAATGCTGTTCGGCCAGCAGCGTGGTCGGCACCAGCACCGCCACCTGCTTGCCGGCGCTGGCAGCGGCAAATGCCGCGCGCACCGCCACCTCGGTCTTGCCGAAGCCGACGTCGCCGCAGACCACACGGTCCATCGGCTGGCTGCTGGCGAGGTCGCGCAGGGTGGCGTCGATCGCGGCCAGCTGGTCTGGCGTTTCCTCGAACGGGAAGCCGGCCGCGAACGGCTCATACATCGCGCGGTCCACCTGCAGTGCAAGGCCGGCACGCGCCTGGCGGCGGGCCTGGATCTCCAGCAGTTCGGCAGCCACGTCGCGCACCTTCTCGGCGGCCTTGCGCTTGGCCTTGCTCCACTGCTCGCCACCCAGCGAATGCAGCGGCGCGGTTTCCGCGGAGGCGCCCGAGTAGCGGCTGATCAGGTGCAGCTGGGCGACCGGTACATACAGGCGGTCGCCCTTGGCATATTCGATTTCGAGGAACTCGCCGGGCATGCCGCCGACGTCCATCGCGATCAGGCCCCGGTAGCGGCCGACGCCATGGTCCTCGTGCACGATCGGCGCGCCCTCGGTCAGCTCGCCGAGATCGCGGATGATCGCTTCCGGCTCGCGGCCGGCACGGCGCGTACGGCGGGTGCTGCCGGCGCGCTCGGGGAACAGCTGGCGTTCGGTCAGCACCGCAATGCGCGGATCGTCCAGCGCGAAGCCATCCTCCAGCGGCGCCACGGCGATCGCGAAGCGCGCATCGTCGGCGAGGAACGCGGGCAGGTCGGCCACCACCGGTGGTTTCAGCTCGGCGGCCTGCAGCACTTCCAGCAGGGCTTCACGACGGCCGGGCGAATCGGCGGCGATCAGCACGCGGCCCGGGTAGTGGCCGAGGAAGGATTTCAGTGCGTCGCCGGCCGGTGCGTCGCGCGCGGCCACCGGCAACGGCGGCAACGGCTGGTCGCCCAACGGGTGCGCGTCGGCGATGCGTGCGTGGTCAGCAGCCCACACCTCGATGCGCGGTGCATCGTTCAGGCGCTCGCGCAGCAGCTCCGGCGACAGGTACAGCGCCGACGGCGGCAGCAGCGGCCGTTCGACGTCGTGGCGGCGCTGTTCGTAGCGCTCACCGGTCTGCGCCCAGAACGCTTCGGCGGCTTCGCCAGTGCCGGCGCAGACCACCGGCAGGCTGCCGTCGGGCAGGTAGTCGAACAGGGTTGCGGTGCGTTCGAAGAACAGCGGCAGGTAGTACTCGACGCCGGCCGGGGCCAGCCCGGACTTCAGGTCCTGGTACAGCGCGCTGCGCCGGGTATCGACATCGAAGCGCTCGCGCAGCGTGGCCAGCACGCGGGCGATGCTGGCCTCGTCCATCGGGACTTCGCGGCCGGGCAGCATGTGCACCGCTTCGACCTTGTCCAGCGAGCGCTGGCTTTCCGGGTCGAAGGCGCGGATCGAATCGATGTCCTCGTCCAGCAGTTCCACCCGCAGCGGCTCGTCGGCGCCCATCGGGAACACGTCGAGCAGGCCGCCGCGCACCGCAAAATCACCCGGATCCATCACCTGCGGCACGTTGCGGTAGCCGGCGCTTTCCAGGCGGCGCTTCTCCGTTTCCAGGTCCAGGCGCTGGCCGACCTTCAGGTCGAAGCTGCCACCGATCACGTAGCTGCGCGGGGCCAGCTGCTGCAGCAGGGTCTGCACCGGCACGATCACCAGGCCGCGCTTCAGCGTGGGCAGGCGGTGCAGGGCGGACAAACGCTGCGAGATGATGTCCGGATGCGGGCTGAAGCGGTCGTAGGGCAGGGTTTCCCAGTCCGGGAAGGCGACCACCGGCAGGGCCGGGTCGCCGCCGAGCAGGGTGTGCAGGTCGGCTTCGAGCTGGTTGGCGCCGTGGTTGTCACGGGCGATCACCAGCAGCGGAGCGTCGTGCGCACGCGCGGCCTGGGCCAGGTACCAGGCCAGGGCGGTCGGCGAGGTGGGGGCGCGCCACCAGGCGCGGAGCTGGCCGGCACGCGGCAGCGGCGGGGCGGGATATGAGGTACGCGACATGGACCCCGGATTTTAGCAGAAGCCCCTGCCGGGCCCATGATCGTGACGTGAGCGGGTGTAGCGCCGGGCCAAGCCCGGCGAGCGCAGCGGTTGAATCAACGTCGCCGAGCATGGCCCGGCGCTACCTTCAGTTGTCCAGCTCCAGCACCATCCGCACCAGGCCTTCGGCACCGGTCGGGTGCGGCACCGGCTTGAAGCCCAGCGAGGCGGCCAGCTGCTTCATCGGCTCGTTCTCGGCGGCAACGTCGCCGTACAGGCGGTCCAGGTACTTGCCGCGGCCCCACTTCACCAGCTTGCGCATCAGCTGCCGGCCCAGGCCCTGGCCGATCAGGAAGCGGCTGATCAGGATCGCGTACTCGGCTTCACGGGTACCGGGGATGATCGAGGCCCGGGCGACCGCGCCGACCACCGCTTCGCCAGCGGGCAGGGATTCGGCTGCGACCAGGGTGATCTCGGTCTTGGGATTGGGGTGGGTCAGGCGCTGGGTGGTTTCCGGCGACAGCTCGGTCACCGCCTGCAGGAAACGATCACGGATTTCTTCCGGCCCGAACAGGCTGAACGCCGCTTGCAGCGGTGCGCCATCTTCCGGGCGGATGGGGCGGATCAGCAGCTCGTGGCCGCTGGGAGCCTTGAAGATCTCATGCCAGGGCGGCATGCGGTTGCGAGTGGCCATACCGGGTGATTCCTTGGTGGTCCATCGATTGTGGCATCACCGGGGCTGCATTCCGTGAACGAAAGGCTCACGGCGGTACAGCCTCGTGAAGGCCGTTATTCGGGTGCTTTGAGCCAATCCAGGCGGGTACTGGCACCGGGCTCGCCCAGGTGCTGGCGCAGCGCCGGCAGGGCCGGGCCGACCACCCGGTCGAACTGCCAGGGCGGGTTGAGCAGCAGCATGCCGCTGCCGTTGAGGCGCAGCGGTGAGTCGTCCGGGCGTACCAGGAGCTCGATGGTCATCGCCGATTTCACCGGAAGGGCGGTGGCCTTGCGCAGGAAATGCAGGATGGTGCGGCGCTGCTTGATCGGGAACCAGACCGCGCAGGTGGCCTGCGGCCAGCGTGCCAGGGTCTCGGCCAGCGCGGCCAGGACGGCCTGGTATTCGGCGTCCTGCGCCTCGTAGGGCGGGTCGATCAGCACCAGGCCGCGGCCGATCTTGCTGCCGTTGAACTTCGGCGGCAGCAGCGAACGCAGCAATGCATAGCCATCGCCCGGATGCACGCCGACCCGGCTGTCATGCGCGAACAGCGCCTTCAGCGTGGCCGTTTCGGCTTCCTGCAGCTCGCACACCGCCATGCGGTCCTGGGAGCGCATGGCCTGCGCGCTCAACAGCGGCGAGCCCGGATAATTGGTCAGCGCGCCCACCGGGTTGTCGGCCTGTACCGCCTTCAGATAGCGCTCGACCACCTCCGGCAGCTTGGGCTGGGCCATCAGCCGCATGATCCCCGATTCGGCCTCGAGGGTCTTGCGGCTCTCTTCGCTGGCCAGCAGGTAGCGGCCGGCACCGCCGTGGGTGTCGAGCACGAAGAACGGGCTGTCCTTGCGCTTGAAGCTGTCGATCAGGGCCAGCTGCACGATGTGCTTGAGCACATCGGCGTGGTTGCCGGCATGGAAGGCATGGCGATAGTTCATGGGCGGCAGTGTACGGGGCGGCGGCCGCAGCGGCTATGCTGCGCGCCATGACAGCTCCCGTTGCCCATGTCCTGGTAGTCGAGGACGAAGCCGCCATCGCCGAAACCGTGCTCTATGCGCTGCGCAGCGAGGGCTATGCCGCCAGCCATTGCCTGCTGGGCGGCGAGGCCCTGCAGCGGCTGCAGGCTGGGGATATCGACGTGGTGGTGCTGGACGTGGGCCTGCCCGACCTGGGCGGCTTCGAGGTGTGCCGGCGGCTGCGCGCGCAGCCCGGACCGGCGGCCCAGCTGCCGGTGATCTTCCTGACCGCCCGCAACGATGAAGTGGACCGGGTGCTTGGCCTGGAGCTGGGCGCCGACGATTACATGACCAAGCCGTTCTCGCCGCGCGAACTGGTGGCGCGGGTGCGTGCGCGCCTGCGCCGCGCGGCACCGGTCGTCGCAGCACCCGGCGCCGATGCGGGCTGGCAGGAACATGGCGCCTTTGCCATCGACCGTGAAGGCCGGCGTATCCGCTTCCATGGCCAGGCACTGGACCTGACCCGTTACGAGTACGCGCTGCTGGAGGCGCTGCTGCAGCGCCCCGGCGCCATTCTCAGCCGTGCCCAGCTGATGGACCGTGGCTGGGACAGCAGCGCCGACAGCGCCGACCGGACCGTCGATACGCATGTAAAGACGCTGCGCGCCAAGCTGCGTGCGGCCGGTGCCTGCGATGACCCGATCCGTACCCACCGTGGCCTTGGCTACGCGCTGGAGGTCTAGCCGATGCGCCTGGTACTGAAGCTGTTCCTGGGCTTCTTCCTGATCACCGGCATCGCCGCCTTCTTCGTGATGCGCGTGTTCGTCAACGAGGTGAAGCCCGGTGTGCGCCAGGCGATGGAATCGACCCTGGTCGATGCGGCCAACGTGCTGGCCGAAATGGCCGCCGCCGACGTCAAGGCCGGCACCATCCGCAGCGGCAGCTTCACCCGCAACCTGGCCAAGGCGCGGCAGCGCGACCTGAAGGCGATGGTCTGGCGCTTCCCGAAGCGCTCGCTGGATTACCGGGTGACCATCACCGATGCCAAGGGCATCGTCATCTACGACTCGCTGGGCCGCGACCTGGGGCGCGACAACTCGCGCTGGAATGATGTGTACCGCACGCTGCGCGGCGAGTACGGCGCCCGCTCCAGCCCGGAAACACCGGGTGAGGAAGGTGACACGGTGATGCACGTGGCCGCGCCGGTGTATGACCCGGCCGATGGGCGCACCCTGATCGGCGTGCTCAGCCTGGCCCAGCCCAACCGCAGCATCGATCCGTTCATTGCCGCCAGCCAGCGCGCCATCATTGAACGCGGTGCCTGGCTGATCGGCTTGTCGGCGCTGGTCGGTGTGCTGGTGACGATGTGGCTGACCACGGGCCTGGGCCAGCTCAGCCGCTATGCGCGTGCGGTCAGCGCCGGCGAACCGGTGCCACCGCCGCGCCGCCGCCGCGACGAGATCGGTGACCTGGGCCAGGCGCTGGAAACCATGCGCCGCAAGCTGGAGGGCAAGGCCTACGTCGAGCAGTACGTGCAGTCGCTGACGCATGAAATGAAGAGTCCATTGGCGGCGATCCGCGGTGCCGCCGAGCTGCTGCAGGAGCCGCTGCCGGAAGCTGATCGCATGCATTTCGCACGCAGCATCGTCGATCAGCAGGAGCGGTTGACCGAGACCATCGACAAACTGCTGGCGCTGGCCGAAGTGGAACAGCATGGCTGGCTGCAGACCCGTGATCCGATCGCGCTGCCAATCTTGTTGGCCGATGCCGCCGCGGCCGCGCAGGTGCGCGCGCAGGCGGCGGGCGTGCAGGTCCGCATCGGCAGCGTGCCCGACCTGCAGGTGCAGGGCGACGGCTACCTGTTGCGGCAGGCGCTGCACAACCTGATCGACAACGCGATTGCGTTCTCTCCGGCCGGCGCGGAGATCGCGCTGCAGGCCGAGGTGGATGGGCAGGGCGTACGCCTGCAGGTGGCCGACCGCGGTGCCGGCATTCCCGACTATGCGCGTGAGCGGGTGTTCGAACGCTTCTATTCGCTGGCCCGCCCCGGCAGCGGACGGCGCAGTTCCGGCCTGGGCCTGCCGTTCGTGCAGGAGGTCGCTCGCCTGCATGATGGCCGCGCCAGCGTCGATGCCCGCGACGGCGGTGGCACCGTGGCCAATCTGTGGTTGCCGCTGGGTACGCCGGGCCAGCGTCCGCGGCGCTGACTTCACACTCGCTTCAAATTCGCCACAAACCCTGCTCACTGCAGCGGTCCATCCTGCAGCCCTCTCCAACGAGGATGGACCATGAAATCCCTGAAGATGCTGCTGCGGTTCGCCATTGTCGGCGGGCTGATCCTGCTGCTGCTGGTTCCGCTGACGATGATCCGCGGGGTCATCAACGAACGCAGTGCGTACCGCGACGAGGCCTTCGCGCGGGTGGCCGACAGCCGCGCCGGTGCACAGCAGCTGGTCGGCCCGGTGCGGGTGGTGCCGTGGGTGGAGCGCAAGCAGGTTGAGCTGGTCGACCCGCTGGGCGTCAAGAAGACCGAGGTACAGGTCACCGAAGGGCACTGGCTGCAGATGCCGGCGTCGCTGGAGGTCGGCGGCGAAATGCTGCCGAGCCAGCGTGAGGTCGGCCTGTTCAAGGTGCCGGTGTACAGCTGGAACGGCCAGATGAAGGCAACCTTCGCCGAAGACGATTACCCGGTGAAGGCCGGCCGCAGCTACGGTCAACCGTACGTGGCGGTGGGGGTTTCCGATGTGCGCGGCCTGGTCGGTACGCCCAACCTGCGCGTGGATGGCAAGCAGCTGCGCCTGCTGCCGGGCGTCGGCGCCGCCAGCGAAGTCGGCCGCGGCCTGCATGCACCGGTGGCCGGATTCGCCGAAGACCATGGCGGCACGCTGGCCGCCAGCACCGTGGAGCTGGAGCTGCGCCTGGACGGAAGCCGCATGCTGTCGGTGGTGCCGGTGGGCGATGACACCCACATCGCGCTGCGTTCGAGCTGGCCGCACCCGTCGTTCAGCGGTGCCTTCCTGCCCAACGAGCGCCGCGTCGATGCGCAGGGCTTCGATGCGCGCTGGGCGGTGTCCTCGCTGGCCTCCGACGCACAGCGCCAGCTGCGCAATGACGGTGCGGTCGAATCGCAGGCGGTGACCGTTTCGCTGGTCGATCCGGTCGATGCTTACACCCAGGCCGATCGCGCCTCGAAGTATGGCGTGCTGTTCGTGCTGCTGACGTTCGTGGGCTTCATCCTGTTCGAGTTGATCAAGTCGCTGCGCATCCACCCGCTGCAGTACCTGATGGTGGGCCTGGCGCTGGCGATCTTCTTCCTGCTGCTGATCAGCCTGTCCGAGCACATCGCATTCTGGAAGGCCTACCTGGTGTCGGCGGTGGCCTGTATCGGCCTGCAGGCGGTGTATCTGGCCAACGTGCTGGGGCACTGGAAGCGCGGCCTCGGCTTCGCCGCGCTGCTGACCGTGCTGTATGGCGCGCTGTACGGCCTGCTGGTGTCGGAGAACAACGCGCTGCTGATGGGTTCGCTGCTGCTGTTCGTGATCCTGGCACTGGCGATGTGGGTGACCCGCCGGGTCGACTGGTACGCGCTTGGCGCGGAACTGAAGTAAGGAGTACGCCATGGGCTGGCGCCAGGGATTGCGGCAACGGGCACGGCAGGGCATTCCGGCCCTGCTGGAAGTGGATGCACTGCTGCAGGCGCATGGCGTGCTGGCGGCCCTGCCGGGGGCACGGATTGCGCCCGGCCTGGTCCGCTTCCAGCTGGCGCCGGTCACCTGCGAGGGATTGCAGGGCAAGGGGCTGGCCTGGCTGCAGGGCGCGCGGCAGGGACGCGGCGCGGTGGCCGGCCGGGTGCCGCGCTACCGGCCATGGAAGGCCGGGGCAGAGGCGCTGGCCGAGATCGGCATCGGCGGCCTGCCGGATGACTGGCCGGCGCATGCGGCGGTGTTCGGCTGCAGCAGCATCGACCGGCGGCATTGGTTGCTGTTGCTGCCGGAGCGGGCGCAGTTGTGGTTGGGGTGGAATGGATGATTCGGCTGTTCATCCACGCATGGCGTGGATCTACTGCTGTCCATGACCGATGGGACGGTATCGCCGCGCCCCTGCTGGCTAGACTCGATGGGTTGATGATCGAGCCGAAGGGCAGGGGTGCGATGTGTTGAAGTGGGGCGTGCTGGCCGCAGCGCTGGTGATGGGTGGCAATGCAGGGGCGCAGCAGCGCGAAACGGTGGACCTGGACATGGTCAGCCGCATCCGCCAGGAGGCCTTCCATCGTTCGCAGGTGATGGACACCTTCAGCTATCTCACCGAGCGCATCGGCCCGCGCCTGACCAATTCGCCGGCGATGGGCCGCGCCAATGCCTGGACCCGCGGCAAGTTCAACGAATGGAAGCTGGACAACGTCCACGACGAAGCCTTCGATGATTTCGGCCGTGGCTGGGAGTTCACCTCGGCCAGCGTGGAAATGCTGGGTGACCGCGTGCAGCCGCTGCATGCGCTGCCCAAGGCCTGGACGCCGGGCACCAAGGGCCCGGTCGAAGGCGAGTTGGTCCAGGTCGAGATAAAGAAGCCGGAAGACATCGAGAAGTACCGCGGCAAGCTGCGCGACAAGATCCTGCTGCTGGGCCAGGCGCGCGAGTACAAGCGCGGCACCGAGCCCGATTCGCACCGGCATGACGCCACCTCGCTGGAGGGCCTGCAGGAGTTCACCCTGCCCAAGGACAAGGACGCCACCGCCGAACGTGCCAAGCGGGTCAAGGAGTACCAGGAACGCCAGCAGCTGGCGACCAAGGTCAATGCGTTCTTCGTGGAAGAGGGCGCGCTGGCCTCGATCAGTATCAGCAGCTGGGACAACGGCATCATCCGCGTTGCCGGTGGTGGTTCGCGCAAGGCCGGTGAATCGGTGGGCATCCCCGAGCTGGCGATGATCAGCGAGCACTTCAATCCACTGGTGCGCGCGCTGGAGGCCAAGCAGACCGTGCGCCTGCGCGTGGATGTGGCCGCGCGTTTCACCGACCAGGCCGACCAGCCGGGTTACAACACGCTGGCCGAGATCCGCGGCAGCAGCAGGCCCGACGAAGTGGTGATGATCGGCGCGCACCTGGATTCGTGGCACAGCGGTACCGGTGCGGCCGACAACGCGGCCGGCGTGGCAGTGATGATGGAGGCGATGCGCATCCTCAAGGCCACCGGCGCCAAGCCGAAGCGCACCATCCGCGTGGCGCTGTGGAGCGGCGAGGAACAGGGCCTGATTGGTTCGCAGGCCTATGTGGCCAAGCACTTCGGTCGTTTCCCGGAACCCACCGACGCGGCACAGAAGGCACTGCCGGCCTCGCTGCGCGAGCCGACCGGTGCATTGCAGAAGACCCGCGACTACGACAAGTTCCAGGTCTACTTCAACATGGACAACGGCTCGGGCCGGTTCCGTGGCATCTATGCGCAGGAGAACCTGGCGGCGATGCCGATCTTCGAAGCCTGGCTGGCGCCGTTCCATGACGTGGGCGCCACTACCGTGGCCACTCGCAACACCGGCAGCACCGACCACATCAGCTTCGACCGCATCGGCCTGCCGGGCTTCCAGTTCATCCAGGACCGGCTGGACTACTTCACCAATGTCCACCACAGCCACCTGGATACCTGGGACCACGCCGAACCGGAAGACCTGAAGCAGGCCGCCGCCATCGTCGCCTCGTTCGCCTACAACGCCGCCATGCGCGAGCAGTCCTTCCCGCGCAAGCAGGAACCGTAAAAGGGGACGGAGGGGATTAAGTCGTTTCTCCCCTCCGTTTCCCGGTTGCAGCGCCCAGAGGCTGGGCAATCGCGACTTAATCCCCTCCGTCCCCTTTTTCCGTCGGGGGCGGAGGGCTGGTAAAATCGGGGGATTCCCGTTCCTCGAGCCGTCCATGACCTGCCGCACCCGCTTCGCCCCCAGTCCCACCGGCTACCTGCACATCGGTGGTGCCCGCACTGCGCTGTACTGCTGGCTGGAGGCCCGCCACCGTGGCGGCGAGTTCGTGCTGCGCATCGAGGATACCGATCGTGAACGCAGCACCCAGGGCGCGATCGACGCCATCCTGGAGGCGATGGAGTGGCTGGGCCTGGACTACGACGAGGGCCCGATCTACCAGACCGACCGCGTCGCCCGTTACCTGGAAGTGGCCGAGCAGCTGGTGGCCGACGGCAAGGCGTACTACGCCTACGAGACCCGCGAAGAGCTGGATGCGATGCGCGAGGCCGCGATGGCCAAGCAGGAGAAGCCGCGCTACAACGGCGCTGCGCGCGAGCTGGGCCTGCCGCGCAAGGACGACCCGAACCGCGTCATCCGCTTCAAGAACCCGCTGGAAGGTACGGTGGTGTTCGACGACCTGATCAAGGGCCGCATCGAGATCGCCAACAGCGAGCTGGATGACATGGTCATCTTCCGCCCGGACGGCTACCCCACCTACAACTTCGCGGTGGTGGTGGACGACTGGGACATGGGCATCACCGAGGTGATCCGCGGCGACGACCACATCAACAACACCCCGCGCCAGATCAACCTGTACGAAGGCATCGGCGCGCCGGTGCCGAAGTTCGGCCACATGCCGATGATCCTGGACGAGCAGGGCGCCAAGCTGTCCAAGCGCACCGGCGCGGCCGACGTGATGCAGTACAAGGACGCCGGCTACCTGCCTGATGCGCTGCTGAGCTACCTGGCCCGCCTAGGCTGGTCGCACGGTGACCAGGAGCTGTTCAGCCGCCAGGAGTTGATCGAGCTGTTCGACGTGAAGGACTGCAACTCCAAGGCCTCGCGCCTGGATATGGCCAAGCTGGGCTGGGTCAACCAGCACTTCCTGAAGACCGAGGACGTGGCCGCCATCGTGCCGCACCTGGTCTACCAGCTGCAGAAGCTGGGCCTGGACGTGGCCGCCGGCCCGGCCCCGGAGGATGTGGTGATCGCCCTGCGTGAACGCGTGCAGACCCTGAAGGAAATGGCCGAGAAGGCCGTGGTCTGGTACCAGCCGCTGACCGAGTACGACGAAGCCGCCGTGGCCAAGCACTTCAAGGCCGGCGCCGAGGTGGCGCTGGGCAAGGCCCGCGAGCTGCTGGCAGCCCTGCCGGAATGGACCGCCGAGTCGGTGGGCGTGGCCCTGCATGATGCCGCCGCGGCGCTGGAGATCGGAATGGGCAAGGTTGCCCAGCCGCTGCGCGTGGCCATCACCGGCACCCAGGTCAGCCCTGACATTTCCCATACCGTGTACCTGGCCGGCCGCGAGCAGGCCTTGAAACGCATTGATGTGGCCATCACCAAGGTAGCAACGGCCTGAGGCATCCTTGCCAGGCCCGAACCGGAGAACACGCATGCCCGCCAAGACCGCCACTGCCTGTACCGCCCCGCACCACCACGTCCATGACGCATCGGATTTCGTGGCGGTGGTCGAGCGCGTCTCGCGCGAACGCGGGCTGCGCCTGACCCCGATCCGCGCCAACGTGCTGAAGCTGATCGCCGAGGCCGGCAAGCCGGTCAAAGCCTACGAGCTGCTGGAATGGGTGCGCAACGGCAAGGGCGTGGGCGCTGATGCCCCGCCCACCGTGTACCGCGCGCTGGACTTCCTGATGGCCAATGGCTTCGTGCACAAGCTGGAGTCGGTGAATGCATTCGTGGCCTGCCATCACCCCAGCAGCGCCGCGCATTCGGTGCCGTTCCTGATCTGCAACAGCTGCCACAGCGCAGTGGAACTGGAAGACCGCGAGATCGTCACCCAGCTGGAAAAGCGTGCCAAGGAGCTGGGCTTCCAGCCGCAGGCACAGACCCTGGAAGTGCACGGGCTCTGCGCGCGCTGCGCGGGCTGATCGTGTCGGCGGTAGAGTCGGTCGGCGGTAGAGTCGACTGTTAGTCGACTGCTCTTCCGTGAAGCCCACGAGTACCCCGCGCTGCGCGATAGTCGACTGACAGTCGACTCTACCAAGCCGTCTCTACCAAGCCGAGTCCTGCAGGGTCGCGTCCTAGTCCATCGGCTTGCTTGCGGTATCCACCCGCACGATCACCGACATGCCAGGCCGCAACTCTGCGGCCAGCTTCTGGCCTTCATTGATCGAAATCCGTACCGGCAGCCGCTGCACCACCTTGGTGAAGTTGCCGCTGGCATTGTCCGGGCGCAGCACGCTGAATTCCGACCCGGTGGCCGGGGCGATCTCCTGCACGCGGCCACGCAGCACCTGGCCCTGGAACGCGTCCACAGAGAACGTGGCCGGCTGGCCGATGGCCATTCCCCAGGTCTGGCCTTCCTTGTAGTTGGCCACCACCCACAGCGTGTCAGGCACCAGGAACAGCAGCTGAGAACCGGCCGCGACGTACTGGCCCACGCGCACGCTGGCTTCACTGATCTGGCCGTCGCGCGGCGCGTGGATCACGGTATTGGCCAGATCGATGCGCGCCAGTTCCAGCTGCGCCTGTGCGCTCTCCACCTGCGCCTCCAGGCTCTTGCGCGCGACCTGGGTCGATACCAGGGTTTCCTCGGCAATGCGGATCTGCGCCTGTGACTGCTGGACGCTGGCCTGTGCCGACGCCTGGGTGGTGCGGAACTTGTCGCGGTCATTGATCGACACCAACTGCTGCGCGGCCAGTTCCTCGTAGCGCTTCAGCTCGTTGCGCGCGCGCTGCAGTTCGGCCTGGCCGGCCGACAGCGTTGCATGCGCGGAGGCGATCTGTGCGCGGTTCTGGGCCTGCGACTGGTCGGAGTTGGCGAGCGCCGCGCGCGCGCTGTCCAGCGTTGCCTGTGCCTGCGCGACACGCTGTGCGTAGATGCGGTCATCGATGCGCAGCAGCGGCGCGCCCTCCTTCACGTGCTGGAAGTCCTTCACCAGCACCTCGGTCACATAGCCGTTCACCTGCGGCGCCATCACCGTGATCTGCCCGCGCACATACGCATTGTCGGTCACCATCACCGTGCTGGTGAACGGCCACAGGTGCCACGCGCGCAGGATCAGCGCGATGCCCAGCAGGGCCACGACCACCATCACCACCACGCTGCGCGCGCTGGGCTTGAGGTACTTCGGCGCCACGGCAGGTTCGACTGGCGTGGGCGCGGGAGCGGCGTCCGTCGGTGGCGGTGGGGTGACGTTGTCGTCGTCGGTGCGGGGCGGAACGGGAGGCATGGGGTTGGACTCAGCGGGGCGCGGCCGGCGTGGCCACGGCAGGGGACGTGGGATGGCGCTTGCGCCATTGCTTGAGCACGGCGGTGCGCACCGACAACAGCAGCAACCAGCACAGGAAGCCGATGGCCAGCCAGCCACTCAGCGTGAACACATCATTGAAGCCGCGCACGTTGGCTTCGCGGCGCGTCGTCTGCGCCAGCTGCGCGCTGCCCTGCGCGCTGCGCAGCACCGGATCGGTGATCTGGGCAGCGTACAGCTGCTGCTGGATACGCAGGCGCTGCGCCACCACAGGATCGGCCGGGTCGAGCTGGCTGGTCAGCGCGCTGGAGTACAGCTGTTCGCGATGCAGCTGGAAGGTACCCAGCACCGCCGATCCGGCCAGGCCCCCCAGGGTCTGCGTGATCGACAGCGTTACCAGGAAGGTGATCATGTGATCCACGCCCTGTTTCAGAGCGGCGGAAATGCCGAGCATGATCAACGGGCCCATGAACATGCCGGCGCCGACCGAGGCCAGGAACTGGCTGGCATAGAAGTCGTGCGGCCGATCCATGCTGGTGCGATGCTGGTCGAAGAAGGCGGCGGCGCCCAGCAGCAGGATCGCCATCAGCAGCTGGGGGATCAGCCGCTTCGGGCCGAAGGTAAGTGATGCTCCGGCGATGCCAGTGACCACGCCCGCCAGTATCACCACGAACAGCGGGCGCATCTGGTCAGGCCCCATGCCCAGCGTGCGCATCAGGTTGACGACGCCATAGGACTGCTCGGTGGTGAGGAAGCGGATCAGAAAGGCACCGACGATGAAGTGCAGTACCGGCAGCTTCGACAGCCAGCGGATCTGCAGCAGCGGATTGCGCCGGTAGTGCTCGATGATGAAGGCGGTGGTGGACAGCACGATCGAGGCGACCAGTGCCCAGCCCAGCCATGGCGTGTTGAGCCACCAGCGCGTGTAGCCCTGCGCCAGCACGATCACCAGCAGCGCGACCGCCGGTGCCAGCAGCGCGAAGGTGAGGAAGTCCAGCGGTTCGAAGGCCTTGATCTGGATGCCGGGCGGCAGCTTCAGCACCACCACGGCTGCAAATGCACACAGCGCCAGGCCGGCTTCGAAGGAATACAGCTGGTGCCACTGGCCGGTATCGACCAGGCCTGGCGAAACGATCCAGGCGATCGGCACCGCCAGCTGCGAAAGGCCGACCCCGACCACCAGCAGATTGCCGGTGAACCGCCGCGGCAGCGCCTGCAACATGTACAGCGTGCCCAGGGTCGAACAGGCCGCGCCAGCGAAGCCGCTGGCGGCACGGGTCAGCATCGTGGTCTCGAAGCTGCCGACGAACAGGTGCAGCACCGCCAGCGCCGCATACAGGCCCAGCCCGATCTCTGCGAACAGGCGGATGCCGTACTGCTGGCGGAACTTGAAGGCCAGCAGGTTGGCCGTGACGTTGACCATTGCATAGGCCGCCACCAGCCAGCTGCCCTGGGTCGGGGTCAGCGCCAGCTGGCCCTGCAGGAACGGCAGGTTGGCGGTCACCAGCGCATTGCCGAGGCCGCCGGTGATCGCCACCAGCAGCGACACCAGTGCATAGGCCACGCGCCGATACGGCGGATGCCAGGGCATCGATGCCGAACCGGGCATGGTCGGCTTCTCGTGCTCCTCCCAATCCGGAACCGGCTTCAGATACGGCTGGACCATCAGCGGGCCTCGCTGGCTGCTCCCTGGAGACCCCCGCGCAGCAGCTGCAGGGCACGCCCGGCCAACTGGGCACGCTCGTCGCGGGTTTTGCCGCGCAGGGCCGCCCCCAGCATGCCCGAGATCAGTGAAATATCCGTCTTTTCCAGATCGGCCCGGCACAGGCCGGCTACCTTGGCGCGGGCGATCGGCACCTCCAGCAGGTCGCGCACGGTTTCGCGCGCGGTGCGCATGGCTGGCACATCCGAATCGACGGCGCGCCAGTAATCGGCCAGCGCCGGTGAATCGATGATGCGCTGGGCCATGCCCTCGAACACCTCGAACAGGGCATCGTCGCGGTCGCCGAGCTGTTCGACCTGGCGCCGGATCCGGTCGACCGTGCGTTGCAGCAACGCCTGGATCAGCGCGGTGCGGTCGGGGAAGTTGCGGTACAGGGTGGCGCGGCCTACCTGGGCACGTTCAACCACCAGGTCCAGAGGGGCGGTGACACCGTGTTGGCCGAACACATGATCGGCGGCGTCGAGGATGAGGGCACGGCGGGCAGCAGCATCGGCACGTTGGGCGGTCATGGAATTATTTTCGGACAAAAATGTCCGATTGGCGAGACTTTGAGTGACGGGATTGTCCGCTTGTTGTGGTACGCACATCTTTGTGACGAGTGCGTGATGGCGTCGCAGCGATATGTAGGAACCCCATGGCTCCCGGAGGGTGCAGTAGATCCACGCCGTGCGTGGATGAGTATCTGGAGCGGATGGGAGCTGGCTAGCGGCTCACTGATCCACCTTTCCAGTTTTCTTCCTGCTCTTGATGAAATCAATGAACCCCTTCTTATGGCCCTCAAAAACACGACGGCCGTACTTCCGGTAGTGCGGTTCAAATAGTGTGTAGGCCCCATCCAGGTCTCCGGACTCGAAGTGGATGGTGGCGGCGAGTTCGTCCATGGACACGCTCGCAGCTTCGCCTTCTCCATAGATGTCTCTGGCGACCATCGCCCACTTTCTGGCCTTCTCAAACTGGGCCGTATCGCGATAGAAGACAGCTATTCCATACGATGTAATCTGGCCGTAGTCATAAGCAGATTTCGGCTCCGGAATCATGTCCCAGCTTTCAAGGAAGCGATGCTCTGCCTCCGCAATATCGCCGGCCAGCCAAGCGGTTCTCCCGCGCCTGGCGATTGCAAGGAAGCGTTCTTCCAGTTCGGCATCGAGACTTATGGCCATGCAGGTGTTTCCGCTCAGTTTGTCTATTGAATTGACGCCGGCTGAGTCTAGCCGCGCAGCAGATCGTGACGCGTCGGTAGTGCGCCGCTTTCACCAGTTCATGCCATATGCGACAGAAAAAGGGGGCCTTTCGGCCCCCTCAGGTAAAGCTACGACGCCGGCGCGCGATCAGAAGAACGCGCGGATGCCGAATGCGACACCACGGCCAGGCAGCGGCGAGTAGTCGCGCAGCAGCGAGGTATGCGGACGCACTTCGCGGTTGGTCAGGTTGCTGCCATCCAGGAAGACTTCGTAGCTGTTGCTGGCGTTGCGATCCCAACGGTAGGCCAGGTGCGCATCGACCAGGGTGTAGCCGTTGCTCGGCTCCTCGTTCTGCGCGACGTCCTTCTGGCGGCTGTAACGCACCGCACCGACCGAGGCGCGCCAGCCATCCTTCGACCAGCGCAGGTCGGCACCGACGCGGGCCGGGGCGATCCGCGGCAGGTAGCCGGTGTTGGCCAGTTCCACGCTGTAGTTGTGGTTGTGGTCGCCGTGCGGCACGGCGAAGTCGAGGGTGCGGCTGCCGCTGCCGTCCAGCTTGGCCTTCACGTAGTCACCGAACAGTCGCAGGTCCCAGTCACCGGCACCGCCCTCGAACAGGTGCACCAGCGCTTCGGCCTCGGCACCGCGGAACACCGCGTCCTGCTGGGTCCATGCACGAACCGGCAGGCCTTCGGTTACGCCGGTGTCGGCCAGGTAGATGAAGTCCTTGAACTTCGTTTGATAGACCGACGCCGAGAAGTCCAGGCGTTCGCTGTGGGTGTGGATACCCAGTTCCACGCGCTGGCCGCGCTCGGTCTTCAGGTTGGCATCGCCGATTTCCAGCGAGCGGGTGGCGATGTGCGCGCCGGCGGCATACAGCTCTTCGTTGGTCGGTGCACGCTCGGAGCTGTCCACGCCGATGCGCAGATCAACGGCATCGTTGAGCTTCCAGATGCCAGCGGCAGACAGGTTGGTGGCGCCGAACGTGCGACGGCGGTAGTCACCGGTCGGGTCCAGCTTGACCTGATCGTGGCGGCCGCCCAGTTCCAGCTTGAACGGGCCGAACTGCTTTTCCTGCAGCACGAACAGGCCGATGTTCTTCGTACCGGTATCCGGTACGAACGCCTCTTCACCCTTGGCGCCGAAATCACTGTTGCCGAACTGCAGGCCGAACGCGCCATCCCAGCCGCCGATCTGCTGTTGCACCGCTTCCAGGCGTGCCTCGATGCCACGGTTGGTGAAGCGGGTGGAGGGCGTGCCGGCCTCCAGTTCCACGTGCTCGTAGTCGGTGTAGGCCACGCGTGCGTTGATGTTCTTCAGGAAGGAGACCGGGTTGTAGATGCCAGCCTTGGTCTCGAAGCGGTTCTGCACCATGTCGATGCGCACGTCATGCTCGTCGCCGCCTTCCTCTTCGTCGCCATGGTCGTGGCCGTGGTCATGGCCGTGATCGTCGCCATCGGCGTGCACGTGCGCTCCGTTGGGAATGCCGTAGTTGGTGCGGTAGGTGCTGGCCGACACGCCGAAGTAGCCGCCGTCGCCCAGCCAGGTCGCGCCGACGCCACCGGCGCGGGTACGGATGGAGCTGTTGTCGAGGCGGCCGCGGCGCGGCTCTTCGCCCTCCTCGCCCGCGTGGTCGTGGTCGTCGTGGTGGTCTTCCAGGCTGTCGATCACCGCATAGCCGGGAATGCGGTAGTCGTCGCCATTGCGTACCAGGCCGTCCACATGAAGCACGACATTGCCGGTGACGCCATCGAGGCGGAACATGCCGCTGCGCTCGTTGTTCACCGAATTGCCACGCAGCTCGGCGCGGCCGCTCAGCGGACGCTCGGGCAGTTCGCGCGCGATGCGGCCATCGACCACGTTGACCGCACCACCGATGGCACCGCTGCCGAACAGCAGCGTGGCCGGGCCCTTCAGCACTTCGATCTGGTCGGCCAGGAACGGCTCGATGCTGGTGGCATGGTCCGCACTGACGGTGGACGCATCCATGTTGCCCATGCCGTTGGACAGCACGGCCACGCGCGGGCCTTCCTGGCCGCGGATGATCGGGCGGCCGACACCGGGACCGAAGAAGGTGCTCTGCACACCCGGCAGCTTGGCCACGGTGTCGCCGAGGGTACCGGCCTTCTGCTCGTCCAGGCGCTCGCCAGCCAGCACGTCAACCGGGCGCGCCAGCGATTCGGCATCGCCCTGCAGCGGCGAAGCAGTCACCTGCACCGACGACAGTTCAGTCAGGTGGCGGTCACGATGGGAGGTGTCCTGGCCGGCTGCAAAGGCAATGGACGGCAGCAGGGTGGCCAGAGCCAGGGCCAGGGAATGCGGCTTGAGCCGCGGGGTGTGGGTGGGCATGAAGAAGTCCTTTGTTACTGTATATCAATCGCTGGGCGCACGAATCCCGTCAGCGGGACAGGGGGAGGGAAACCGTGCGGGTCGGGAATGGATGTTATATTATTCCATAACGATTCGCCGACCCTGCTGGAAGTCATGTCCCTGTCCTCACGCCTGCGCCACCTGCTCGACCGTTTCGGTGCCACTGGTTCGATGCTGTGCGCGGTGCACTGCGCGGTGATCCCCGTGTTGCTGGCGGCGGCGCCGTCGCTGGGCCTGTCGTTCTGGCTGAGCGACGGCGTGGAGCAGGCTCTGGTGGTGTTCGTGACCCTGCTGGGTCTGTTCAGCCTGGTCTGGGGCTACCGCCGCCATGGTGCGTTGCGCGCGCTGGGCTTCCTGATTCCCGGCCTGGTCGCGCTGTGGGCGGGCGTGCTGTACGACCCGCTGCACCACAACGCGGTGCCGCACGCGGTGGTGATGACCATCGGCGGCCTGCTGGTGGGCGTGGCCCACCTGGTCAACCTGCGCCTCAACCACGGTCACGTGCACGACGCCAGCTGCGCGCACTAGGCGCTCCGTGATAGGATTTTCGATCGTGCGCGGGGGCGCCCAGCAAGGCGGCCCCGCCGAACCCGTGTCAGTACGGGGTAACCAGATTTCACACTTGAGGAGTTGAAGACATGGGTAAGGGTGACCGCAAGACCGCCAAGGGCAAGCGTTACAACGCCAGCTACGGCAACGCCCGTTCGCATACCGCGAGCAAGGTCGCCGTAGGCGCCGCCGCCCCGGTTGCCAAGAAGACCGTGGCCAAGGCTCCGGCGAAGAAGGCCGTGGCGAAGAAGGCCGTCGCCAAGGCCTGATCCGGCCGGTGATGAGTCCAAAGAAAACGCGGCGCCTGGCGCCGCGTTTTTTTATGCGTGCCGTCCGGGCCGCCGCGTCCGCCGGCTGTGGGCCGGCACTACCCACATTGGCGCGGTAGCGCCGGGCCATGCCCGGCGGAGACATTCGATCAACGCAGGGTCTGCTTCAGCGTTTCCGGATTGCCATCATTCGGTGCAGCCGGCACCTGCAGCAGGTGGGCCAGCAGCGGGTAGACATCCACGTTGTCGAAGCCCTCGATCACCAGGCCCTGGCGGAACGACGGGCCGCCGGCCACGAACACCGCACGCATCGACGGCAGCGCATTGTCGTAGCCATGCGAACCCCGCTCCTGCTTGGCGCGCTTGGCGATCTTTTCGCGGTGCAGCGCATCCCAGCCTTCATCCATGGCGCAGACGATGTCCGGAACCCGCGGGTGCGTACCGTAATGCCAGCGCGGTGGCAGGCTTTCCTTCTTCCAGCATTCGTAATGCGCATGGCGGCCAAGCAGCGCGCGCTCGGCATCCGTTTCACGGCCGGGCAGAGGGGCGAACCCTACGGATTGGCCCTGGCTGACATTGCGCGCGATGGCCGGATCGACCATCGATTCGGTCGCGATCACGTGGCCATCGGCCACGCTGGCCATGCCATGGTCAGACACCACGATCACGTTGGTGGTGGATGCCAGCCCACGCTGCCGCAGGCCGTCCAGCACCTGCCCGATGATCTGGTCGGCACGCACGATGGCGTCGGCGTACTGCTTCGAATCCGGGCCGTAGTGATGGCCGGCCTTGTCCACGTGTTCCATGTACAGCGTGGTCAGTCGCGGCGCATCGGCATCGGTCTGCGCCAGCCAGTCGAGCACGACGCCGGCGCGCTGCTCCAGCGGCTCCTGCCCGTCATAGACGCGCCACTGGCTCGGGCGCACGCCGCCGATTTCCGACTCGCTGCCCGGCCACGAGGTGGTGGCGGTGCGCACGCCGACGTTCTCGGCGCTGACCCAGATCGGCTCACCGCCCCACCAGCCACTGGTGGTGACCGCCTCGCGGTTGCTCAGTTCGAAACGTCCCAGTGCTGCATCGTCCATGCTGTTGTTGACGATGCCGTGGTGGTCCGGGCGCAGGCCGGTGGCGATGGTGTAGTGGTTGGGGAAGGTCAGGGAGGGGTACGACGGCGTCATCCAGCGCGCGCGTACCCCGCCGTCGATCAGTCGCTGCAGGTTCGGTGTCAGGCCGCGATCGAGCGCATCGGCGCGCAGGCCGTCAATCGAGATCAGAAGCAGCTTCGGCGGTGCAGCTGTTGCAGCAGTGGTGGGAACAGAGGCAGAAGGGGCGGGCGCGGTGGTGCAGGCGGCCAATGGCAGCAGCAGCGCCAGCGCGCAGGTCAGGCGTACGGAAGTCATCCACGCATGATAAGCCGGTGCAATGACCGGCCCAAGACACGTTGCGCCGAAGGACGCAGCGTGTCCGCGCATTTTTCCTTATCCCCGCGCCTGTCGGCGCGCCCCGTTCAACAACAAGGGGGCTCTTCTCCAGACAGATTACAGATGCTTCCATCCACGCATGCGTGGATCTACCCTGTCGACCAAGGTCGACACCTACCAGCCACCGCTCAGTAGGCCATCCCGACGGATCGCAGGAACCTGTCGAAGGCGTGGTGGGTCCGGTTGCGGGGGTGTCCGCGGCATGGATGCCGCGGCCAAGCCCCCATGGAAGGGTTCACGGCGTCCCCCGCAACCGGACCCACCACGGCATCCCACGGAATCCTGCTGTTGCTTCGGCCGTTGCCGTTGCTTCTGCGGGTGCCGGGCGCCGCCCGGCCAGCAACTCTCAGGCGAACAGCGGTGCCTGGCGTTGTTCCAGCCGCAACAGCGCGGCCTTGGTTTCCAGCCCGCCGCCGAAACCGGTCAGCGCGCCGTTGCTGCCGATCACACGATGGCAGGGCAGGATGATCGGCAGCGGATTGCGGCCGTTCGCCGCGCCCACCGCGCGGGTCGCGCTGGGTTGGCCCAGGTGCTGCGCCAGCTGAAGGTAACTCCAGGTCTGGCCAAACGGGATCAGCGCCAGCGCCTGCCACACGCGTAGCTGGAACGGGGTGCCACGTGGCGCCAGCTGCAGGTCGAACTGGTTGCGCTCGCCGTGCAGGAACTGCAGCAGTTGGTCGCGCGCTTCCGGCAAAGCATCCGGCGCGTAATGCCAGCCGTCGCGGCCGCGTGCCGGATGGCGGTTCTCCGGGAACAGCACATGTGACAGCCCACGCTCGTCACCGGCGATGGTCAGCACGCCGATAGGGCTGTCGAAACGATCGAACAACAGGGTCATGTCGGTTCTCCAACGAAAGTGCCGGACAGGTGCCACAGGTGCAGCACGGCGTAGGCGCGCCACGGGCGCCACGATTGCGAGCGGGCTTCGGTTGCACGCTCGCTCAGGCGCTGGCCCTGCGCGTGGCCGAGGACCTGCTGCAGCACCAGGTCACCGGCGGGGAAGGCATCGGGCTGGCCAAGTCCGCGCAGGGCAATGTACTGCGCGGTCCACGGGCCGATGCCGGGCAGTGCAACACAGCGCGCAACGAATTCTTCGAGCGCCTGGCCGGGACCGAAGTCGAGCTGGCCACTGGCACAGGCGGCGGCCAGCGCACGCACGGTGGCGGCGCGGGTGCGCGGCAGGCCGATCGATTCCAGTGGCGCTTCGGCCACCATCTCGGGCGCCGGGAACTGGCGATCGAACTCGGACGGCATGCCCGGCAGGTGCGCCCCGTATGCATCGACCAGACGCCGCGCAAAGGTCGTGGCGGCGGCGACACTGACCTGCTGGCCCAGCACCGCACGCACGCCCACTTCGAAACCATCCCAGCCGCCGGGCACGCGCAGCCCGGGGCGTTCGGTGATGCCGCGTGCCAGCAGGGGTTCTTCGTTGAGGGCGGCGTGAACCTGCTGCAGGTCTGCATCGAGGTCGAAAACGCGACGTACTCGGCGCACGATGTCCGGGATCAGGCGCGGATCCACCGCGCCCAGCTGCAGGCGCAGCTCCGGGCGCTTCGGATCGGCGGTGACGCGCAGCAGGGTGGGGCGCTCCGGCGTGCCGAGCACGCGCTGGTAGCTGTCTTCGCCGATCAGTTCGATGCCGGGCAGGCTGCGCTTGCGCAGGAACGCCAGCATGCGTGGGAAGTCCAGCGGCGGGCGATACACCAGGCGCAGCACCAGGCCGCCATCATCGGCAGCCAGCGGTTGATGCTGGCGACGCAGAGCGGTCGGCGCCATCCCGCAGCCCTGCAGGAACGCGGTATTGAAGCGGCGCAGGCTGTTGTAGCCCGCGGCCAGCGCGACGTCGGTCACTGGCAGCGTGGTTTCCGTCAGCAACTGCTTGGCCAGCAGCAGGCGGTGGGTGGCATGGATCTGCCCGGGTGTTGCGCCGAGATGTTCGACGAACAGGCGCTGCAGCTGGCGCGCGCTGAGTCCGATCTTCTGTGCCAGGTCCGCTACCGGCTGCTCCTGCAGGAAGCCGCCATGGATGATGGCCAAGGCGCGCTGTACGGTCTGCCCGGCGAGGGCCTGCTGGGCCTGCGGCGCCAGTTCCGGGCGGCAGCGCAGGCAGGGGCGGTAACCGGCGGCAGCGGCCGCGGCGGCGGTCGGGTAGTAGGTGATGTTGCGTGGTTTCGGCGGCGGCGCCGGGCAGACAGGGCGGCAGTAGATGCCGGTGCTGCGCACGGCGGTGAAGAACACGCCGTCGAAGCGTGCGTCACGGGCCAGGCGGGCGCGGTCGCAGGCGGCGGTGTCGAGGGCGAGTGCGGTGTCCATGGCGCCAGTCTAGGCCTGCGGGGGCGGCGATACTCGCCACATTCGGACATGGATGCTGAAGGGGGTTGGGCAGGGCTGCGCCCTGCACCCGCGGAATCAACGTCAACGTCAAAAGCCGGGCAACCGTGGGATGGCGGGGTGGGTCCGGTTGCGGGGGACGCCGTAAATACGTCCATGTAGGCTCGGTCGCCGCATCCATGCGGCTCACGCCCCCGCAACCGGACCCACCCCGCCTTCGACAGTTTCCCGCGGCCTGCGGAACGGCATCCCGCTCTGGTAGGTGTCGACCTTGGTCGACACGCTTTCCCAAGGGTCAGAAGGGGTTCAGTGCCACGCGCTGAATGCGCGCGCTGGACGGGTAGACTGTGGCCCTTGCTCCCTTGAAATCCGGTTGCCCGATGTCCGCCAAACTCCGCTGGTTGCCCCTGTTGTGCCTGGCCCTGGCGGGCTGCAGCCAGCTGGAGAATCCGGGCAATGTGACTGCTGCCGACAAGGCGGCGCGGGCGCCGGCCAGCGATGGCGAGAACATGGTGTCGATCAATGCCGCCGATGCGCCGCCACCGCCGGCACCGCCGCGCAGCCGGGCGGATCGGCCGTGGCCGCAGGCGCAGCTGGAGAATGGTCGCGCCTGGGTCAGCTGCGGCACCGAATATGCCGGCGATGCGGGCGACGGTGTCGAGCTGGAAGGCCTGCAGCGCGAGCAGATCGGCCAGGCGCTGGCGCCGTGTGCCGAGCGCGGCCTGATGCGCGTGCGCTACGCCGGCAAGATCAATCCGGGCTTCGCCGAGATGATGTGGCGGTTGGCCGTGGTTGCTGACGAACAGAAGATCCACAAGCGCATCCTCGACCTGGACTCCAGTGGCGGCCAGGTGGAATCGGCGATCGTCGCCGGCGACAGCATCGGTGAATCGGGCTGGACCATCTGGGTACGCGAAGGTTCGATCTGCCACAGCGCCTGCGTGTTCGTGCTGGCCGCCGGTGACAACCGCCTGCTGTCGGGCAAGGTCGGCATCCATCGCATGATGCGCATCAGTTCCAAGGCCACCTCGCGCGCGGAACTCAACCGCGAGCTGCACGAGGTCTACGACAACGTGAAGGACTACCTGCAGCGCAACGGCGTGGCGGTGGGCGTAGCCGACCTGATGATGACCGTGCCCAACCGCAGCCTGCGCCTGTTGACCCCGGACGAGCTGCGCCAGTACGGCCTGGATGGCACCAACGCGGTGCAGGACGATCTGGAACGGATCAAGCAGATGCGGGCCTGCGGCGATGATTTCGTGCAGCGCAAGGATGCGTTCCTGATCGCTTTCGACCAGCAGTGCAAGCGCGAAGGCGCCGACATGGAATCGATCAACAGCTGCGGCCAGGCGCTGAAGCAGCGCTTCGGGTTCCCGGATGCGGTGTGCCCGGAAGAAAGCCCGCTGTCGGAGATCGACGTGGCGACGCTGCCACCGGCACCGTCGGAGCCGTCGCCGGTGGCCGAACAGGCGCCGGCAGACACCGGCACGCCTGCCGCGCAGGCCGATGCCGCCGCGGTGGAAGGCAGCGCCAACGCGCGCTGACGGACAGATCACCGCGCTGGCGTAGACTGCGGTTCTTTCCCGAGAACCGGCGGTGTCCATGAAGCGCGTGCTCCTGCTGCTGTCCCTGCTGCCCCTGACCGCGTTGGCGCAGGTTCCTGCGCCGAGCACGCCTGCACCGGCACCGGCGCGGCCTGCACCGGCATCGCCAGCGGCTGCGAAACCGGCCACCGCAGGCGCTCCGGCGTTGACCGCTGCGCAGCAGGCGCAGGTGCAGAAGCAGGACGCTGAAATGGGCGCGGCGGCGGTGAAGGCCGCGCAGCTGGTGGATGCCAACCGCGCCGGCGAGTTGTGGGATGGCGCTTCGGCCGTCGCGCGCCGTGCAGTACCGAAGGCCGCCTTCGTCAGCCAGTTGACCACCGAGCGCACGCGCCTGGGTGCGCTGGCCGGGCGTGGCCAGCCGACCATCACCCGGGTCAAGTACAGCGCCGGCGCTGCGGTGCCGGAAGGGCTGTACATCAACGTCAGCTTCCCGACCCGTTTCGCCAACAGCGCGCAGCCGGTGCGCGAGCTGGTCTCGTTCCGTTTCGACGAGGACCAGGTGTGGCGCCTGGCAGGCTATAGCCTGCGCGCGTCGGCACCCTGAGGAGATGAACCATGGCAACTGAACTGACGATGCTGGCCTGGTCGGTGCTGCTGGGTTTTGTCTACATCTTCGCCACCTCCACCGTGGTCACCCGCGAACGGGGAATGAAGTGGAATGCCTCGGCACGGGATGGCGATGCGAAGCCGCTCAGCGCGCTGGCCGGTCGCCTGCAGCGGGCCCAGGCCAACTTCCTGGAGACGTTCCCGTTCTTCGCCGCCGCGGCGATCGCGGTCGTGCTGGCCGGGCGCGGCAACGACACCACCGCGCTGGCCGCGCAGGCTTACTTCTGGGCGCGCGTGGTCTACCTGCCGTTGTATGCCGCAGGCGTGCCCTACGTGCGCAGCCTGGTGTGGCTGGTGTCGCTGCTGTCGATCCTGGCGCTGGTGTTCGCGCTGTTGTGACCCGGGCCTGATCCAGATCAAGGCCGCTCAGGTGCGCGGCGCTATGCTGGCGCGGACTGAATCAACGGCAGGAGGCGCGCATGCGCAGGATGGACGTGGTGGTGGTCGGTGCCGGGCCGGCAGGCCTGTGCTTCGCGCGCGCGCTGGCCGGCAGCGGCCTGCAGGTCGGGCTGGTCGACGTCCAGCCGCGTCAGGCCTTGGCCGAGGCCGCCTTCGATGGCCGCGAGATCGCGCTGACCCACGCCTCGCGGCAGAGCATGGAGCAACTGGGGCTGTGGCAGCGCCTGCCGCACGCCGAAGTTGCCGAACTGCGCGATGCCAGGGTGATGAATGGTGGCTCGCCGTTCGCGCTGACCTTCGCCAGCAGCCAGGTCGATGGCCAGCCGCTGGGTTGGCTGGTACCCAACCATCTGATCCGCCGCGCCGCGTGGGATGCGGTGCAGGGCCAGGACCGCCTGGAGCTGTTCGACGGGCGCAAGGTGCTGGGCGTGCAGGCCGACGCGCAGGGCCACGTGGTCAAGCTCGATGACGGCAGCCAGTTGCATGCGCGCCTGCTGGTTGCCGCCGACAGCCGCTTCTCCGCCACCCGCCGCATGCTCGGCATCGGCGCGCAGATGCGCGACTTCGGCAAGTCGATGCTGGTCTGCCGCATGCAGGTTGAGCGCGATCATCACCACACCGCGTGGGAGTGGTTCGGTTACGGCCGCACCATGGCGCTGCTGCCGCTCAACGAGGGCCAGGCATCGGCGGTGATCACGCTGCCGCCGCGGCAGATCGAGGAGCTGCTGGCGATGGACGAAGTGGCCTTTGGTGAGGCCGTCAGTGCTTGCTTTGAACACCGCTTGGGCCGGATGCAGCCGGTGGCCACGCCGCAGGCGTATCCGTTGGTGGGGGTGTACGCCCACCGCTTCGTCGGCGAGCGTTCAGCGCTGGTCGGCGATGCCGCGGTGGGCATGCACCCGGTCACTGCACATGGCTTCAACCTGGGCCTGGCCAGCGCGCAGCGGCTGGCGCAGGGCATCGTCGCGCAGCAGCGACGCGGTGCCGATATCGCCGCCGCGGGCATGCTGGCCAGCTACCAGCGCGGTCATCGGCTGGCGTCGCGGCCGCTGTACGAGGCCACCAACGCGATCGCCAGCCTGTACACCGACGACCGCCGCCCGGCGCGCCTGCTGCGGGCGGCCGGTCTGCGTCTGGCGCAGGGCGTGGCTCCGTTCAGGCAGCTGATCGCCTCGCACCTGACCCAGCGCGTGGCCTGAACCCGTTCAGATCAGCCGGCGGCCAGCACCCGGATCTGGCTGTCGGCGAATTCCACCACCTGGCCTGCGCGGATCTTGCAGGCCTTGCGCAGTTCAACTTCGCCATCGACCCGTACCTGGCCGTCACCGATGACCATCTTGGCTTCGCCGCCACTGGTGACCAGGTCGGCCAGCTTCAGCAGCTGCTTGAGTTCGACGTAGTCACCGTCGAGGTCGAATTCGAGAATCTGCATGGAACGGGTTTCCTGGGAAGGGGCGCGAGCCAGCGGCCGGGCCGGGGACGAGGGCGCGTATTGTGCGCCAGCGCGGGGCATGACGGCACGCGCACGGCAAGCTGTACGCCTCGTTCAGCATCAATGCGGTATCATTCCACTCTGAGCGAGTGAAATCTCCTCCGACCGAGCAGCGCCAGGGCACGCGATAAGAAGGGCGCCCAAAGCGCGGACCATCACCTTTTTGTCGCACTGCCAGGAAGACGGCAGTGCCTTCGGAGTTCCCCATGTCCCAAGATTCCCAAGCGCCGCTGCAGTTTGCGCAGCTCGGCCTGTCCGAGCCCGTGATGCAGGCGGTCACCGCCATTGGCTATGAAACCCCGTCGCCGATCCAGGCTGCCACCATCCCGGCGATGCTGGAAGGCCGCGACGTGCTGGGCCAGGCCCAGACCGGCACCGGCAAGACCGCAGCGTTCGCACTGCCGGTACTGTCCAACATCGACCTGCAGCAGATCAAGCCGCAGGCCCTGATCCTGGCGCCGACGCGCGAACTGGCCATCCAGGTTGCCGAGGCGTTCCAGTCCTATTCGTCGAAGATTCCGGGCTTCCGCGTGCTGCCGGTGTACGGCGGCCAGCCGTACGGCCAGCAGCTGTCGGCCCTGCGCCGTGGTGTGCACATCGTGGTCGGTACCCCCGGCCGCGTGATCGACCACCTGGACCGCAGCACCCTGGACCTGTCCGAGCTGAAAACCCTGGTGCTGGACGAAGCCGATGAAATGCTGCGCATGGGCTTCATCGACGACGTCGAAGCCGTGCTGAAGAAGCTGCCGGAGCAGCGCCAGGTGGCCCTGTTCTCGGCCACCATGCCGCCGCAGATCCGCCGCATCGCGCAGACCTACCTGCAGGACCCGGTGGAAGTGACCATCGCGGCCAAGACCACCACCTCGGCCAACATCCGCCAGCGTTACTGGTGGGTGAGCGGCATGCACAAGCTGGATGCGCTGACCCGCATCCTGGAAGTGGAGCCGTTCGACGCGATGATCATCTTCGCGCGTACCAAGGCCGGCACCGAAGAGCTGGCCAGCAAGCTGCAGGCCCGTGGCCTGGCCGCTGCCGCCATCAACGGTGACATGCAGCAGGCCCAGCGTGAGCGCACCATCGCCATGCTGAAGGAAGGCAAGCTGGACATCCTGGTCGCCACCGACGTGGCCGCGCGCGGCCTGGACGTGGAGCGCATCAGCCACGTGCTGAACTACGACATCCCGTACGACACCGAAAGCTACGTGCACCGCATCGGCCGTACCGGCCGTGCCGGCCGCAGCGGTGAGGCGATCCTGTTCGCCACCCCGCGCGAGAAGGGGATGCTGCGCCAGATCGAGCGCGCCACCCGCCAGCCGATCGAAGAGATGCAGTTGCCGAGCGTGGAAGCGGTCAACGACACCCGCATCAACAAGTTCACCTCGCGCATCACCGAAACCCTGGGTGCCGGTGGCCTGGACTTCTACCGCCAGCTGCTGGAGCGCTTCGAGAACGAGCAGAACGTGCCGGCCATCGAAGTGGCCGCCGCGCTGGCGAAGATGCTGCAGGGCGATACCCCGTTCCTGCTGCAGCCGCCGGTGCGTGCCCCGCGTGAAGAGCGCGCGCCGCGCGAGCGCTTCGACCGTGGCGACCGCCCGGAACGCGGCGATCGCTTCGACCGCAACGAGCGTGGTCCGCGCTTCGAGCGTGGCCCGCGTCGTGACGACGCCGAAGGTGGTTTCGAGCAGCGTCCGCGCCGCGAGGTTCCGCCGCGTGGTGCACCGGAGCAGGGCATGGAGACCTACCGCATTTCGGTGGGCCACCAGCATGGCGTGAAGCCGGCCAACATCGTCGGCGCCATTGCCAACGAAGCCGGACTGGAAAGCCGCTTCATCGGCCGCATCGACATCCACGACGACTTCTCGCTGCTGGACCTGCCGGCGCAGATGCCACCGGACGTGCTGTCGCACCTGCAGAAAGTGTGGGTGTCCGGCCAGCAGCTGCAGATGCGTGCGCTGGCCCCGGGTGAAGACACCAACCCGGCCCCGCGTCCGTTCAAGCCGCGCTTCGACAAGCGTGGTCCGGGCGGCCCGGGTGGCCCGCGTCGTGGTGGTCCGGGTGGCCACGGCGGCGACCGCGGCGGTGACCGCGACAGCCGCCCGCCGCGTCGTGACGGCTTCAAGCCGCGCGGTCCGCGCAGCTACTGATCCGTACCGCAGCCATGACAACGCCAGCCTCCGGGCTGGCGTTGTGCGTTATGGGGCTGGAAAAGGGGACGGAGGGGATTAAGTCGTGAATGGCTGGCCGGGGCGCTTATGCCGAAAACGAGTTAATCCCCTCCGTCCCCTTTTCGCATGGCCAACACATTCCCGGTCCTAGGCTGAGCCGGTTCCAAAGGAGGTTGTCACCGCATCACATTCGGGGGGATCCGGGATGGGTAGGAGTGGCACTGACCAACAGAGCCGGCGGGTGCCGATGACCCGTGGCCTGGGACTGCGGTTTGCGTTGTTGACGGGCATGGCGATTGGACTGGTCGCACTGTCCGCCTTGATCCAGGAACTGCAGGCGGCTTCCACCGCCTGGATTGCTGGCCAGGGGTACTGGTCGCGGGGGCAGCAGGATGCGACCGCCGCACTCAGCCGCTACCTGGCGCGTGGTGATGCCCAGGACCTGGACGATGCGCGCCGGGCCCTGCAGGTGCCCATGGGGGATCTGCAGGCGCGGCTGGCACTGGAGCAGGCCGAGCCGGACGAGGCCAAGGCCCGGCAGGGATTCCTGCGGGGCGGCAACGCGCCCGCCGATATTCCACGACTGGTGTTCTCGTTCCGGTATGCACGCGACATCGGTGCATTCCGTGAAGCGACCGCCCTGTGGCGGCAGACCGATGGCGACCTGATGGCCGTGCAGCGGCTGGTGGATGAGCTGCAGCAGCGGCATGGCCAAGGCGTGCTGCCGGTCGCTGCGCGTGACCGCTACCTTCAACAGCTGCGTGATCTCGACCGTCGCCTGCAGGTGCAGGCGCAGGCGTTCTCGCAGGCATTGCTGCGCATGGCCACCCTGGTGCGCATCGCGACGCTGGTGGTGGGAGGACTGTCGGTGCTGGCGATCAGCCTGATGGCGGTGGCCCTCGCGCGCCGGGTAGGCAAGGACCTGACCGAACACGAGAGCCGCTTCCGCGCGGCGTTCTACCAGGCCAACGTCGGCATGCTCAAGCTTGACACCGAGGGCAGGGTGGTCGAAGCCAACCAGGCGATGGCCGATATCCTCGATTACCGGCGTGAGGTGCTGCTGCAGATGTCGCTCGGCGATCTGCTGATGGAAGGCGAGCTGGTCATCGACGGCGTTGGCCGCATCGACTGGGACCGCCAGCTGCGGCCGAGCGAACTGCGCTTCTGCCGCCGTGACGGCAGCCTGGTCTGGGGGCGCTGGAGCGGTACCGGGGTGCGCAGTGCCGGCGGTGGCCTGTCGGTGTTCGCGATCATCGAGGATGTCAGCCAGAACCATGCACTTGCACGCGAGATCGAGCACCACGCCAGCCATGATCCGTTGACCGGCCTGATCAACCGTCGCGAGATCGAACGCCTGCTGGAACGCGCGCTGCTGCAGGTGCGCAGCGATGGTGGAACGCATGCGCTGTGCTACATCAATCTTGACCACTTCAAGCTGGTCAACGACAGTTTCGGCCACGCCGCCGGCGACCAGATGCTGCGCAGCTTTGCCGACTACCTGGTGGCTGCGGTGCGTGATGGCGACTGGGTCGGGCGACTTGGCGCCGATGAGTTCGCGGTGTTCCTTGCCCATGCCAGCCAGGACGAAGCCAAGCGGGTGCTGCAGCGGGTGATCCGCAATCTGGGGCAGGCGACCTTCCCCATCAGTGAAGGCAGTCCGCAGCTGAGCTGCAGCATCGGCGTGGTCGAAGTCAGCGCCGACGCACCCGATGTGAACTGGCTGATGAGCGCTGCCGACAGTGCCTGCTATGCCGCCAAGCAGGCCGGCCGCAACCGCGTGCACTGCTTCAACGAGAACCGCATGGCACTGGAGGAGCGGCGGCAGGAGGCCGAGCGCCTGCAGGGTGTCAGCCTGGCGATGGCCGAGAACCGGATGCTGCTGTATGCGCAGCGCATCGCCCGGGTTGGCGATCCGTCCTACCTGCACTACGAAGTGCTGGTGCGCATGCGGGGCACCGACGGCAGCCTGCACCTGCCCGGACAGTTCATGCCCGCGGTGGAGCGCTATGGCATGGCGGTAGCGCTGGACCGGCATGTGCTCGGACTGCTGTTCCGCCACCTGCAGGTCTGCCCGGTGCATGTCCGCCAGTTGGGGCTGTGCAACGTCAATGTATCTGCCCAGTCGATTGCCGAACCGGGTTTCCTTGCCTTCGTCTGCGACCTGCTTGAACGCAACCGTGCGCTGGCTTCCAAGCTGTGTTTCGAGATCACCGAGACCGCAGCGATCAGCAACCTCAGCCAGGCCCGTGCGTTCATCGATGCGGTCAAGGCGCGGGGCTGCCGGATGGCACTGGACGACTTCGGCTCCGGCCTGTCTTCTTTCGGCTACCTGCGCCAGTTGCCGGCGGACATCCTGAAGATCGACGGCGCCTTCGTGCGGGACATGGATACTGACCCGGTCAGCCACGCCACGGTGCGTGCGATCAGCGAGCTCGGGCGCGAGCTGCAGATGGAAGTGGTGGCGGAGTGGGTGGAGACTGCCGAGGTCGCCGGTGCGCTGACCCGGCTTGGCGTACAGGGCCTGCAGGGCTACGCGATCGAGCGCCCGCAGCCGCTGGAGCGGATGACCCTCGCGGACCTGAGGCCGTTCCGGCTGGTGGCCGTGAAGGGGCCGCCCAGCGCTGGCTGAACCGCGGGCGCCGACTTTGGTCTACACATGCGCGGCGTGCCCGGCTGCGATAATGCGCGCCAGGGGCGACGCGCAGTGGGCGCGGACGTAAGCAGGAACAGGACGTGGCGTGGGCGGCAGGCAGTGGCGGTATGGAACAGGAGCGGTGCTGGCCGTCCTGATGGTGTGGTTGGCGTTGCCGTGGCCGCTTCAGGCTGCAGAGGCCGTGTCGGGCCGTGATTATCTTCTGGTCGGCGGCGCGACCGACGAGCCGACGCCGCACCGTGCGTGCACGCCGCAGATGCTGTCCGGCGCCCGCCAGCAGGCCGAGGTGCCCGCACCGCCCGCTGGCTGGTCGGGGGAACCGCAGGCACTGGATGTGTTCAACGTCTTTGCCGGTGAAGTGCGCGTCCAGCATGGCGAACGCGAAATCTGCGGCGACATGCATGATGCACGTACCCGCGATTCGCGTTTCCGTGCTGGTATCGGCATGGTGGCCGTACCACCGGCCGGCAGCCACGAGCCCTTCCTGGTTTCCTGGCAGACGCCGCTGAAAACACGCTGGGTACCGACCCTGCGGCTGGGCGCGCCCAGCCCGGTGCAGCAGAACGATACCGCGCGCCTGCTGGTACGTGCCGCCTGCATCGCGGTGGCGATCGCGCTGGCGCTGTCGGCGCTGATGGCGTTCCTGACCACGCGCGACCGCAGCTTCCTGGTCTATATCGCCTGCACCACCGTGCTGGTGTTGTGGCAGGCCGTCCTCGGTGGGCTCAGTGGCTACCCGGAACCCTGGTTGCCGGTGGGGGAGCAGGGCGCGAAGTGGCTGCTGTCGTTGACCGCGGCCTCGCAGGCGCTGGTGCTGCCAGCGCTGTGGCGGCTGAACGGAGGCGACCGCGTGCTGCCTCGATCACGCCCGGCGCAGCTGCTGGTGTTGTGGACCCTGATGGCGCTGGCCGCGCTGGTGCCGTGGCTGCGCTGGGAGCATCTGGCCTGGGTCGCACAGGGCCTGCAGGTGTCCTATCTGTCCGGGTGTGGCCTGGCACTGCTGGTCGGCATATGGGCGCGCTGGCGCGGAGACCGTTGGGCGCAGGCGGGCCTGGCTGCACTTGCACCGATGCTGGTGCTGATCATCGCCGATGCCTGTGGTGCGGAGTGGCTGCTGGAATACCGGGTGGAAGCGTTGCAGCTGGCGGTGACCTGGCTGCTGATGATGGCGGCCTATGCCCTGAACCAGCGGCTTGGCCGCTTGCGCCAGCAGCGTGACGAGCTGCGCCAGCTGGCCGAGACCGATGGCCTGACCGGCCTGCCCAACCGTCGTGCCGGCCTGCAGCAGCTGGCGCGGCATCTGGAGCGTGTCAACCGCGAGGGCGGGCCGTTGGTGATCGGCTTCCTCGACATCGACCTGTTCAAGGATATCAACGACCGTCATGGCCACGCGGTTGGCGACCAGGTGCTGGTGGCCGTTGCGCGGGCCCTGCGTACGGCGGTGCGCAGCCAGGACGAAGTGGTGCGGATGGGCGGCGAGGAGTTCCTGCTGCTGATGCCGGGCATGCCGCGTGAGGCGGCATCGGCGCGGCTGGACCGCCTTCGCCAGCGCATCACCGAGGCTGGCCAGGCGCTGCAGGTAGCGGGGCTGGAGGTGACCGCCAGCATCGGCCTGGCACAGTGGCGGCCGGGCGAGGATGACCTGGCGGCACTGCTGCGGCGGGCCGACCATGCCATGTACGTGGCCAAGCGCGCCGGCCGCAACCGTGTATTCGACGGTGAAGAGCTCGATCCGCCCGGCCCGGCATGAGGCGCAGCGGGCGGCGATGCCGGATAATAGGGCGATGACCACCCGACTCAACAAACACATCGCCGACACCGGCTTCTGCTCCCGCCGCGAGGCCGATCGCCTGATCGCCGCCCGCCGCGTCACCGTCAACGGCCACCCGGCCGGCACCGGTGCGGTGGTGGGGGAAGAAGACCAGGTGCTGGTCGACGGCCAGCCGCTGCGCGCCCGCGTCGCCCGCAAGCCCGGCACCCGCCGCCACGTCTACATCGCGCTGAACAAGCCGGTCGGCGTCACCTGCACCACCGAAACATCGGTCAAGGGCAACATCGTCGACTTCGTCGGCCACGAACAACGCATCTTCCCGATCGGCCGCCTGGACAAGGAGTCCGAAGGCCTGATCCTGATGACCAGCAACGGCGACATCGTCAACCAGATCCTGCGCGCCGAGAACGGCCACCAGAAGGAATACCTGGTGGCGGTGAACAAGCCGGTGACCGATGAGTTCCTGCGCGGCATGGCCCGCGGCGTGCGCATCCACGACCAGATGACCCTGCCGTGCAAGACCTCGCGCATCGCCAAGTTCGGTTTCCGCATCACCCTGCAGCAGGGCCTGAACCGGCAGATCCGACTGATGGCCGCTGAGTTCGGCTATCGCGTGACCCAGCTGCGCCGTGTGCGCATCGACAACATCAAGATCGGCGCGCTGAAGCCGGGCCAGTGGCGCAACCTGACCGAGCAGGAGCTGCAGGGCCTGCTGCCGAAGCAGCTGGACTGGTAAACCACGCCTGTAGGGCCGAGCCATGCTCGGCCGCCATTTGCCGGATGCAGCCGGGCATGGGCCCGGCTCTGCATAAGCTAGACTTCGCGGTGACCTGCCGGAACGTGACGCTGCATGATCAAGCCCGACAAGCCTGCCAATGAAGCCCTTCGGCTTGAGGCGCTGTACCGCTACCGCATCCTGGATTCGGAGCGCGAAAAATCCTTCGACGACCTGGTGGTGATCGCCAAGGCGGTCTGCGGCACCTCGATGGCGGCGGTGACCCTGATCGATGTCGAACGGCAATGGTTCAAGTCGATCCAGGGCATCGATGCGGCGGAGAACCTGCGCAGCGAATCGATGTGCGGCCACGCCATCCTGCAGCCGCAGGAAATCATGGTGGTCGAGGACGCGCTGCAGGACATCCGCTTCCACGACAATCCGGTGGTGACCGGCGATCCGCACATCCGCTTCTATGCCGGTGCGCCGCTGATCAGTTCCGATGGCCTGCCGCTGGGCACGCTATGCGTGTTCGACGCGCATCCGCAGCACCTGGCCAGCGACAAGGCCGAAGCGCTGGCCGCACTGTCGCGGCAGGTGATGCTGGTGATGGAACTGCGCCGCTTCGCGCTGGACATCCAGAAGCACATGCTGGAGCGCGACGATTACGAGCGCCTGCTGTCGGAATACCAGGACGTGCTGCTGGCCCAGAACGCCGACCTGACCGAACAGAGCCGCACCGACGCCTTGACCGGCCTGCCCAACCGTCGTGCGATGGCGGCCGCACTGGAAGAGGCGGTGGCCGGCAATCCACCCAGTGTGGCCTGCGTGGCGCTGCTGGACATCGACCACTTCAAGCACATCAACGACTTCCAGGGCCACGCCACCGGCGACCGCGTGCTGGCCGAGCTGGGCGCACTGCTGCGCTCGCACTTCGCCGGCCGCGGCATGGCCGCGCGCTATGGCGGCGAGGAGTTCGTGGCGGTGATGCCGGCAACCGACCTGCGCACTGCCGAACTGCAGTGCGAGTTCCTGCGCCTGGCCGTGGCTGACCTGCCATTGGGGTTCCCGGTGACGATCAGCATCGGCATCGCCCAGCACCAGCCCGGTGAGAGCGTGGATGACACGCTGGCACGTGCCGACAAGGCGCTATACCGGGCCAAGGGCAATGGCCGCAACCGGGTGGAACTGGCAGGCTGAAGCCCTGCATGCCGTAGATCCACGCCATGCGTGGATGCTTTTGCCGATTGGATCACGCCGTGTCGCGGCCTGTGCGATTGCGCCCAACGAAAATGCCGCTCCTGTTCCCACGGACGCCGACCATGCTGCAGACCCTGGCCATCGCCCACTATCGCTCGCTGCATGGGCTGGTGCTGCCGCTGCAGCAGTTGAATGTGGTGACCGGCGACAATGGCAGTGGCAAGTCCAGCCTGTACCGCGCGCTGCGCCTGCTGGCGGAGACCGCACAGGGCGGCGTCGCGGCCGTGCTGGCCCGCGAAGGTGGGCTGGGTTCGGCGCTGTGGGCGGGCCCGGAAAAAATAGACCGTCGGGTTGCTGCCGGCGAAATCCCCTTGCAGGGCGGCCCACGCCAGGAATCGGTGGGATTGAAGCTGGGCTTCACCACCGACGAATTCGGCTATGCCATCGATCTCGGTTATCCGCCGCCCAGTCGCTCGGCGTTTGCGCTGGATCCGCAGATCAAGGCGGAGGCGATCTGGGCCGGGCCGTTCCTGCGCAGCGCCAACCTGCTGGTCGACCGACGTGGGGCGGTGGTGCGGCGGCGCCATGCGCGCGGCTGGGATCTGGTCGATGACCGGTTGTCACTGTTCGACAGCCTGTTCACCCAGGTCGGCGATCCGCAACGCATGCCGGAAACGATCACCTTGCGCGAGTACATCCGTTGCTGGCGCTTCTACGACCATTTCCGCAGCGATGCCGATGCCCCGGCGCGGCAGCCGGCGATGGCCACGCGCACGCCGGTGTTGCATCACGATGGCCGGGATCTGGCGGCGGCCTGGGTGACCATCCTCGAGATCGGTGACCCCCTTGCGTTGGCACGCAGCGTCGACGATGCGTTCCCGGGCGCCACGGTGGGCTTTGAGGAGCTGGATGGACGCTTGGCGCTGCGCTTCCACCAACCCGGGTTGCTGCGGCCATTGTCGATGGCCGAACTCTCCGACGGCACGCTGCGCTTCCTGCTGCTGGCGGCGGCGCTGCACACGCCACGCCCGCCGCCGCTGCTGGTGCTCAATGAGCCGGAGACCAGCCTGCACCCGGACCTCCTGCCGGCGCTGGCGCGGCTGATCATCGCGGCCAGTGCGCGCAGCCAGGTATGGGTGGTGTCGCACGCCAGCCGCCTGATCGCGGCGCTGGAACAGGCGCCGGGGTGCCATTCGCTGCATCTGTACAAGGAGCAGGGCCGCACGCTGCTGAGCGGGCAGGGCCTGCTGGATGCCCCTGCATGGCACTGGCCGCAGCGCTGACCGATTGATCCGCACGCCGCTCGTCGCTGCGTTGCTGCGTTCAGTAGATCCACGCCATGCGTGGATGCACTCAATCGGCGATGTTGCGCGCCTCGGCAGTGCCAAGGATTTCCGGATGCTGCACCGGCTTGCGGCGGTTCAGCAGCGGATGCAGGAACACGGCGCCGACGATGATCGCCACGCCCAGGTAGAACCACGGGGTGACCTCGTGCTGCTCGCGCAGCAGCACCACCGCCAGCAGCACCGCATAGACCGGTTCCAGGTTGGTCACCAGCTGCACCGTATAGGCGCTCAGGTGGCGCAACGCGACCAGTGCCAGGGCAAACGGCAGCAGCGTGCAGAACCCGGCCAGCACCAGCAGCAGGATGCCGTCGTGCAGATTCGGGACCACCCACAGTGGGCTGGCCAGCGCTGGCAGCAGGTAGGGCATCAGCGGCGCCAGCAGCGTCAGGGTGAGGGTGCCGGCACCCAGCTCCAGCGCGGTGACCGTGAGCGGATCCGCATGACTGACCATGCGCTTGTTGAGCGAGCCGAACACCGCCACCAGCAGCGCCGAGATCGCGCCGATCAAGACACCCAGGCGCATGCCATCGGGCACGCCACCGACCACCAGCGCGACACCCGGCAGCACCGCCAGGCCGAACGCCAGCTCACGCAGCTGGAATGGCCGCTTGGCCACCCACGGTTCGATGATCGACGTGAACACCGGCGCCAGCGCGATGCAGGTGGCAGCCACCGAGGCATTGGCCAGCTTCACCGCGCCGTAGAACGTCAGCCAGTGCAGGGCGACCAGCGCGCCGATGCCGGCGTAGCCCGCCACCAGCCGCAGGGGCAGGGTGCGCAACCCGCGCCAGACCCGCGGCAGCAGGGCCAGCATCGCCGTCACCAGCAACATGCGCCACCACACCAGCGGCAGTGCGGGCAGGGTGATCAGCTTGCCGAGGATGGCAGTGACGCCCCACAGCAGGACACAGAAATGGATCTGCCACAGCGCTTTGCGGGTGTCGGATGTGCTCATCCGCTTATTGTGCGGCAATCGCGCGGCCGCCGGCGATGCCTGTGGCATGCTCGCGGAAACTCCCCTGGGGAACCCAGCAATGGCTGCCAACCGTTCCGCCCTGCGTGCATGGGCAGCGCTGACTGCACTGATGGCCGCCACCTCGTTGCTGCTGCAATTCCTGTTGCTGCTGCGCGGCCCCGGGGCGGCTGCCGGGGTCGGCATGGCGACGCTGCGCTTCGTTGGTTACTTCACGATTCTCAGCAACCTGGCGGTGTGCCTGGGATGCGTCAGGCTGATCCGTGCGGGTGTGCTGAACACGACTGTCGCCGCGGTGATCGCGTTGTGCATCGGGGTGACCGCGTGCATCTACGTCCTGGCGTTGCAGGGGCTGTGGCAGCCCTCCGGGCTGCAATGGTGGGTTGATGCCGGCCTGCACTACGCTGTGCCGGCGCTGTACCTGCTGGGGTGGTGGTGGCTGCTGCCGCATGGGGCGCTCCGCTGGCGCGCACTGGGCGGGGGGCTGCTGGTGCCGCTGGTGTACCTGGGCTGGGCGATGCTGGTCGCCGAAGTGACAGGGCAGGCGCCGTATCCGTTCCTCGAACTGCAACGCCTGGGGCTGGCAGCGTTCCTGCTCAACGTGCTGCGCGTTGCGAGCGTGTTCGTGGTGGGGTGGACCCTGCTGTGGGGGTTGGACCGCTGGCGCCGTCGATGAGGCGCTGCAAGGCCATCGCCGCCGCCGGATTGCGGGCCTTGCCCGCGCCGATGCACAGCAGGTAGACCTCACGCGGGGCTTCCGCGGCAGGGCCGGCCAGGCAGGGCAGGTCAGCCACCGGCTCGCCGCGTGACCAGCGCAGCGCACGTTCCGCCCAGCGCTGCTGCACGGACCCCGGCAGGCCCTCGTTCAAGCGCACCTGGCTGCGCTTGATCCGCGCGTAGACAAAGCCGGCACTGGCATCGCCATGCAGCGGCGCCTCGTCGCTGTCCTCGATCACCAGTGCCACGCCGTGGTGGCGCGCGGCGGCGACCAGCGCCGGGCCATGTACCTCAGCGTTGCGCACCTCCAGCGCGTGTTGCAGCGGAACCCCTTCCAGCTGCTTCGGCAGCTGCGCCATCAGTGCGTCCAATGCATCGGCGTCGGCTGGATGGCGCGGATCGAACTGCCACAGCAATGGACCGAGCCGGTCACCGAGCGCGAGTGCCGCCTGCAGGAACGGCGTGGCAGCCTCCACGGTGCTGGACAGGTCGCGGCGCTGCACCAGGTAGCGTGGCGCCTTCATCGAGAAACGGAAGCCTTCCGGTGTCTGCGCGGCCCACTGAGCGCACTGGGCGGCAGTCGGCGTGCGATAGAAGGTGCCATTGATCTCGATGCAGCGCAGGGCGCGGCTGGCATGGGCAAGTTCCTCGCGCTGCGGCAGGCCCGGCGGATAGAACACGCCGCCGCGCCATTCCGGAAACACCCAGCCGCCGATGCCGCAGCGGATCGCTCCGGCGGTCACTGGCCGTGGTCCGCGCGCCACGGATCGTAGCTGCCGAACCACCACAGGTAGCCTTCCGGATCGGCGCAGGCATAGCCACGGCCGCCGTAGTCCTGGTCGGCGATGTCGATGACGATGCGGGCGCCTGCGGCCTTGGCCCGGGCGTAGTGCGCGTCGGCATCGGTGACGATCACGCAGGCACTCTGGGTCTGGCGGCCGCCCACTTCGTCCGGCATCGCGGCATGCTGGCTCCAGGCGCTTTCCTTGTTGGCCGAGCCCAGCATGATCATGCCGTTGCCGAAGGTCAGCTGGGCGTGGAACACGGTATCGCCGTCGGCATACACCGCCTGGGCATGGAAGCCGAAGGCGCGCTGCAGCCAGTCGATCGCCGCCTGCGCATCGCGGTAGCGCAGGCAAGGAATGATGGTGGATCCATTGCTCGGTTGGCCGTTTCCGTCCATGACACCCCTCCTATGGCACAGGGCAGCCTGCGCCGATGACCGTTACCATCGCGCGAACCCCTGATGACGGCCTGCACATGGCCGCCACCCCTGTTCGGAGATCGTGCTGGATGAAACCCTGGATTGGAGGAGCCGTGCTGCTGGCATGCACGACCATGGCAAGCGCGGCCACCCCGGCGCAGCTGCAGGACCTGGATGCGACCGTCGAGCGCGTACGCGCGCAGTTCGACGTGCCCGGCATCGCCGTGGCCGTGGTCAAGGACGGCCAGGTGGTGCTCGAGCGCGGCTGGGGCGTGCGTGAACAGGGCAGGCCGGAGCCGGTCCAGGCCGACACCCTGTTTGCCATCGCTTCCAATACCAAGGCGTTCACCGCAACCTCGCTGAACCTGCTGGCCGAGGACGGCAAGCTGAAGATGGACGACAAGGTGATCGACCACCTGCCGTCGTTCCGCATGTCCGATCCGTTCGTGACCGGCCAGATGACGATCCGCGACCTGCTGTCGCATCGCAGCGGGCTGAGCCTGGGCGCCGGTGACCTGCTGTTCTGGCCGGCCACCTCCTACAGCAACGCCGAAGTGGTGGAGCGACTGGGCAGGGTGCCGCTGAAGGGCGGTTTCCGCGAAAGCTATGCCTACGACAACATCCTGTACGCGGTCGCCCAGCAGGTGATCGAGCATGTTTCGGGCATGAGCTACCAGCAGTTCCTGCAGGCGCGCATCTTCGACAAGGTCGGCATGGCCGGCACCCGCTACAACGCCGATCACCTGAAGCCCGGTGACAAGGCCGCCGTCGGCCACGCCAAGTACGATTTCAAGGACCTGCGCACCGTTGCGCCGCTGACCTGGTCGAACAACGCCGGCGCCGGTGGCATCTATTCCAGCGCGCATGACATGGCGCGCTGGATGCAGGTGCAGCTGGCCGAAGGCAAACTGGCCGATGGCACGCCACTGTTCACCGAAAAGAGCCAGCAGCAGATGTGGCGGATGATCACGCCGCAGTCGATCCCGGCGCCGAGCGTGCCGGAGCTGGCACCGGCGCGGGCCAATTTCGCCGGCTATGGCGAAGGCTGGAGCCTGAGCGACTACCGCGGGCAGAAGCTGGTCTGGCACACCGGTGGCTGGCCGGGCATGGTCTCGCGACTGACCCTGGTGCCGGGCGAGAAGCTGGGCGTGGTGGTACTGACCAACCAGGAAGTGGGTGCAGCGTTCAACGCGATCACCCTGAGCGTGCTCGATGCCTACCTGGGCGGTGAAAAGCACGACTGGGTGGATGCCTATGCCAAGGCCGTGGCCAAGGGCCAGGAAAAGGCCGACGAGGCCTGGGCCAAGCACCAGAGTGCACGCGACAAGGGCAGCCGGCCGTCGCTGGCGCTGGCCGGCTACACCGGCACCTTCCGTGACCGCTGGTACGGTGACATGCAGGTCAGCAGCGAGGGCAAGGGCCTGCGCCTGCGCTTTGCGAAGACCGCGCAGCTGAGCGGGCGACTGGAACACTGGCAGCACGACACCTTCATCGTCCGCTGGGACGACCGCTCGCTCAACGCCGATGCATTCGTGAACTTCAGCCTGGATCCGGATGGCAAGGTGCGCGAGGTGCGCATGCAGCCGATTTCCGACCTGACCGATTTCAGCTTCGATTTCCAGGACCTGCTGTTCACCCCGACTGAACGGTAGATGCCGACCTTGGTCGGCATGCGGTACGGCGCCCACCAAGGTGGGCGACTACCAGGGGCGGAGCGGTGATCATCGGCTGGCGTACACATCCGGCGTGGGATACTCCGCCGCTTGCAAGAGGCGAGGGAATGCAATGTTCCGTTGGTTTGAATCCCTGATTCCGGTGTTCCCGCCCGTGGACGGGCGCATGCCACCACGCAAGGTGCTGCCGTTCTACCTGCACTACCTGCGCCCGGTGTGGCCGGTGCTGCTGGCCACGCTCATCGCCGGCCTGCTGCTGGCGCTGGTGGAAGTGGCGATGTTTGATTACCTGGGCCGCATCGTCGACATGGTCGCCGAGCAGCCGGGCGCCGACTTCTTCAAGCGCCACGCCAATGAACTGGGCTGGATGCTGTTCATCACGGTCATCGCGCGGCCGATCCTGGTCGGCCTGCACAACCTGCTGGTCAACCAGGCCATCGTGCCCGGCCTGAGCAACCGCTCGCGCTGGCTGATGCACAACTACGTGGTGCGGCAGAGCCTGAGCTTCTTCCAGAACGACTTTGCTGGCAGCGTCGCCAACCGGGTGATGCAGACCGGTACCTCGCTGCGCGAGTCGGCGGTGCAGATGGTCGATTCGCTCTGGTACATCGTGGTCTATACCGGCACCGCGCTGTACCTGTTCGCGCAGGCCGACTGGCGGCTGATGGTGCCGCTGATCCTGTGGCTGCTGGCCTATGCGGTGATCCTGTTCTACTTCGTGCCGCGCGCGAAGGAACGGGCGTGGATCGCGTCGGAGGCGCGTTCCAAGGCCATGGGCCGCATCGTCGATGGCTACACCAACATCCCCACGCTGAAGCTGTTTGCCCATGGCGGGCGCGAGCAGGCCTACGTGGCAGAGTCGATCCAGGAGCTGGCGGTCAAGCACCGCGCACAGACCCGCATCACCACCGGCATGGACCTGACCATCGCCATCGTCAACGGCTTTCTGATCGCCGGTACCTGCGGTCTGGCGCTGTGGCTGTGGAACGGTGGCCACATCACCGTCGGCGCGATCACCCTGGCCACCGGCCTGGTGATCCGCATCCACAACATGTCCGGCTGGATCATGTGGACCATCAACGGCATCTTCGAGGACATCGGCACGGTGCAGGATGGCATCACCACCATCGCCCAGCCGCTGACCGTGCAGGACCGCGACGATGCGGTGCCGCTGCAGGTGACCCGGGGCGGCGTGCACTTCCAGGACATCCACTTCCACTACGGCAAGAAGGGTGGCGTGATCGCCGGCCTGGACCTGGTGGTGAAGCCAGGCGAGAAGATCGGCCTGGTCGGTCCGTCCGGTGCCGGCAAGTCGACCCTGGTCAACGTGCTGCTGCGCCTGTACGACCTGGAAAGCGGCCGCATCCTGATCGACGACCAGGACATTGCCTACGTTACGCAGGAAAGCCTGCGCCAGCAGATTGGCGTGGTCACCCAGGACACCTCGCTGCTGCATCGCTCGATCCGCGACAACCTGCTGTACGGCCGTCCGGATGCGACCGACGAGCAACTGCACGCAGCCGTGGCCAAGGCGCGAGCGGCCAGCTTCATCGACACACTTGTGGATGGGCAGGGCCGTCGCGGCTACGACGCGCATGTCGGCGAGCGCGGCGTGAAGCTGTCCGGTGGCCAGCGCCAGCGCATCGCCATTGCCCGCGTACTGCTGAAGGACGCACCGATCCTGGTGCTGGACGAAGCGACCTCGGCGCTGGATTCGGAAGTGGAAGCGGCCATCCAGGACAGCCTGGACGAACTGATGGGTGGCAAGACGGTGATCGCGATCGCGCACCGGCTGTCGACCATCGCGCGCATGGACCGGCTGGTAGTGATGGACGAGGGCCGCATCGTCGAGACCGGCACCCATGCGGAACTGATTGCGGCTGGTGGACTGTACGCGCGGTTGTGGGCGCGGCAGACCGGTGGTTTCGTGGCCGCCGATCAATGACCGCTGCGGGGGTCAGAGCCTTCTCTGCGAGAGGGATCCGACCCCGGTCCTGTATCCCTTGGGGTCGGATCCCTTTCCGAAGGAATGGGCTCTGACCCCAGCGTGCTTCTGGAGACCTGCATGATCCTCCCCCTACGCTCCCTGTTGCTGGCGCTCGCGCTGGGCATGAGCACTGCGACCGCGATGGCCGCACCCGCCGCAGACGAGCAGCTTGAGCAGGTCATCCTGCTCAGCCGCCACAACCTGCGCGCGCCGGTGGTGGCCTCCGGCGCGCTCGCCAACGCGACACCCGAGACCTGGCCGCGCTGGGAGGTGGCACCGGGCGAGCTGACCACCAAGGGCGGCGTGCTGGAGGCATACATGGGCCGTTACATCGGCCAGTGGCTGCGCCAGGCTCAGCTGTTGCGGGCCTCGGGTTGCCCGCAGCCGGCTGACTCCCGCGCCCATGCCAACAGCTTGCAGCGTACCCAGGCCACCGCACAGTTCTTCGTTGCCGGTGCCTTCCCGGGCTGCCACGTTGCGATCGAGCAGCGCATGCCGCTGGGCACGATGGATCCCTTGTTCAATCCGGTGATCCACAACAGAGACACGGTCTTCCGCGAGCGCGCGCTGTCGGCAATGCAGCAAGCGCTGACCGACGTGGACCTGGCGCCGGCACTGGCGGTGGTGGAGGCGGTCACCCGCTACCCGGAGTCGGCGGCGTGTACCGGCCGCGGCGACTGCCATCTGACGCTGGCCGATACCACCTTCAGTGCGGAGCCGGGCAACGAGCCTCGCGCTTCGGGTTCACTGGCGCTGGCCAGCGGAGTGGTGGATGCGCTGCTGATGGAGCACTACCAAGGAAGTGGCATTCCGCGCGAAGGCTGGGGCCGCTTGAACAACGAGGCGCAATGGCAGGCGCTGGCGCAGATACGCAATCGCTACCAGGACATCCTGTTCGGTACTCCTGAAGTTGCTCGTGATGTGGCCGCACCGCTGCTGGCACGGGTAGACGCGCTGTTCAAGGATCCGGCGTCACCGAAGGTGACCCTGCTGGTCGGTCACGATTCCAACATCGGCTCCGTGCTGGCTGCGTTGGGCATCGCTGACTACACGCTGCCGGGCCAGTACGAGAAGACGCCGATCGGAGGCCTGTTGCAGTTCGAGCGCTGGCGTGGGCGTCGCAGTGGCCTGGAGCGTTTCCGCGTGTCCTACGTCTATCCCACCACCGGGCAGCTGCGCGATGCGCTGCCGCTGACCGAGGTGCAGCCGCCGGGCCGCGTCGCACTGTCCTTGCCGGGCTGTAGTGCACAGGGCTGCAGCAGCGCGCAGTTCCAGCTGCTGCTGCAGCGGGCGATGCGCTGAGGCACGCGGCCAGCGCAGGGGCGTGCGCACGATGCCGTGCGCGGCCATCAGCGTAAGGTCGCCACCCAGCCGCGGTGAGTGGAACGGTCCGCGTGCATGTGCGGCATCGAACAGGCCGCCATCCGGTGAGCGCAGCCGATAGAACTCGACCCAGCCGCTGGCCTTCAGTGGCAGCTGTGCGACGCCGGTGCGTTGGTTGAACCACGCGGGGTCGTTGCTTCCACCGATCACCCGGCGCGCCAGGCGGTCGATGGCGTGATCGCGGCTGGCGTACCAGTCCTGGCCGCGCAGCCGCGCCAGTTCGGCCATCATCACCAGTGGCGCCAGCGCGTAGTCGTGGTAGTGCAGGGCACGCTGTCCGCGGGCCATTTCCAGCGGCAGGCTGCCATCGTCCTGGATGTCATCGATGCCCTTCTGGAAGGCCGCGTGGCCGGCCTGCCAGAGGGCCTGGTCATCGGTGGCCAGGCCGGTAGCCAGCACGCCCAGGCCGCCCCAGTAGTAGTGGTTGTTGCGGCGCCGTTTCGGGTTGTCCCAGTAGGCCAGGTTGGCGCGTGCCAGCTGTTGCAGCCACGGATCGATGCGTGCGCGCTGCTGCGGGTCGGCCTGGTCATGCACCTTCAGGTAGGCCATGGCCACTGCATCGAGCATCCACTGCCGCATGTAGAACGACTGGTCGTTGTTGACCCGGATCATCTGCCCGAGCATGGCGCCTCCGTCTGCCCATGCCACCAGCCATGCCAGCGTGCATTGCGCCGCCGCCGGGTCACCGTTGCGCAGGTAGTCGTCGCTCATGCGTGCCACGTCGGCGGCATAGCGGTCCAGTGGCGCGGTGGCGTCATGATTCTGCTGGTGCAGCGCCGGGTCGATCACCGAGCCGGCCTTGTCGGTGTAGTAGCCCAGGGCACGTATGTCGGGCTGACCGGGCGGTGGTGGAGGGCAGGCGCCGAAGACACAGGCGCTGGCCAGCAGCGTGGGCAGCAGTGCAAGACGGAACAGGGGGAGAGACATGGACGCTGGTGGAAGGGGGAACCCGGCGAACGATGCGCCCGGAGTCGTTCGCCAGGTGTGAGGTCACGCACGCCCGATGTGCAACTGTTCAGGACCGTAGCGGCTCCAGCGTGGCGGGAAGGACGCGTTGCCCCGTAGGCGACGCGTGCCCTTCTGGACAGCGGGGGGGCGATGTAGTCTGCGGGTGGTTCACCTACTCCGGAGATCGACCATGAAAATCACAGACTTCCTCGTGATGGATCACTATGGCGACCAGATTGATGCCGATCCCCATGGCAACAACATTGCATTCTGCTGTTTCGACTGCGGGCATCCCATACTGGCCGTCGCGCTGGAGAACCAGCGTGGGTTTGATGAAATGCATCCGGCGGCATGCCGGGGCTGCAAGGCGAAATACTTTCTTGATATCCGCAGCCATGCCGGGAAGATGTACATACACCGGATGTGAGGCATTCGGGCGCTTCAAACGAGAACGGCCCGGGAAGCCCGGGCCGTGAGGTACTGCCAGACCCGCGGGGCATTCAGCCCCGCGCCCGATCATTCGATCGGCTGGTCCAGCATCAGCTGGCGTGCGAAACGCACCGGCGGTGCGCCGTAGGACAGCACCTGGTCGTGGTAGGCCTTCAGGTTGAACTTGTCGCCCAGCTTCTCCTGCACCGCCTTGCGGGTGTCGAAGTGCTCCTGCGCGCCGACGAAGTAGGTCGGCAGCTGCGCCGAGGTCAGCTGTGCACGCACCCACTTGCCGGCCGCCTCGCTTTCCTGCTGGAACGCGTCGTGGGTCATCAGGTGCATCGCCTTTTCGCGATCCCAGTTGTCCACGTGCACGCCCTGGTCGAGGATCGCGTTGGAGATCGTGCGCAGGTAGAACTTCAGCTGCACCAGGTGGAACAGCGGATCGTTGTTGAGGTAACCCTGCTCCTGCATCATGCGCTCGGTGTAGACCGCCCAGCCTTCGGCGAACAGGCCCGAACGCAGCACCGCACGCAGGGTGGAGGGGAACTTGGCCGAGTGCCAGCCTTCCAGGTAGTGGCCCGGGGTGCCTTCGTGGATGCTGAGCAGGTGGATCATGCGCGAGTTGTATTCACGCAGGAACGAGTCGACCTGCTTCTCGTTCCAGTCGTCCGGAATCGGCGACACGGCGTAGAAGGTCTTCAGGTTCTTGTCCAGCGGGCCCGGCGAATCGCAGTAGGCCACGGCCACGCCACGCTGGAATTCCGGCATCAGGATGATGTCCACCGGCGCGTCGGGCAGGGTCACCAGGTCGTGCTCGCGCACGAAGGCGGTGGACTGCTCCAGCGCGGCCTTGGCATCGTCCACCACCTTGTCGCGTGCCGGCTTGTCGGCGTAGGCCAGTTCCAGCGCGGCCTCGATCGCCTTCTGCTGCTGCTCGTCGGTCGGCTGGGCCGGCATCTCCGGCGCACCCGGCTTGTCCTTCAGCACGGTCTGCGCGATGCCGTACATGTCTTCGCGCACGCGCTTGAGTTCGGCACGTGCACGCTCACCGATCTCCTGGCGCGACAGCGACGAGCTCAGCGCGAACTTCAGTTTCTGGTCGTACTTCTCCGCACCGATGCGGAAATCACCCTTGGCGTTCGGCACCAGGGTCTTGTCCAGCCATGTCTGCTGCTCGTCCACGGCCTTCTTCAGCCCGTCGATGGCAGCCTGCAGGCGCTGCTGGTCGGCCTGCGGCAGTTCACCGATGTGCGGGGTGATGAAGGTATCGACGATGCTGAGGATGCCCTTGTTCTGCTTGGCCACGGTCTCGGCATGGATCTTCGGCACGCGCGCCGGATCCAGGTTCTCGCGGGCCTGGGCGAAGATCGCCGGCAGCTTCTCCATGCGTGCGGTGGCCGACTTCAGGCGTTCCGGCAGCGGTGCGAATTCACGCGCCATCAGGCCGTAGATCGCGCTGCCGGCGATGCCGTTGTACAGCTGCGGGTCCCACTTGCCGGACTGCAGCACTTCGGCGTTCCAGATTTCCGACTGCAGCTGGTTGCGCAGGATCGCCGCGTCCACCTGGTTCTCGCGGCCCAGCTTGGCCACCTCGATCTTGTCCAGTTCGCCCAGCAGCGCCTTGTAGGCGGCCACGGTCTTCTGCTGGCCGGCGGCACTCAGGTCGTCCAGTTCGCTGTCGTAGCGGTGGTCGCCGATCTGGGTGGCGCTGACCGGCGAAAGCTGCATCCAGGTGTCCAGGGCGCGCTTGGACAGATCGGCGAAGGCGGCATCGACCGCTGCGTCACCGGCCTGCTGGCTGGCGGCCGGGGTGGAACCGTTGGTCGGGGCGTCGGCCGGCTGGCAACCGGCGAGGGCGGCGACCAGGGCGAGGGCAAGAAGATGCGGGCGCATCGGCGTTCCTGTACAGGGTCAAACCCCGAGCATAGGGCCCCGGGGCTGCTTTGTCCCCGTGCCATAGGATTACCATGGGCGCAGACACGGACCCTCCAGCGGAGCGCAGGACATGGAATACCAGGGAAGCTGCCATTGCGGCAGGATCGCATTCACCGTACAGGCCGAGGCGCCGATCAGCGACGTCATCGACTGCAACTGCTCGATGTGCCGCCGCCGTGGCAGCCTGCTGTGGTTCGCCCCGCGCGGGGCGTTCCAGCTGACCACCGATCCGGCCGACGTGGCCACCTACCACTTCAACAAGGCCCACATCGACCATCATCACTGCCGCGAATGTGGCGTCGCTCCCTACAGCGAAGCGGTCGACCCGCGCACCGGCACACCGATGGTGGCGGTGAACGTGCGCTGCGTGCCTGCAGTGGATCTGGCCACGCTGGCGGTGAGTTCCTACGACGGAGCCGCACTGTGAGGCCGGTGTGCGCGTGGACGCGCATGGCAGCAATGCCGGTGCTGTTGCTGGCGCTGGCAGCGTGCGGAAAGCATGGCGACGTCGCGGCCGATGCCGGAGGCGGTGCCGAAGCCGCCGTCGCTTCACCGGAAGGTGCATTCCTGGCCTACGAACATGACGTGCAGGTGCAGCTGGAGGCGGCGCAGATCGCACCGCGCATCCAGCAGATCGCTCAGGCCTGCCAGAGCGCGAAGTTCGGCGACTGTGCAGTGTTGCAGGTCGAGCAGCACGGCGGCGAGCAGCCCAGCGGTGAAGTGAAGGTGCGCATCGCCCCGAAGGGCACTGAGCCGCTGATCGCGATGGCCGGTGAAGGCGGCAAGCTGCAGTCCCGCAATACGCGTGCCGAGGATCTCGCGCAGGCGGTGGCCGACACGGCATTGACCAAAGCGCGGCTTGAAAAGGAGCACGCCCGCCTGCTGTCCTACCAGGACCGCAAGGACCTGAAGATCGAAGACCTGATGGCGATCACCACGCGCCTGTCAGAGATCGAGGCGGGTGTCGAGCAGGCCAACAAGGATGCTGCGCAGCAGCGCCGGCGTATCGATACCCAGCTGGTGTCGATCCACTTCGACACCACTTCGGGACAGCGCAGCCGCAGCGAAATCGGCGAGGCGCTGAGCGAGTCGGGCAGCATCCTCAGCACCAGCATCGCGTTCCTGATCCGCGCTGCGGCCGCACTGCTGCCGGTGGCGGTGCTGGCCTTGATCGCGGCCTGGGGTGTGCGGGCATGGTGGCGTCGCCGCCGTCGCAAGCTACCGCCCAACCGCTGAGATGAAGGCTGATGCCGGCCGTCAGCCGGCATCAGCCCTCGTCGGTCTCGTACTCGACGAACACATCCAGCTCCAGCGCCAGTTCCTGCACCGCATCGCGCACCTTCTGCGCGGTGCTTTCATTGCCGACTTCCACTTCCAGCTCGTGGATGCCCGGGCCGATGTCATCGGACAGCCCGGCCGAACTGGAATCGTCGTCGTCCATGTGCGGCATCAGGTCGTCGGTTTCCTCGACATGTTCAATGCCCTCCAGGCCGAGCAGCAGGTCGCTGATGGCGCGGGCGTCGTCTTCGGTTCCGGTGATGCGCAGTCGCAGCATGGCCATGGCATAGGTACGTTGTGGGTTCGCCAGCAGCCTAGCCAGCGCGAGGCAAAGAACGGGTGAGGGCGCAGTCAGGCCTGCGTCGCCGGCCGCCCGAGCAGGCTGTCCGGCAATGCCGGAATCGGCGTGCGCTCGTCCTGCGCCTGTTCCAGCAACCAGTCGATGAACAGGCGCGCGGCCGGGCTCGGCGGTTGCCCTTCTGCGTGCACCACGTGATAGGCATAGCGAGCCTTCAATGCCGGACCGGGCAGGCGCACCACCTCGTAGCGCTGTAGATAGGGCTGGGCGATGTGGGTGCGAGCCAGCACCGCGCCCATGCCATACACCGCTGCACGCATCGCGTCGGTGCTGTCGGCGAAGGTGTGCATCGGCGGCAGCGGCGACGGCGGGCGCACGCCGGCGTGGCGGAACCAGTCGCGCCAGCCCTGCGGCGACAGGTCGGTCAGCAGCGGCAGGTCGGCGATGCGCGCCGGATCGACCAGCGTTTCGACCCCGGCCAGTGCCGGTGAGGCTACCGGGAACAGGTAGTCGTCCATCAGGTGCTGCGCACGCAGGCCCGGCCACTGGCCCAGGCCGTAGCGAATGCCGACCTCCGGCCCAGTGTCGTCATAGCGATCCAGTCCGCTGCCGGTGTGCAGCTCGATGCGGATGTGCGGATGGGCCTGGGTGAAGCGGGGCAGCCGCGGCAACAGCCAGCAGTACGATAGCGAACGCAGCGTGGTGATCCGCAACGGCACGCTGTCCGCATCCGGGTGCAGATGATGGGCGACCGCGGCGACATCGGTGAAGGCCGCGCTGGCCGCATCGGCCAGCTGCCGGCCCTCGGAGGTCAGGCGCACGCCGCGGGCGTGGCGCAGGAACAACCGGGTCTCCAGCACCTCTTCCAGGCGCCGCACGTGGTGGCTGACTGCGCTGGCGGTCAGGTGCAGTTCCTGCGCGGCCTGGGCGAAGTTCTGGTGGCGGGCGGCGACCGCGAAGACGGCCAGTGCGGGGAGCAGGGAAGGGCGTAGCTGCATGTCCAGCCTCAAACGATATTTGTGGCTGGCAGCGATACTACGCGCTTGTGCCGCGGGCGTCTGCGCCCGATCCTGTCCGCCTTGGCGAGGAATTGACGATGGACGGAGGCATAGCATGAATGCGGTCCCACAGGCGGTCGAGCGCGACTGGCGCACACCGCTGGAGTTGACCCTGCTGGGCGCCATCTGGGGCTGCTCGTTCCTGTTCATGCGGGTGGCGGTGCCGTCGTTCGGCCCGTTCGCGCTGGTCGAGGTGCGGCTGGTGCTGGGGGCGCTGGTGCTGCTGCCGTTCCTGTGGCGCGCCCGCGCGCAGTTCCCGCCGCGGCGCTGGCTATGGCTGGCACCGATCGGCCTGATCAATTCGGCGCTGCCGTTCGTGCTGTTTGCCTATGCCGCCGAGCAGGCGCCGGCCGCGATCGGTGCGATCTGCAATGCGATGACCGTGCTGTTCGCCGCGCTGATCGCCTTCCTGTTCTTCGGCGAGAAGATCGGCATGCGCCGCGCCGGTGCCTTGCTGGTTGGTTTCGCCGGCGTGGTGGTGCTGGCCACCGCCAAGGTTTCCGGCCTGAGTATTGGTACCGCAGTGATCGCCGGCGCTGCGGCGTCGTTGCTGTACGGGCTGGGCGTCAATCTGGTGAAGCGCCACATGACCGGGCTGCCATCGGCCGCGGCGGCGGCAGCCACGCTGTCGTGTGCCTCGCTGTGGATGCTGCCGATGGCGGTGACGCACTGGCCACAGGCCGCCATTCCGCTGAAGGCCTGGGGTGCAGCGATCGCCTTGGGCGTGGCCTGCACCGGCCTGGCATTCCTGATGTTCTACCGCCTGATTGGCCGCATCGGCCCGTCACGCGCGTCGACGGTGACGTACCTGATTCCGCTGTTCGGCGCGGCGTTTGCGTGGTTGTTCCTGGGCGAGGCGGTGACGGTGCAGATGCTGGTGGCGGGGGCGTTGATTCTGGGGAGCGTGGCGGTGAGTCAGAAGGGCTGAGGCGTTGGCGTTTTGCGCGTGGCGCGTGCTGAAGGTGCTTCATTGTTCATGGGCGTCACTTTTCTTTTCGCGCGAAAAGAAAAGTAACCAAAAGAAATGCGCCGCCAGGTCGCGAGCCGCCGCGCTTCGCACGTCGGTCCCCTGCGCTTCTCGGTGAATCAGGGGACGGTGTGCAGAGGTCAGCCGACTAACAGTCGGCTCTACAAGACATCGGCACCTCTTCGCCCCTGATTCCCCTGCGATGCTCGGCTCACTCAAGGCGGACCCAAGGTCAAGAGCCACAGCTGCACGACGATGCTTGGTAGTGCCGGGCCGGGCCCGGCGAGCGAAGCGAGCGCTTCTGCCTTTGATCTTGGATCCGCCTTGAGCGAGCCGAGCACCGCAGGTCCGGCGAGGGCGAAGAGGCGCCACGCACTTTTGTAGAGCCGAGCCATGCTCGGCTGCTCTCCGCGCCGTCCCTCGACGGGCCGAGGAGCGCAGGGCACCGGTGCGCAGCACCGGCTCGCGGCCGGCGGAACGTTTCTTTTGGTTACTTTTCTTTGCGTACAAAGAAAAGTAACGCCCATGAACAGTGAAGCACCTTCAGCACGCGCCACGCGCAGGAAACCATCAGCGCACCGGCACCGGAATATTGCAAAGATCGATATGCCCCGCCGGGCGCTTGTAGAAATCATCCACGCGATTGCGCCGCGCCTCCACCGTATCGGCGAAGGTCTTCGAATCGGTACGCAGCACCTGGATCGGCGTGCGCTCGGCCACCGGCACATCGCTGGCACGGCGGATCGACACGATCGGCGTGCGCAGCGTCGGGTCGGTGTAGAAGCCCATCGGCGCCGGTCCGCGCGGCGTCGCGCTGAGCAGTTCCATGCCCTTCAGCACGCGACCCACCAGCGTGATGTTGCGGTCCAGCTGACGCGGCGACTGGCCGGTCACCACATACAGTTCGGCACCGATGCTGCTGTCTTCCTCGTTGCTGCGGCCGGCGCCGAGCATGCCGTAGCAGTGCGCCAGCCAGGCCTTGCCGGCCTGCGGGTCCTGGCCGACTGGGAAGCCGTCGACGAAACCGGTTTGCTTGGCCCAGCCATCGCGATCCGGCAGCACGCTGACCTTCAGGCCGGCGCTGGCGCGATCGAACTCGGCCGGCAGCTTGCGCGCAGCACTGCCGAACGGCTTGGCCTTGGCCGCGTCATCGGCGTCGGCATCGCCGAACTGCACCACGAAGTTGTCCTGCGAGCGGTAGATGCTGGTGCCGTCCCAGAAATGCTCGTGGGCGAAGGTCTGGATGTTGGCTACATGCCGCGGGGCGAACTGCGGCGCCAGCTCGATGATCACGCGCCCGGCGGGCAGGTCCATGTACAGCAGGTTGGCCGGGTCCGGCGTGCGCCAGTCGCTGGCCGCCGAGGCGTCGAGGATCTGCTGCGGGCTGCGGTACGGGGCGGCAGCGCTGGCCAGCGAGGGCAGCAGGCTGGCCAGGGCGAGGGCGGTCAGGGCAAGGCGACGACGGTGCGGCATGGGAACCCCGGAACATGAACGAGGCTTCGATTCTGCGCGACTAGAGACCACATCGCCAAGCGGCATGTAAGGCGATCGCGTCAGCCTGCGCACGGCCTCTTGGCCGATCCAATCGGTCTGGCATCAACGTCTATCTTTCTTCTGCAAGTAGACCGGAGTAATGGCCGAAGACAGGAACAGGCTCGTAGTTGCCTATTGGGTCGTGTGTAGTCGAACACTCTTCCAGATGATGGGGCGAAAAATTTTCCTTGGTTATGGTCAGCCGACCATCTTCGTTGAAGATATAGCTGGTTCCTTCAGCAACGTTCTCGCTCTTTCCAGTGAATTCCCGGTGCACCACCATGCTCAGGAACAGCCTGTCCGGTGCTACTCGCTGGAACTGATACGTCAGGCGCTCCCTTAGATGTTCATCCAGAAAGTCGACGCCAATCATGTCTTTGTCCAATAGCACATCGACAATCGCTGATGGCGTGGTGGGGGAGCCAACGAGAACCGTATAGCGAGCCTGGCTCTCATGTCTCGATTTGGCTTCGGATTCACTGATTATGTTTCGGGCGGACTTCTTTGCGCCAAACCAGAAGTCGCAATAATAAAACTCAGTCATAAGTGGATACTCCCGGGACCGTCGTGCTCGCAGGAGCTGGATCAGCCGCTGCGCTGTTGGAAGGTGACGGTATGCCGCGGTTCGCAGAGGGACAAGCAAGCCAATGGGCCTGCCGGCCAGGTGGTCATCCGGCCCTCGCCAACCGGCAGAGTGACTAACGACACATTCACTATACCGAACTTCGCACTACTGTGGACTTCAACGTAGTGGAGGGCCGGTCATGTCCGAAGACGATGTCCACCTGAAGAAGTTCCAGAAGGAGCTCAGCGCCGGAACCGTGTCGCTGGCCCTGCTGGCGGTGCTGGCCCGGGCCGGGGAGCCGCTGTATGGCTACCTGATCGCCAAGGAGCTGGAGCGGGTGGGCGAGGGCGTGCTGAGCGGCAAGCAGAGCGCGCTGTACCCGGTGCTGCGCAACCTGGAAGGGGCCGGGCTGCTGGAAAGCCATGTGGAGCCGTCCAGCAGCGGACCGCCGCGGCGCTACTACCGCATCAATGAACGTGGCCGCGAGGTGTTGGCGCAGTGGCGCCAGGCCTGGCAGGCCACCCGCGATTCCGTCGATTCCGTGTTGGAGGGGGTACCGCAATGAACGACCCGAGCCTGGCAGGCCGAGCCCTGCCGACCACCATCCCGCAGTACCTGGCGCAGCTGCGCGCGGCGCTGGACGGCGCAGACCCGGCGATGGTGCAGGACGCGCTGTACGACGCCGAGGAGTACCTGCGCTCGGAGCTGGCGGCGCAGCCCGGTCGCAGCGAGGCCGAGGTGATCGCCGACGTGGCCGGCAGCTACGGCGCGCCGGACGAAGTGGCCGAGATCTACCGCGAGACCGAGGTGACGGTGAACCGCGCGCTGCGTACGCCGCGTGCGGATACCGCACCGGTGCTGCGCGCGGCGGCGGAAGCCAGTGGCGTCGAGCCGGCTGCACCGCCGCCGGTGCCGGCGCAGCGCTCGCTGCTGGCGCGCTTCTTCGGTGTGGTGACCGATCCGCATACCTACGGCGCGCTGTTCTACATGCTGCTGTCGCTGGCCACCGGCATCTTCTTCTTCACCTGGGTGGTGACCGGTCTGTCGCTGTCGCTGGGCCTGCTGATCCTGATCATCGGTATTCCGCTGACCGTGCTGTTCTTCGGCTCGGTGCGCGGGCTGGCGCTGCTGGAAGGGCGATTGGTGGAAGCGCTGCTGGGCGAACGCATGCCACGCCGTCCGCGTTACACCGACCGCAGCCGCACGTGGTTGCAGCGCATCGGCGACATGTTCACCGATGGGCGTACCTGGCTGACCCTGCTGTACTTCGTGCTGATGCTGCCGCTGGGCGTGATCTACTTCACCATCGCGGTGACGTTGCTGTCGCTGTCGCTGAGCCTGATCTGGGCGCCGGTTGCAGCGATCTTCAGTGGTGACATCCCCGGCGTGTACATCAACGACGTGAACGTGCTGCCGATGGCGGCCTCGCCGCTGGTGGCGATCGCGGTTGCTGCGGCGGGCGCGCTGCTGCTGCTGCTGACGATGCATCTGGCACGTGGCATCGGCAAGCTGCACGGGCTGATCGCCAAGAACCTGCTGGTGCGGTTGTAAGCAGGAGTCGGTGCCTTGGTAGGTGCCAACCTTGGTTGGCACGATCCATCAGACACCGGGATTCATGGTAGAGCGCCAACCAAGGTTGGCATCTACCAGGGCGTACCGACCAAGGTGGAATTACCCCGCCTTTCGCCGCAACGGGGTGACGTTGCTCTTCTTCTTCGTCGCCTTCGCCGCCGGTGCTTCGGCATGCGCGGCGAAAAAGTCGCGCACCTTCGGGTACACCACCTCGCGCCAGCGACGGCCGCTGAAGATGCCGTAGTGGCCGGCACCTTCGACGATGAAATGCTCACGGCGGTCCGCAGTGATGCCGGTGCACAGCGCCTGCGCGGCTTCGGTCTGGCCGAGGCCGGCGATGTCGTCCAGCTCGCCTTCGATGCTCAGCAGCGCGGTATCGCGGATCGCCGACGGATCGACCTTCTCGCCGTTGACCACCCACTCGCCACGCGGCAGCAGGAAGTCCTGGAACACCACGCGGATGGTATCGAGGTAGTACTTGGCGGGCATGTCCAGCACTGCGTTGTACTCGTCGTAGAAACGACGGTGCGCGTCGGCGTCTTCCAGGTCGCCCTTGACCAGGTCGGTGTAGAAATCCCAGTGCGAACTGAAGTGGCGGCTCGGGTTCATCGACAGAAAGCCGGCATGCTGCAGAAAGCCTGGATACACGCGACGGCCGGCGCCGGGATAGCTGGCCGGCACGGTGTGGATGACGTTGTTCTCGAACCACGACAGCGGGTTCTGCGTGGCCAGGTTGTTCACTGCGGTCGGGCTGCAGCGCGCATCGATCGGGCCACCCATCATCACCAGCGTGCGCGGCGTCGCTTCGCCACGGCTGGCCATCAGCGAAACCGCGGCCAGCACCGGTACGGTCGGCTGGCACACGCTCACCACGTGCAGGCGCTCCACGCCGAGGTGGCGGATGAATTCCTGGATGTAGGCGATGTAATCGTCCAGGCCGAATTCGCCTTCGCTGGCCGGCACCATGCGCGCATCCACCCAGTCGGTGACGTACACGCGGTGGTCGCGCAGCAGCGTGCGCACGGTATCGCGCAGCAGGGTGGCGTGGTGGCCGGACAGCGGCGCCACCACCAGCACGAACGGCTGGTTGAGCATGGTGTGCAGCTGGTCGGCTTCATTGCTGTGGCGCTTGAAGCGCAGCAGCTTGCAGAACGGCTTGCTCACTTCTTCGTGCACGACGATCGGCACGCGTTCGCCATCGACATCGATTTCGTTGATGCCCCATTCGGGCTTCTCGTAATCCTTGCCGATGCGATGGAACAACTCGTTGACCGCAGCCAGGCGATCGGCACCCGGCATCTGCGACCACCAGTGGCCCGGGTTGGCGAAGAACCTGGCGTTGGCCTGGGCCTGGTGCACCCAGGGGGCGAGCAGGTTGCGGGTCAGTTCGTGCAGTTGATAGAGCATGACGACCGAATATGTATGGTCATATGTTGCCGCGCAGCATATCCCATCCGGGTGTCCCGCAGGTTAAGTCGGCTGAAAATAATGAATCCGGATTCACGCCTGTTCCAGCGCCGCCGCGTCGTCTGCCAGGGCGGGGCCCAGCCAGCAGTGCGAGCCCACCGCCAGCAGGCCGTGCCGGGCCAGCGTCCGGCGGTACCAGCGCGCCGGGCGGGCCTGGAAGCCCTCGTGGTCGCCGTCGAACTCGTCCTCGGCGGCAAAGGTCTCCAGGAAGGCCACGCCGCCGGTCAGCTCGGCCACGCCGGCCAGTCCGGCGCGCAGCTCGCGGTCGGGCACGTAGTGCATCACGTCCGAGCACACCAGCAGGTCGACCGGGGCGCAGGGCCGCAGCCAGGCGAAGTCGCCGAAGCCGGCGAGGTGCAGGTTGCGGGTGCGGCCGTAGCGGCGCACAGCGTACTCGCTGCTGTCGAAGCCGAGGTATTCGACCTTCGGACGCAGCTTCAGCAGCGGTGCGCGCCAGGCACCTTCGCCGCAGCCGATGTCCAGCACGCTGCGGATCGGTCGCTCCAGGTAGTACTCGGCGCTGGCCACGGCCAGGGCCACCTTGCGCGCCAGGCGGGCGCTGCCGCCGATGTCGGCGCGGCGGTACCAGCGCTGGAAGTAGGCGGCGTCGTAGGTCTTGTCCATGCAGGCGTCGTGCGGTCGGGAAAACGGCGCCTATCGTACGGCGTTGCGGCGCGCCATGCGTCGATCCGTCGCTGCGGCGGCACGCGGAGAGGGCCGGCCACGGCATGCGAGAATGGCTGCCAACCTACGCCAGCCGCCGGAGCGAGCGCATGCAGAGCTACTACTGGGTCAAGACCTTCCACATCGTGTTCGTGGTGGCCTGGATGGCGACGGTGTTCTACCTGCCGCGCATCCTGGTGAACCTGGCCGAGACCGCAGGCCAGCCGGCCGTGACCGAGCGCCTGCAACTGATGGGGCTGCGCCTGTACCGCTTCGGTCACTCGATGTTCGGCCTGGCCTTCCTGCTGGGCCTGGTGTTGTGGCTGGGCTACAGGGTCATTCCGGATTTCCCGACCATGGTCGCGCCGGGCGGCGCCGGTTGGCTGCATGCCAAACTGGGGCTGGTGGTGGTGCTGCTGGCGTACTTCATCTGGATCGGTCGCCTGCTGAAGGGCGTGGCCAAGGGCCGCGCGCTGCCGTCTTCGCGCGCGCTGCGCTGGATCAACGAGATCCCGTTGCTGGCGTTCATTCCGATCGTGTGGCTGGTGCTGGCCAAGCCGTTCTGACAGTCCATTATCCGTAGAGCCATGCTTGGCTCTACGGGTTCGCTTGATTCTTCGCCAAAGCAGAAGCATCCACGCATGGCGTGGATCTACTGGGTGCAGCTGTGGCTTTTGATGTTCAGGTCCGCCATGAGCGAGCCGAGCATCGCAGGTGAAACAGGGGCGAAGAGGCGCCGATGTCTGAGCGCAGCGAGTTCGGCGCCGTCCCCTGATTCACCGAGAAGCGCAGGGAACCGGTGCGTGGCACCGGCTCGCGTTCGGCGGCGTGTTCTTTGGTTACTTTCTTGCACGAGCAAGAAAGTAACAAGCCGATGAATCAGGCGGCTTCGTACGTGCCGTAGCTGCGCAGGCGCGCGTAGCGCTGCTCCAGCAGCTGCTCGGTGGTCAGCTTTTCCAGCGCATCCAGTTCGTTCAGCAGTACGGCCTTCAGGCGCTTGGCCATCTGCGTCGGGTTGCGGTGAGCGCCACCGGTCGGCTCGCGCACGACCTTGTCCACCAGGCCCAGGCTCTTCAGGCGCGGGGCGGTCAGGCCCAGCTGCTCGGCAGCGTCCTTGGCCTTGCCCGCGTCCTTCCACAGGATCGAGGCGCAGCCTTCCGGGGTGATGGTCGAGTACACCGCGTACTCCAGCATCACGGTACGGTCGCCCACGCCCAGCGCCAGCGCGCCGCCGGAGCCGCCTTCACCGATCACGGTGCAGATGATCGGCACCTTCAGTTCGGCCATCTCGATCAGGTTGCGTGCGATCGCCTCGGACTGGCCGCGCGATTCGGCGTCGATACCCGGCCAGGCGCCGGCGGTGTCGATCAGGGTCAGCACCGGCAGGCCGAAACGCTCGGCCATCTTCATCAGGCGCAGGGCCTTGCGATAGCCCTCCGGCTTGGGCATGCCGAAGTTGCGCTTGATCTTTTCCTTGGTGTCGCGGCCCTTCTGGTGGCCGATCACCATCACGGAACGGCCATTGATACGGGCCAGGCCGCCCATGATGGCCTTGTCGTCGGCAAAGGCGCGATCACCGGCCAGCTCCTGGAACTCATCGAACATGACGCGGATGTAGTCGGCGGTGTACGGACGCGACGGGTGGCGGGCCAGCTGCAGCACCTGCCACGAGGTCAGGTTGCGGAAGATCTGCGCGGTGCGCATGCGCAACTTGTCCTGCAGCGCATGCACTTCCGCCTCGACATTGACCGCAGGCCCGGCACTGGCGTTGCGCAGCTCCTGGATCTTGGCTTCCAGGTCGGCGATGGGTTGCTCGAAGTCGAGGTAGTTCGGATTCATCGGAAGCCGTCGTGTAAAGAAGAGGGGAATTCTAGCCGAATGCGTGCAAACCACCCGTACGCCCTCGTCTGGAAGGCGACGGTAGCGCAGCCGGGCAGGGGGCGCCAGTCAGCTCAGGGCACCACCAGGGCGCTGCGGCCCATCAGCTGGCTGCGCTGGGAGACGAAGTCGTTGTAGGCCTCGTTGGCCTCCCGGCCCAGCCCGCTGCCGAGGGTGGCGGTGGCCGAGGTGAAGGCCATCTGCGCGGCGAAGTCCTGCTTGCGCAGGGCCTTCTGTTCATCAGCGGTGGTGGCCTTCAGCCAGCGCGCATAGACCTCGCGCAGCGGCGCGGCGTGGGCTTCGAAGGCCGGCACCAGCGCCGGCAGGCTGGCCGGGGCCGGTTCCAGGCTGTAGCTCGGGGCCACGTAGCCGGCCGGTTGTTCGCGCTTGAACGCGCCGGGCTCGCCCATGCCTTCTTCGACGTAGGCGATGAAGTCGGGGGCGGTGAACACCTTGGCCACGATCTGGCCGCCGCTGGAGTCGACGTGGGCCACGACCTTTTCCTTCGGGAAGGGCTCGCGCACGCCGTAGGTCCAGGACTTGTCGATGAACAGTTCGTGGTGCTTCTCGAACGGGCCTTCGAAGTCGACGCCGCCCAGCTCGATGCCGGCCTTGCCGGTGCCGAAGTTCTTCAGCTTGCTCTCGTCGGTGACGTAGATCTCGCGGGCGACCACGTACTCGCTCAGGGTCGGGTTGATCAGGCCACCGCGACCATCGACGTAGACGATGAAGCGCACGTCGCCCAGTTTGTCGGTGTGCAGGCGGTGCTCACCGACGGCGAGCGAGATCGGGCGCGACCCCTGTGCGGCCACCGGCAGGTCCTTGCCATCGATGCTCAGCGCCAGCGGCGTGTCGGTCGGGTTGTCGATCTGGAACTCGATCTTCGACGGCGAGCAGGCGGCCAGGGCCAGTGCGGCGGCAAACGGGAACAGCAGGGTCTTCATCGGCAATCGTCCTTGATACTTGGAACGGGGAAACAGGGGGTTCAGGAAAACCGGGGAGCCAGCTTCAGCTGGCCCACGGTGGGCTGTAGCGCACCTTCAGCGTGCGTACGGCCGGGTCGGCGCGCAGCGCCTCCATCAGTTTGGAGTCGATGCGCACCCCGCTCTGCCCGGACACGTCGAGCATGCCGGCCACGCCGCCCTGCGGGCCCTTCAGCAGCAGGTCCAGGCGCAGGGGGGTGCGTCCGGGGCGATGGCGGTCGAGCAGGGCATTGACGCGCTCCCAGACCGGGCGCTGCTGGCGCAGGTCCAGGCGCAGCGACAGCCGCGTGGCGTAGTTGGCGCAGACTTCATCGAAGTCCCAGCACTGGCGGATGCGCAGTGCGTAGCCGCCGTTGAACTCGTCCTCGCGCAGGCCGCCCTTGACCACCAGGATGCGGTCCTTGGTCATCAGGTGGCCGAACTCGGCCATCGCGTCGGAGAACGCGCTGCACTCGACGCGCCCGCGCCCATCTTCCAGCTGGATGAAGATCTGGCTCTCGCCCTTGCGACGCACACCGACCACCTGGCCGGCCAGCACGGTTTGTACTTCCGGGCGCCAGCGCTTTTCGCCGCCTCCGCCACCACCACTGTTGGCGCTCCAGATCTTCTCCACCGAACCCAGGTCGTTGCCGACCAGGTCGCGTACATCGTCACGCCAGGGATCGAACGGGTGGCCGCTGAGGTAGAAGCCCAGCGTGTCGCGCTCGCCGTTCAGGCGCTGCAGCAGCGGCCATTCCTCGGCCTCGGGCAGGTCCAGCTGGATCGTGGTCGCGCTCGGGTCAGGGCCGCCGAACAGCGAGTTCTGCCCGGACGCACGCTCGCGCGCCATCTGGTCGGTGGCCTTGATCACTTCCGGCAGCTGCAGCATCAGCGAGGCACGGTTGCGGCCGAGCTCGTCCAGCGCACCACAGTTGATCATCGCTTCCAGCGTGCGCCGGTTGAGCTTGGCCGAGCCGACGCGGGTGCAGAAGTCGAGCAGGTCCTTGAACGGGCCGCCCTTCAGCCGCTCCTCGACCACCGCCTCGCAGGCACCCTGGCCCACGCCCTTGATTGCGCCCAGGCCGTACTGGATGGTGTCCGGGGTGACCGCTTCGAACATGAAGGCCGACTGGTTCACCTTCGGCGGCAGCACGGTCAGGCCGAGGTTGCGCACTTCGTCGAGGAAGCCGACCACCTTGTCGGTGTTGTCCAGGTCGGACGAGAGCGTCGCGGCCATGAATTCGGCCGGGTAATGGCGCTTCAGCCACGCGGTCTGGTAGCTGACCAGCGCATAGGCAGCGGCGTGCGACTTGTTGAAGCCGTAGCCGGCGAATTTCTCCATCAGGTCGAAGATGGCGTCGGCCTTGGCCTCGTCCACGCCGTCCTTGGCCGCGCCCTCGCGGAAGATCTCGCGGTGCTTGGCCATTTCGGCCGGCACCTTTTTGCCCATCGCACGGCGCAGCAGGTCGGCGCCGCCCAGCGAGTAGCCGCCGACGATCTGCGCCATCTGCATCACCTGCTCCTGGTACACCATGATGCCGTAGGTGTCCTTCAGGATCGCTTCGGTGCGCGGATCGGGATAGATGATTTCTTCCTGGCCGTGCTTACGCGCGTTGAAGGAGGGAATCAGGTCCATCGGGCCGGGGCGGTACAGCGACACCAGCGCGATGAGGTCTTCGAAACGGTCGGGGCGCGCGTCCTTCAGCAGGCGGCGCATGCCCGAGGATTCGAACTGGAACACCGCGCCGGTATTGCCGTTGGCGAAGATGTCCTTGTAGGTGGGCGTGTCGTCGAGCGGAATCGCGGCGATGTCCACCGGCGGAATGCCCGCGCGTTCGTGGCGCTTGTTGATCGCCTTCACCGCCCAGTCGATGATGGTCAGCGTGCGCAGACCGAGGAAGTCGAACTTCACCAGGCCCACTTCTTCCACGTCGTTCTTGTCGAACTGGGTGACCGGGTTCTTGCCGAGGCCGTTCTCGTAGTGTTCGGCGTACAGCGGGCAGAACTCGCTCAGCGGTTCGGGCCCGATCACCACGCCACCGGCGTGCTTGCCGGCGTTGCGAGTCAGGTCCTCCAGCTGCAGCGCCAGGTCGATCAGGTCGCGGACATCGTCCTCGGTCTCGTAGCGCTGGATCAGCTCCGGCGAGGCCATTTCCGAGCTGGGGCCTTCTTTGCCCTTGCCCAGTGCATCCTTCAGGTGGATGCCGAGGATGTTCGGGATCAGCTTGGAAACGCCGTCGACCAGGCCGTAGGGGAAACCGAGCACGCGGCCGGAGTCGCGTACCACCGCCTTGGCGGCCATGGTGCCGTAGGTGATGATCTGGCTTACGCGCTCGCGCCCATACTTGCGCGCGACGTAGTCGATCACCTCGTCGCGGCGGTCCATGCAGAAGTCGATGTCGAAGTCGGGCATCGACACGCGTTCCGGGTTCAGGAAGCGCTCGAACAGCAGGTTGTACGGCAGCGGGTCCAGATCGGTGATCTTCAGTGCCCAGGCCACCAGCGAACCGGCACCCGAACCACGGCCCGGGCCGATCGGGATGCCCTGGTTCTTGCCCCACTGGATGAAGTCGGCCACGATCAGGAAGTAGCCCGGGAAGCCCATCTTGATGATGGTGTTGAGCTCGAATTCCAGGCGCTCGAAGTATTCTTCGCGGGTCTTGCCGGGCGCCAGCGGATTCTTCTCCAGGCGCTCTTCCAGGCCATCGCGCGACATCTTCTGGATCCAGGTGTCCAAGGTCTCGTCGTCGGGCACCGGGTAGTTGGGCAGGAAGTAGGTGCCAAGCCGCATCTCGATGTTGCAGCGCTCGGCCAGCGCCAGCGTGTTGTCGATCGCATCGGGGATGTCGGCGAACAGTGCGCACATCTCTTCGGCCGACTTCAGGTACTGCTGGTCGCTGTACTCGCGCGGCCGCTTGGGGTCGTCCAGCACGCGGCCGGTGGAAATGCACACGCGCGCTTCGTGCGCGCTGAAATCGGTGGGCGACAGGAAGCGCACATCGTTGCTGGCCACCACCGGCAGGCCACGCTGGCCGGCCGCCATCAGCGCGAACTGGTTGAAGGTTTCCTCGCCTTCGCGGCCTGTACGGGTCAGTTCCAGGTGCAGGCCATCGCCAAACACGCGCTGCCAGTCGGCCAGCTGCTGCTCGGCCAGTTCATGCTTGCCGTCCAGCGCCAGGCGCCCGGCCAGGCTCTGCCGGCCGGCCAGCGCGAACAGGTTGGCGTTGCCGGCCTTCAGCCAGTCCGGGTGGATGGCCACACCGCCTTCCGGACGATGGCCTTCCATCCAGGCGCGGGTCAGCAGCCGCGACAGGCTCAGGTAGCCCTCACGGTCGCGGCACAGCAGGGTCATCCGCCACGGGTCCTGGCCTTCCTCGGCGATCAGCACGTCGGCACCGGCGATCGGCTTGATGCCCACGCCTTCGGCGGCCTTGTAGAACTTGACCAGGGCGAACAGGTTGTTGAGGTCGGTCACCGCCAGCGCGGGCAGGCCGAGTTCGACCGAGCGCGACAGCAGGTTGGCCTGCTTGGCCTTCTTCGGGTCCGCCTGGTCCGGCTTGGCCGGCACACGGATGGTGGAGTCCGCCAGCGAGAACTCGGTGTGGACGTGGAGATGTACGAAGCGGGAGTTGGACATGCCGGACCAGGTTGGAGCGCGCGGGCCCCGGGTGCCGACGGGGGAATCGTCGCCGGGGTCGGGAAGCGCTGGAGTGCCCGGTCAGGGTAGCGAGGGCAGGGAGGCGCGACAAGCTCTTGACGGTACGCGATATCGCATTCGCGCTATCGCTTCCCACGGTTCGCAGGCGAACCGCGGGCCCCGTCTCACCATGCTTCCAGACCCCCGCGCCGTCGGCGCGTCCCCCTGACTCAGGGGGACTCTTCTCCAGACGTGTTGCAGCGGCCGTTCAGACGATTCAGGCAATCGCGATGTCGGCAGCCACCGGCTGCGGCGCTTCCAGGCACTCCCGTACCGGGGCGAAGCTGCGGCGGTGCTCCTCGCAGGGGCCGTGCTGGCGCAACGCGGCCAGGTGAGCCGGGGTGCCATAGCCCTTGTGCTGCTCGAACCCATACTGGGGGTGGCGGGCGTGCACGTCCTGCATGTAGCGGTCGCGCGAGACCTTGGCCAGGATCGAGGCGGCCATGATCGAACGGTCGATGCCATCACCCCCGACCAGGGCCTGCGCCGGCAGCACCAGACCCTTGGGCACGACGTTGCCGTCGATGCGGGCGAAGCCGGCCACGTGGGCCACCGCTGCGACCACGTCGCGCATGCCCTGCAGGGTGGCCTGGTAGATGTTCAGGCGGTCGATGGTGTCCGCGTCCACCAGCACCACGTGCCAGGCCAGGGCACGTTCGATGATGCGGTCATGCAGCTGCTCGCGGCGGGCCGCGGTCAGTTGCTTGGAATCGTCCAGGCCGTTGATGCGCGGCCGGGATGGATCGAACACCACTGCTGCCACCGCGACCGGTCCGGCCAGCGGACCACGCCCGGCTTCGTCGACGCCGGCGACAAGGCGCTCCGGCTCGACCACGGCGGCGCCGTCGAACAGGGCCAGGCTGGCCGCTGCGGCGTGGCGGCGGCTCATGCCTGGGCCTGGTCGCGCATCAGCAGCTCGCCCACTGCGTCGGCGGCGCGGGCTGAGGCATTGCGGCGCAGGCGCTCGTGCAGGCGGGCATAGGTGTCCTGCAGGTCGGTCACCCGCTGTGGGTGGTCGAACCACTGCTGGATGGCTGCCGCCAGCTTGTCCGGCGTGCAGTCGTGCTGCATCAGTTCCGGTGCCAGGTCCTGGCCCGCCAGGATGTTGGGCAGGGCAAAGCGGTCGACCTTGATCAGGCCCAGCGCCTTGACCAGGCGGTAGGTCAGCTCGTTGACGCGGTAACCGACCACCATCGGCCGCTTGACCAGCATCGCCTCCAGCGTCGCGGTGCCCGATGCCAGCACCACCACATCGGCGGCGATCATCGCGTTGCGTGCCTCACCGTCGAGTACGTGCGAGAAGGCCACCGGCAGCGCTGAGCGCGACAGCTGCTCTTCGATCAGGCGCTTGCAGGCCGGGTTGGCCGCGGGCACCACCACGTGCAGGCCGGGGATGCGTTCGGAGACCTGCCAGGCGGCCTCGAAGAACGGTTCGCCCAGGCGCGAAATCTCGCCCAGGCGGCTGCCTGGCAACACTGCCAGTACCTTGGCCGAGGTCGGCAGGCCAAGCGCGGCACGGGCCTCCTCGCGGTTGCCCTGCAGCGGAATGTCATCGGCCATCGGGTGGCCGACGAAGTGCGCGTCGATGCCGTGTTTGGCATAGATCGGCGGTTCCATCGGGAACAGGCACAGCACCAGGTCGGCGCTGCTGCCGATCTTCTCCGCCCGCTTCTCGCGCCAGGCCCAGACCGAGGGGCTGACGTAGTGCACGGTGCGCACGCCGCGCTGCTTCAGCCAGCGCTCGATGCCCAGGTTGAAGTCGGGCGCGTCGATGCCGATGAACACGTCCGGCTGCCATTCCAGCGCACGCTGGCGGAACGCCGAACGCAGTTTCAACAGGCGTGGCAGGTGGCGCAGTACTTCAGTCAGGCCCATCACCGCCAGTTCGCTGGCGTCGTGCCAGGTCTGGCAGCCGGCGCTGCGCATGGCATCGCCGCCGATGCCGGCGAATTCGGCATTCGGAAAGCGTGCTTTCAGTTCGCGCACCAGGCCCGCACCGAGCAGATCGCCGGAGGCCTCACCGGCCACCAGGGCGATCCGCAACGGGCGCTCGCTGAGCACCCGCTGCGCGGGAACGCTGCCGGCCATCGAGGCCAGCGGAATCACGGCGGCGCCGGCCGGCGCCTGGCCGGTCGCGCTGCTCATCGCAGCAAGGGCCTCTCGGCGTGCTCGATGAAGTCCAGCATCGCCTTCACGTCATCGCTGTCACGCGCCTGTTCGGTCAGCTGCACCTTGGCTTCGGCCAGCGGCAGGCCTGCCACGTACAGGGTGCGGTAGGCACGCTTGATGGCGGAGATGCGCTCGGCATCGAAGCCGCGGCGCTTCAGGCCTTCGCTGTTGATACCGCGCGGGCGGCCAAGCGAATCGGTGCCGACCATGGTGAACGGTGGTACGTCGCCATTGGTCAGCGCGCCCATGCCGAGGAAGGCATGCGCACCGATGCGGCAGAACTGGTGGGCACCGGCGAAGCCGCTGATGATCACGTAGTCGCCCACGGTCACGTGGCCGGCCAGCGTCGTGTTGTTGGAGAACACGCAGAAGTTGCCGACATGGCAGTCGTGCGCCACGTGCGTGTAGGCCAGCATCCAGTTGTCGTTGCCGATGGTGGTGATGCCGCCGCCGCCGCCGGTGCCACGGTTCAGGGTGACGAACTCGCGGAACACGTTGCGATCGCCGATCACCAGTTCGGTGCGTTCGCCAGCGAACTTCTTGTCCTGCGGCTCGCCGCCGACCGCCGCGTGGCCCACGAAGCGGTTGTCACGGCCGATCTTCGTCGGGCCGTGGATGCTGCAGTGGGGGCCCACCACCGTGCCGGCACCGATTTCGACATCGGCACCGATCAGGGTGAACGCGCCGACCTGGACGTCGTCGGCCAGGCGCGCGGCCGGATCGATGACGGCAGTCGGGTGGATCCGTGGTGCGTTGTCAGTCATTGCTGCCTCCCGTGGATCAGCCCTTGGCACCGGCGCACATGACTTCGGCCGAGGCGACGACTTCACCGTTGACCTTGGCTTCGCCGTAGTACCAGCCCATGTTGCGGATCAGGCGCTTCATCTGCACATCCAGCATCAGCACGTCGCCGGGGACGACCTGCTTGTTGAAGCGGGCGTTTTCCACCTTGACCATGTAGAACAGCTTGGACTGCGCATCGCGGCCGAGCGTCAGCTGGGTCATCACGCCACCGGCCTGGGCCAGCGCTTCGATGATCAGCACGCCGGGCATGATCGGGCGGCCCGGGAAGTGGCCCTGGAAGAACGGCTCGTTGATGCTGACGTTCTTCTGCGCCAGGATGCGCTTGGCGTCGATGTCGAGTTCAAGCACCCGGTCCACCAGCAGGAACGGGTAACGGTGCGGGAGCAGTTCCTGGATCTGGCAGACGTCGATAGGAAGCTGCAGCGTGTCGTTCATTCTTTCTCCTTGCCAGCAGCCAGGACGCGGCGAGCCAATGCGTCCAGCTGCTTGAAGCGCGCGGCGTTCTTGCGCCACGTGCGGTTGTCGGTCAACGGGGTGCCGGACGAGTACTCGCCCGGCTCATGGATGGAATTGCGGACCACGGACTTGCCGGTGATCACGACCTTGTCGCAGATCTCGAGGTGGCCGACCACGCCGACATGGCCGCCGAGCAGGCAGTAGCGGCCGATTTTGGCGCTGCCGGCGATGCCGGTGCAGCCGGCGATGGCCGAGTGCGCGCCGATCTGCACGTTGTGCGCGATCTGCACCAGGTTGTCCAGGCGCACGTCCTCGTCCAGCACGGTGTCTTCCAGCGCACCGCGGTCGACGCAGGTATTGGCGCCGATTTCGCAGTCGTCGCCGATGCGCACGCCGCCGAGCTGCGGCACCTTGATCCACTTGCCGGCGTCCATCGCCAGGCCGAAGCCATCGGCGCCGAGCACGGCACCGGGGTGGACGCGCACGCGCTTGCCGAGCCTGACCCGGGTGACCAGGGTGACCCGGGCGATCAGCTCGCAGCCGCTGTCCAGGCTGCAGTCCTCGCCGATCACGCTGCCCGGGCCGATGATGCAGTTCTCACCGACCACGCTGCGTGCGCCGATCGAGACGAACGGGCCGATGTGGGCGCTGGCGGCGACCTGGGCGCTGGGGTCGATGACGGCGCTGGGGTGGACGCCCGGCGGGCGGGTCGGCGCGATGTCGAACAGGGCGGCGATCTTGGCGAAGGTCGTGTACGGGTCCTTGGCCACGAGCGCGGCGCCGGGGGCGGCCTCGGCGTCGTCGGCACGCAGCACGACCAGCGCGGCCTGGCTGTCGGCCAGCTGGGCGCGGTAGCGGGGGTTGGCGAGGAAGGTCAGCTGGCCAGGACCGGCATGGGCGAGGGTGGCCACGCCATGGATGGCGGTGGCGGGGTCGCCATGGACCTGCAGGCCGAACTGCTCGGCGAGTTGCTGGGCGGTGTAGGTGGGAGTATTCACGGCGGGAGTTTAACGTGTGACGCCATTGCGGTCATGCGGGGGGCATATGCAGCCAACGGCAGGGCCCCTCGCGGCCGGCAGAGCCAGTGTCATGGGCTGGGTCGGACGGCGTGGCGCGAGTGCCAGCCACGGAAAAACAGAAAAGATCAAAAGCAGAGCGGGCGTTTCCGGCATCCGGGCCAAACGAAAACGCCGGGCAGTGCCCGGCGCTTCGCGCTCCGTCTGGTGGAGAGCCCCCCTTTGTTAAGGGGGGCGCGCCGACGGCGCGGGGGATAGGAGGGATGCGCGTGCAGTTCTGATGAACCGCAGGGCGGTTCGTCAGAACTGCCCGCCGAAGGTGAACTGCAGGCGCTCGATCTTGTCGCCGTCTTCCTTTTTCAGTGGGAAGGCGTAGCTGATCGAGATCGGTCCGACCGGGGCGCGCCACAGCAGGGCCACACCGGTGGAGACACGCAGTTCGTTGGCCTTGAAGTTATCGGCGCCGTTGTAGACGTTGCCGAAGTCGACGAAGGCCGACACGCGGGCCGACGGGCTGTCGAACAAACGCGGGAAGTAGGCTTCGACCGAACCGACGGTCTTCAGCGAACCGCCCAGCGGCTGGCCTTCCGGATAACCGCGGGTTACTTCGCGCGGGCCGAGGGTGTTGTCCTCGAAGCCGCGCACGGAGTTGGTACCACCGGCGTAGAAGTTCTCGTAGAACGGCAGCCCCTTGGCGGTGACCGAGCGCAGGTTGCCGTTCTCGTCTGGCACCATTGCGGTCTTGTCACTGCCGTAGCTGTCGCCGTAGCCGATCTCGGCGCGGGTGTTGATCACCAGCGACGGCATGATCGGCCAGTACTTGCTGATCTGGTAGTTCAGCTTGTAGTACTCGATGGTCGAGCCCGGCAGCGTGGTTTCCAGGCCAACACGCTGATAGGTGCCGCGGGTCGGCATGAAGTAGTCGTTGCGCGAGTCACGCGCCCAACCCAGCTCCGTGCGCCAGGCATGGAACGTCCTGCTGCCCAGCACGTTGATGTAATCGATGATCGACTGCGGGGTCGAGCCCTGGTAGGTCGTGATCTGGTTGCTGTCGATGCCGAACATCAGCGAGACGGTATCGGTCTCGGTCAGCGGCACGCCGAACACCACCTGCGCCGAGCCATTGGTGCTGTTGTACTGCGCGGTGTTGAAGTCGGAGTAGTCCAGTTCACGCCAGGACAGGTTGTAGCCCAGCGACACGCCGTCATCGGTGAAGTACGGGTTGGTGTAGCTGAAGCCGTAGCGCTGCAGGTAGCTGCTGCGCGAGGCTTCGACCGACACGCGGTTGCCGCCGCCGAGGAAGTTGTTCTGCGACAGCTGCACCGAAGTGGTCATGCCGTAGGACTGGGAGTAGCCCAGGCCGAACACGAAGCTGCCGGAGGTGGTTTCCTTGACGTTGTAGACGACGTCGACCTGGTCGTTGCTGCCGCTGACGGCCGGGGTCTCGACGTCCACCGACTCGAAGTAGCCCAGGCGCTGCAGGCGGATCTTGGAGCGGTCGATCGCGGCCTGCGAGTACCAGCTGTTCTCGAACTGGCGCATTTCGCGACGCATCACTTCGTCGGAAGTGCGGGTGTTGCCACGGAACAGGATGCGGCGCACCGACACGCGCGGGCCCGGAACGACCTGCATGTTGATGGCCACGGTCTGGTCGGCGCGGTTGGTGGTCGGGATCGGGTTCACCTTGGCGAACGCATAGCCGATGTTGGACAGCGAGTTGGTGATGGTGTCAGAGCTGAATTCCAGCAGGGCACGCGAGAACGTGTCGCCGGACTTCTGGATCACCATGCGCTCGACGTCCTCCTGCGGGAGGATGGTGTCGCCGCTGACCTTGATCTCGGAGATCTTGTACTGCGCACCCTCGGTCACGCCCGCGGTGAGGAACATGTCGCGCTTGTCGGGGCTGATCGAGACCTGGGTGGAATCGATGCTGAAGTCGACGTAGCCGCGGTCCAGGTACCAGGAGTTGAGCTTTTCCAGGTCGCCGGACAGCTTTTCCTTGGAGTACTGGTCGTCACGGCGGTACCACGACGCCCAGTTGTGCTCCTTGGACTCCCAGGTCTCCAGGATGTCCTTGCTCTCGAACTTCTCGGTGCCGACCAGGTTGACGTGGCGGATCTTGGCCGCCTTGCCTTCCTTGATGGCGATCGCGATGTCGACGCGGTTGCGGTCCAGCGGGCTCACGGTCGGGGTGATCTCGACGGTGTACTTGCCGCGGTCGTTGTACTGGCGGCGCAGTTCCTGGGTCACGCGGTCCAGGCTCAGGCGGTCGAAGGTGCCACCCTCGGTCAGGCCGATGTCGGACAGGCCCTTGAGCAGCTGCTCGGACTTGATGTCCTTGTTGCCGGTCACGGTCAGCTTGTTGATCGCCGGGCGTTCCTTGACGGTCACCACCAGGATGCTGCCCTGGCGGTCCAGCTGCACGTCTTCGAAGAAGCCGGTCTTGTACAGGGCGCGGATGGTCTCGCCGACCTTGTTGTCGGTGATCGTCTCGCCACGTTCCACCGGCAGGTAGGTGAACACCGTGCCCGAGCTGATGCGCTGCAGGCCATCGACGCGGATGTCGCTGACAGTGAAGGGCTCGGCTGCCTGGGCCAGGGCGGGAGCGCCGGTGACGGCGGCGAGGGCGAGGGCCAGCAGGCGGCGATTGGGGAGTCGCGTCATGTCACGTCCGGTAGGAAGGTCGATTTCATTGGTGCGGGATGCCGACGCTGTAGACGGCAACAACGTGGAAAAGTTCATCGCGGGACCAGGCCGAGGATGTCGTTGTAGAACGCCAACCCCATCAGCCCGGCCAGCAACGCCAGGCCGATGTATTGGCCGGCGGCGATGGCGCGCTCGCTCAGCGGGCTGCCCTTGACCAACTCGATAAGGTAATACAGCAGGTGTCCGCCGTCCAAGATCGGGATCGGCAACAGGTTGATGATGCACAGGCTGAGTGACAGCAGGGCAAGGAACTGCAGGAACCAGTCGAGGCCGCGTTTGGCCGAGACATTGGCCACGCGGGCGATGGTGACGGGCCCGGAAACGTTCTGCAGCGAGGCTTTGCCGGTGACGATGCGGCCCATCATGCCCAGCGAATCGGCGGCAAGCCGGCCGGTTTCACGTACGGCGACGGTCACGGCATCCAGCGGCCCATAGCGCAGCAGGGTGTCGTAGGAGGGGCTGTAGGTGGTGGGGAAGCCGACGCCGATCTGCCAGACCGGGTTGCCCTTGCCATCCTTGCCCTGGCGGGGCGTGACTTCCAGTGCCAGCCGTTCACCGCCGCGCAGGACCTCGATCATGCCGGGGCCTCCGGCACGGCCGAGGGCCTGGATCTGGCCGATCACCTGGTCGACGCTGTCGATGCGCTGGCCGTCGATCGCGACGATCAGGTCGCCCGGCTGCAGCAGCCCGGTGACCACCGAATCGGCGGTGAGCGAGTCGACCAGCGCAGGCTGCAGCCACGACTGCCAATACAGACCGGCAAGGATCGGCACCCGTCGTTCATCGAAACCGGCGGGCAGCTGCGACAGCGGCAGGGTGCGCACGCGCACCTGGTCCGCAGGGTCGAGTACTTCAAGCTTGACGTCGCGGCGATCCATGGCGGCGGCGGTCAGCGCCATGCTGGCCTCGCCCAGGGTGGCGACCTGGCGGTCATCCACCCGCAGAACGCGGTCACCGCTGGCCAGGCCGGCACTGGCGGCGATGCCGTCAACCCGGCCGATCGTCGGCGAGTAGTCCTGCTTGCCGATCACGAACATCGCCCACAGCAGCAGGATGCACAGCAGCAGATTGGCGATCGGCCCTGCAGCAACAATGGCGATGCGCTGCCACACGGTCTTGTGGTTGAAGGCCTGGCCACGCTCGTGGGGATGGACTTCGACCTCACGTTCGTCGAGGAACTTCACGTAGCCACCCAGCGGGATGGCGGCAATGGCGAACTCGGTACCGTGCTTGTCGCGGCGCGACCACAGCGGGCGACCGAAGCCGACCGAGAAGCGCAGGATCTTGACCCCACAGAGGCGGCCGACCCAGTAATGCCCGAACTCGTGGAACGTGACCAGCAGCCCGAGGCTGACAATCATCCACCAGACCGATCCGATGAAGTCAGTCATGCAGGCTCACAGTGGCGGGCAGGGGCGGCGGCGTCATGCTGGGCGAGGCGGTCGTTCAGGCGGCGTCGATGGCGTTCAGGGTGAGCTGGCGTGCCCGCTGGTCGGCGGACAACAGGACCTCCAGTGTATCGGCTGGCTGGGTCGGCAGTGTTGAAAGAGCGTTAGCAACCAGCTCCGGGATGGTCAGGAAACCGATCCGGCCCTGAAGAAATGCTGAAACCGCCTCTTCGTTGGCGGCGTTCAGCACCGCCGGGGCGGTACCGCCGGCCTGCATCGCCTGCCAGGCCAGCGCCAGGCAGGGGAAGGCGTCGGTGTCGGGGGCCTCGAAATCCAGCCGGCCCTGCGCCAGCAGGTCCAGTCCGGACACGCCGGATTCGATGCGCTGCGGCCAGCCCAGGCCGACCGCCAGGGTGGTGCGCATGTCCGGCAGGCCCATCTGGGCCAGGGTCGAGCCGTCGACGAACTCGACCAGCGAATGCACCAGGCTCTGCGGGTGCACCAGTACCTCGATGCGCTCGCCGGGCACCGCGAACAGGTGGTGGGCCTCGATCACTTCAAGGCCCTTGTTCATCAACGTCGCCGAATCGACCGAGATCTTCGGGCCCATCGACCACTTCGGGTGGGCCACGGCCTGGGCGGGGGTGACCTTGGCCAGCTCGGCGCGGCTGCGGCCGCGGAACGGGCCACCCGACGCGGTCAGCAGGATCCGGCGCACGCCGGCGCCGTCGATGCTGGCGTCGCGCGAACGCAGGCACTGGAAGATCGCGCTGTGCTCGCTGTCGATCGGAATGATCTCGGCGCCGGCGCGCTCGGCGGTGCGGGTCAGCAGTTCGCCGGCCAGTACCAGCGATTCCTTGTTGGCCAGAAGGATGCGCTTGCCGGCCGCAGCGGCGGCGAGGGTCGAGGACAGCCCGGCAGCACCGACAATGGCTGCGACGACGGTGTCGCAGGCATCGCTTGCTGCCAGCTGGTCCAGTGCGGCATGCCCGGCGTGGGCCTCGGTGGACAGCCCGGCATCGCGCAGGCCGTCGCGCAGTTCGGTGAACAGCGCTTCATCGGCGATGACCGCGTGCGCGGGCTTGTGCTGGCGGCACAGCGCCAGCAGCGCCTGCACCTGGCGGCCGGCGGCCAGCACCGTGGCCTGGTAGCGCTGCGGGTGGCGGGCGATCACGTCCAGCGTGGAGGCACCGATCGAGCCGGTGGCGCCGTATACGGCGACCCGGCGCAGGTCTGCGACAGCATTCATGGTCAGAACCCGAAGATTTCCTTGCCCAGCGCGAACACCGGCACGGCGGCGAGGACGCCGTCGACGCGGTCGAGCACGCCACCATGGCCCGGGATCAGGTGGCCCGAGTCCTTGGCACCGGCGTGACGCTTGATCAGGCTTTCGAACAGATCACCCAGCACCGACGCGAATACCGCCACCACCGAGGTGATCAGCAGGCCCGGCAGGTGGGCGACGTCGACGCCGGCCAGCCAACCAAGGCCGACGGCGACGGCGACACCGGCCAGCAGGCCGCCGAACAGGCCTTCCCAGGTCTTGTTGGGGCTGATGCGCGGGGCCAGCTTGTGCTTGCCGAAGTGACGACCGGCGAAATAGGCACCCGAATCGGCTGCCCAGACCAGTGCCAGTGCCGCCAGCAGCCACAGGTGACCCTGCTTGCCCGGCGGGTCACCGCCGGCATGGATCAGCACCAGTGCTGCCCAGGCCGGGACGATGGCCAGGGTGCCGGCCAGCATCTTCACGATCCGCGAGGGGGCCGTGGGCTGTGCGCCGAAGTTGAAGAAGCGCAGCCAGACCAGCGCCGCCAGCCACCAGGCGACACCCGCCAATGTGGTGATCTGGAACAGTACCAGCGTGCTGCCATCGGCCCACACCAGCAGCACCATCAGCAGCAGGTTCAGCACCAGCAGCACGGTGCGGGCGAGGGTGTCTTCGATGCCGGCCAGCTTCAGCCATTCCCACAGGCCGATCAGCAGCACGGCGGCGGCGGCGGCGGCCAGCCATTGCGTGGGCAGCAGCAGGATCGCAGCAATGGCGACCGGCGCCATGATCAGCGCGGCGAGGACTCGGGTCTTGGTCATGGGCTGGAGGTCTCGGTGGCCAGTGCGGCGATCTGGGCGCTGGTCAGGCCGAAACGACGCTCGCGGCTGCCATAGGCATCCAACGCCTGCTGCAGCAGGGCGGCATCGAAGTCCGGCCACAGCGCCTCGGTGAACCACAGCTCGGTGTAGGCCAGCTGCCACAGCAGGAAGTTGCTGATGCGGGTGTCGCCACCGGTGCGGATGAACAGATCCGGCGGCGGCAGGTCGGCCAGGGCGACCTGGCTGCCCAGCAGCGATTCGTCGATCTGTTCGGGCAGCAGGCGACCTGCGGCGACTTCAGTGGCCAGCGCGCGCGCGGCACGGGCGATGTCCTGGCGACCGCCGTAACTGGCGGCGATCGACAGGGTCAGGGTGGTGTTGTCGGCGGTGCGCTGCTCGGCCAGCTGCATGCGGCTGACCAGTCCGGCACCGAAGCGCTCGCGTTCGCCGATGAAGCGTACGCGCACGCCACGCCGGTGCAGCTCGTCCACTTCGCGGTCGAGCGCGCCGAGGAACAGCTTCATCAGGGCGTCGACTTCTTCCTGCGGCCGGCCCCAGTTCTCGCTGGAAAACGCGAACAGGGTAAGCGCCGGAATGCCCAGTTCAAGGCAGCGCTCGATGGTGCGGTTGACCGCGCGCGCGCCGGCGCGGTGGCCGATCACGCGCGGGCGGCGGCGCTGCTGTGCCCAACGCCCGTTGCCATCCATGATGATGGCAACGTGGCGGGGCAGGGCGGCCGGCAACGGAGGCGGGACTGAAGGCATCGACTTCAGACCGACAGCAGTTCTTTTTCCTTGTCGGCGACGACCTTGTCGACGTCCTTGATGTTGGCGTCGGTCAGCTTCTGGATGTCGTCTTCGCCGCGCTTCTTTTCGTCTTCGCTGATCGCTTTGTCCTTGACCAGCTTGGCGATTTCCTTGTTCGCGTCCTGACGGATGTTGCGGATCGCGATCTTGGCGCCTTCGCCTTCCTTCTGCACCTGCTTGGCCAGCTCCTTGCGGCGCTCTTCGGTCGGCGGCGGCATGTTGATGCGGATCGCGGTGCCGAGCGTGTTCGGAGTGAACTCGGCGTTGTAGAGACCCTTTTCGATCTCCTTGATCATGCCCTTGTCGAACGGGGTGACCAGCAGCGAGTGCGCGTCGGCATTGGAGATCGAGGCAACCTGGTTCAGCGGGGTGCTGGCGTTGCCGTAGGCATTGACCGTCACGCGGTCCAGCAGGGCCGGCGTGGCACGCCCGGTCCGGATGGAGGTGAGGGTGTGCTTCAGAGCGTCGATGCTCTTGGCCATGCGCGTCTGCGCGTTGTTCTTGATGTCGTTGAGCATCGCCCGGTCCTGGATGTATCTGGAATCGGGCGATTATAGGCGAATACGGGACGCTGCCGGGCCTGAATCGGCCCGGTTGTCGCCGCCCGCTCAGGCTCAGGCCGGATCGCGGCCCTGGACCAGGGTGCCGATGTTCTCGCCGTTGAGGATCTTCAGCAGCTCGCCCGGCTGGCCCATGTCGAACACGCGCATCGGCAGGTCGCTGTCGCGGGCCAGTGCGAAGGCGGCGGTATCCATCACTTCCAGGCCGCGGCGGATCACTTCGTCGTAGCTCAGGCTGTCGAAGCGGACCGCATCGCTGTGCTTGTTCGGGTCCTTGTCGTACACGCCATCGACCTTGGTGGCCTTCAGCAGCAGGTCGGCGCCGATCTCGATCGCGCGCAGGGCGGCACCGGAGTCTGTGGTGAAGAAGGGGCTGCCGACGCCGGCGGCGAAAATCACCAGGCGTCCCTTTTCCAGGTGGCGGATGGCGCGGCGGCGGATGTAGTCCTCGCACACGTCGTTGATCTTGATAGCGCTCATCACGCGCGCCTTGGCGCCGAGCTTCTCCAGCGCGTCCTGCATGGCCAGGGCGTTGATGACGGTGGCCAGCATGCCCATCTGGTCGCCGGTGACCCGGTCCATGCCACCGGCGGCCAGGCCGGCGCCGCGGAAGATGTTGCCGCCGCCGATCACCAGCGCCACTTCGGCACCGGCCTGCTGGGCTTCGATGACCTCACGGGCCAGGCGGTTGATGATCTTCGGGTCGATGCCGTAGTCCTCATCTCCCATCAGCGCCTCCCCGGACAGTTTCAGAAGGATGCGGCGATAGGCGAGCTTGGACATGGGGACCTCGGGTGCGTGGAAATCGCGGGCGATTCTACGCGCATGCGGCGTCAGGCCATAGTGTTTTGTGCACTGCGGCGCAAAATCCTGGCATCCGCCCCGGTCATCCGGGGCTTCCCGTTCAGCCCAGCTCGGCGCCCGCGGTCGCTGACAGCTCGTCGTGGCCGAGGGCGCCGGGGGAGCGCGCGATCACCCGGTTGCGGCCGAGGTTCTTGGAGCGGTACAGCACGTCGTCGGCGGCGCGCAGCAGGTCCTGCACGTCGGCGAAGCGTTCGTAGCCGCCCTGGGTGGCCACGCCGGCGGAGAAGGTGACGAACAGCGGGCCGCCTTCCAGTTCGGCCATCGGCGTGGCGACGATGTTGGCCAGCACCCGGCGGATCACGTCCAGGGCCACCGTTTCGCTGGTGTTGGGCAGCAGCGCGACGAACTCCTCACCGCCGAAGCGGGCCACGGTGTCGCTGTGGCGCAGCTGGCCCTGCAGTTTGCCGGCAAAGGCCCGCAGCACCTCGTCGCCGGTCAGGTGGCCATGGGCGTCGTTGATCTTCTTGAAGTCGTCCAGGTCGATGAAGGCCACCGACAGTGGCCAGCCCTGGCGACCGGCGCGCAGGAATTCCTGCTCCAGCACGGCTTCCAGCTGGCGCCGGTTGAGCACGCCGGTGAGGGCGTCACGATGGGCCTGGTCGGCCAGGCGCTTGGCCCGGGCTTCGAATTCGTCGGCGCGGCGACGGGCCTGGTCGGCATCCTGCAGCTCGCGCAGGTTGCGCAGGGTTGCCAGCTCCTGCGCGTGGTCGATCAGCTCGCGCACCCGCGAGGGGGAATTCAGGCCGGCCTCGAACAGGCTGGCGATGTCCGGCAGCGCCTCGCTCATGCGGGCCAGGACCTGGTCGAAGCGGGCACTGTCCAGTTCAAGGCGGTCATGCACCTGCTGCAGGGCGCGCTCGCGGGCGGCATCGGCGTCATCGTCCAGCCAGATGTCGGCCACCGCGCCGGACAGCTGCACGCAGGCCTGGAATGGCGATTCCGCAGCGTCCAGGTCTTCGCTGTGGCTGATGCTCTCCACCAGATAGCGGGGCAGGCCCCACTGCTCGGCCACCCAGGCGCCGACCTCGGCGTGGCTGCAGCCCAGTTCGTCACGCTCGCGCGCGACCAGATCGATGTTGTCGCGCGCTTTGCGCAGCAGCGGCAGGTAGCGCTCCGATTCGGCCTGGGCCAGGCACAGTACGCCCAGGTCCTGCAGCAGGCCGGCCAGCATCAGTTCTTCCAGCCGGCGCAGGCCGCGGGCCTGGCCCAGCTGGCTGGCGGCCAGCGCGCTGAGGATGCTGCGCTTCCAGGCGCGTTGGCGCAGGTCGTGGTCGGCGCCGGTACCGCCGGTCAGTCCCTCGGTGACGGTGAAGCCGAGGGCCAGGCTGATCGTGGCATTCAGGCCGAGCATGGTCAGCGCCTGGCCGAGGTTCTCGATCCGGCGGCGGCTGGCGTACAGCGGCGAATTGGCGATGCGCAGCATGCGAGCACTCAGCGCCATGTCGATGGCGATGATGTCGGCGGCGGTGGCGATATCCGCTTCCGGGTCCTGTGCCAGTTCGATGATGCGCAGGGCAATACCGGGTGGCGAGGGCAGGTTGCGGCAGAGCGCCAGGGCAGCTGTCAGCTCGGGAGGCATGTCGGGTCGTTCAATTCCATTGGGACAAGAATACCTAGGAATGCATCACAGTCCGCGATTTTCGTTCCTGCTAAATGACTGTTGATTCCCTGTGCCGAGTATCGGCCTGATTCGCGCGCAACGCAAAGGTGCAGGTGTGCGCATCAACGGTGCGCACCCACAGAAGGCGGGGGCGCCTACAGGTGGAGCATGGGCCTCCCGTTGTCCCGGACATAAAAAAAGAGCCGCGGTTTCCCGCGGCTCCTTCTGGTCGTTTCACAGCCCGAGGGCTGGAATCAGACCTGCATCGCCTTGGCAACTTCGGCGGCGTAGTCTTCCACCACCTTCTCGATGCCTTCGCCGACGATCAGCAGCTTGAAGCCAGCAACATCGGCGCCAGCGGCCTTGACCACCTGCTCGACGGTGGTGTCGCCCAGCACGTAGGTCTGGCCGTACAGGGTCACGTCGCTGACGATCTTGTTGATCTTGCCGCTGATGATCTTTTCCAGGATGTCGGCCGGCTTGGCCTTGTCCTTTTCGGACATCTTGGCCAGCTCGATTTCCTTTTCCTTCTCGACGAAGTCGGCCGGAACGTCCGCAGCCTTGTTGTGCGGCGGCTTCAGCGCAGCCACGTGCATGGCCAGGCCACGAGCCAGCTCGACGTCGCCGCCGATCAGATCGACCAGCACGCCGACCTTGCCGTTGGTGTGGACATACGCACCGATGTTGCCGGTGGTGTCGACATTCACCATGCGACGGATCTGGATGTTCTCACCCAGGGTCTGGACGGCGGTGGCGCGGGCTTCTTCAACGGTGCGGCCATCGGCCAGCTTGGCAGCCTTCACGGCTTCCACGTCGGTGGCGCCCGATGCCAGGGCGGCAGCGGCGACGGCGTTGACGAAGGACTTGAAGTTGTCATCGTTGGCGACGAAGTCGGTTTCCGAGTTGACTTCGACCAGCACGGCCTTGCCGCCGTCCTGGGCCAGGCCCAGACGGCCTTCGGCGGCCACGCGGTCAGCCTTCTTGTCGGCCTTGGCAGCGCCGGACTTGCGCATGGCTTCAGCAGCAGCGTCGATGTCGCCGTTGGCTTCGGTGAGCGCCTTCTTGCATTCCATCATGCCGGCGCCGGTGCGCTCGCGCAGTTCCTTGACCAGGGAAGCAGTGATTTCCACGGGATTACCTCACGAAAGAAAGGGGTAGGGCCGGCATGGTGGCCGGCCCGTGTGACACGGTCCTGTCACGCGCCAAGGGGCTGCGCGCAGGGAGGGTGGACGCCGGGCGTCCACCCCGGGGCCTGGATCAGGCCTGGGCGTCGTCGCCCTTCTTGGCAGCCTTCTTGGCCGGAGCGCGGCGGGCCGGCTTCTCTTCGCCTTCGGCAGCGGCTTCAGCGAACTCCTCTTCGCGCACCGAAGCGGCGTGCGGAGCAGCGGCCTTGCCTTCCAGCACGGCGTCGGCAGCGGCGCGGGCGTACAGCTGCACGGCGCGGATGGCGTCGTCGTTGCCCGGGATGGCGTAATCAACCAGTTCCGGGTTGTAGTTGGTGTCGACCACGGCGATGACCGGGATGCCCAGCTTCTTGGCTTCCTTGATCGCGATGTCTTCGTGGCCGATGTCGATCACGAAGATGGCGTCCGGCAGGCGGTTCATGTCCTTGATGCCGCCCAGCGAGGCTTCCAGCTTGTCGCGCTCGCGACGCAGGCCCAGCACTTCGTGCTTGACCAGCTTCTCGAAGGTGCCGTCGGTTTCACCGGCTTCCAGTTCCTTCAGGCGGGCAACCGACTGCTTGACGGTACGGAAGTTGGTCAGGGTGCCGCCCAGCCAACGCTGGTTCATGAACGGCATGCCGCAACGTTCGGCTTCTTCCTTGATGGTTTCGCGGGCGCTGCGCTTGGTGCCCAGGAACAGGACGGTGCCGCGCTTCTGGGCAACCGACGAGATGAAGTTCATCGCGTCGTTGAACAGCGGGACGGTCTTTTCCAGGTTGATGATGTGGATCTTGCCGCGGGCGCCGAAGATGTACGGAGCCATCTTCGGGTTCCAGTAGCGGGTCTGGTGGCCGAAGTGGACGCCGGCTTCCAGCATCTGACGCATGGTGACCTGGGGCATTGCAATACTCCTGATATGGAACCAGCGATTCCGCCCGCGGGGATAGGTATGCGGGACGCGTGGAAGCGCGATCGGTTCCGGGGTTGGGCTTCCCTGTTGCCTCCGTGGCCGAACTCCTTGCGGAGCACCCCGGCACGGATGGGGGCAGCAGGTGTGGATTCACCGGTGACGTCCGGTGTGGACGGGCTCCCGCGCACGCAGGCGGCAGGAATCCGGTCGATTATAGCCCGCTCGGTGCGCTCGCTGCAATTGCCGGGTCTGGAGCGGCCAGATCGACCACGCGGCCATCCTGCAGCCGGGCCTGGAAATGACCGCCGGCGTAGCCATGGGCGTGGGCGGGCAGGGCCCAGCGGCGCTCACGGCCGGCCAGCAGATAGCCGGCCAGGCCCGGCAGCAGCAGGGTGCGCCGGCCGTCGCTGGTGATGTAGGCGAGATCGTTCAGGCGTGCGTGCAGGGTACCGGTGTTTCGCAGTCGCAGAAAGGTCTGTGACTGGCCCGGTTCGATCCCTGCATGCAGCCGCGGCTGGGCCATTGGTGTGGCGTGCCCTCGGAACAGCGGCAGGGAATAGCGCTGCAGGCCTGGCGTGGTGGGAGCCAGGACGACCCGATAGGCCTGTTCGCCGACAGGGGGTGTCGGTTGGCGTGGCAGCAGCCAGATGCGCTGGCGGATACCGGGCGGGATGTCGAGCTGGGTGGGGCTGGCGAGAACCTGGTCGGTGGGGCGTAGCACTTCGGCGTCGGTCTGCTGTTCCCACGCCAGGATCTGCACCCGCCCCTGCCAGCGGCCGGGACCGGGGTTGTAGAGCCACAGTTCGCCCTGGCCACCTTCGGCGGGCAGTTGCAGTGTGGTCGGTAACAGGTCCAGTGCTGCGGCAGGCCACGCCAGCAGCGTCGCCAACAGGGTCGGAAGTGCCCGCATCAGTAGATGACGGTTACGGCGGACGTCGAGTCTTCGTCGTCGACGGGAGGTGCGAGCTCGCGGACCTGGGGAGGCAGTTGCGGTGCGTCGCTGCGCTGGTGGGGGACGGGGCAGTGGGTGCTGCCGGGGTCATCGCGACAGGCTTCGACCACGGTCAGGCGGATCTGCAGCGGCGCGGGACTGGGTTCAGCCCATGCGGGCGTGCTGGCGACCAGCATCGCCCCGATCAGAATTGCGCGAACCACCTGCCAACCACCGTGCTGAAAGATCTCGCTGCGCGGTATCGGCTGGATGTGCCGGAACTGTAGAGCCGAGCCCATGCTCGGCCTGCCGGCTGCCAAAAAATGCAGCCGAGCAAGGGCTCGGCTCTACAGGGGACTCAATAGGTGATCGTCACCTGCACAACGTCGTTGTAGGTGCCGGCCGGCGGTTGGCCAGTGACCGGCGGCACCCGGCCATAGATCGTCAGCTGCTGCGCGCTGCCAGTGCCGGTGCCGCTGGCGGTATCGACGGTCAGCGTGTTGCCCCAGCGCTGGGTGCGTGTGGAATCGCGGTACAGCTCGTAGGTGAGGTAGTAGGTGCTGGCGCCGATGGTGGTGGCCATGCGTCGCGTGCTGGTGGCAGTGGGGTTGTTCTGGCCGTTGTTGAGGCTGACCTGGTAGGCGGTGTTCTTCAGGCAGGTCAGGGTCAAGGTGGCGGTCTGGTCGATGTTGGCGGGGATGCTGCCGGTGACGTTGCCGAAGTTCATGTTGGTGGTGACGTAGCTCCCGCACTGCGGCAACACGTCGGCGGTGGCGGTGAAGCTGAAGGCGGCACTGGCGCTGTTGGTGCCGGTGGCGCCGCCGTTGCAGGTGGCGGGCACGGTGGCCGTGCCGAGCAGCACTTCGTTCCAGGCCCAGGTCAGCACCACGTTCGCGCCACTGAAGGTGCTGCTGTAGGCGCCCGACGCCAGTACCTGGTTGGCCGGGATCTGCGCGAACAGCTGGGTGGCCTGCGCGCCACTGCCGCCGGTCAGCAACGGCACGTTGTAGGTCATGGTCAGTTCCTGCGCCGGCGGTGTGCCGCGCGGGGTCAGCCCGGTTGCCTGGCTGAAGTTGGAGGTGTTGTAGAGCTGGAAATTCATGCTGTCGCTGGCGCTGGTCTTCATCGTGCGCCAAGTGGAGCTGCTGCCGCCGCCGCTGCCGGCGCCGATGCCCACGCAGACCCGCACGCCGGTGGTGGCCAGCAGGCTCAGCGCGGCGGTGGTGCAGGACACCGTGATGCTGAGCGTGCCGGTGGTTGCGCCGGGCGCATTGCTGTTCACGTTGCCGAACGGCAGCGTCGGATCGGCGATGGCGGTGCAGACCGCGGTGGCACGTGCCGGTGCCGCCGCCAGCAGGCCGGCAACCAGCAGCAATCCGAGCAGCAGCACCTTCATGGCGCCACCTCCGGAATGCACTGCAGCGGCGCCGGTTTGGGGCGTGCACCGGTGGCCACCACCTTGGGCAGGTCCGGCACCTTCACCCGGCACTGGCCGCGGCTGGTGGTGATGTACAACACGCTGCCGGCGGCCACGTCTTCCAGGTACAGCAGACCGTCATAGCCCACCAGCGCCTGGCGCCCGTCCGGCAGCTGCACCTCGCTGCCGACCTCCAGCGGTTGCCCGTCCATGCCGTACAGGGTCAGGCTCAGCGAAGGCCGCGAGCGCAGTGCGAAGGTCACCCGCGTGCCCGCGCGCTGGCGTGGGGTCACCCAGTCTTCGATGCGGTCGGCACGCATGTCCTCAGGCAGGTCCAGGGTATCGATGGAGACGCGGTTGCGCTGCCAGGACAGCAGCGGGCTGACCAGCAGCAGGCCGCGATCATCGGTCACGCCGATCAGCCGGTTTTCCAGCCGCACCGGCACGCCGCCGACGCCATTGGTGCTGATCACCGCGAATGCGTCGGAGACCTCGCGGGTGGCGAAGGCATGCCCGCCCATCCACACCAGGCTTCCACTGGCGCTGGCGTAGGCATAGTTCAGGCCGCCCTGGCGCGAGGCGCCGAATGAGTAGCGACCGACGTCATTGAGGATGCCGACTTCGGCCAGGCCACCATTGCCATCCTCGCCATGGCGCACCTGCGCGCGCCAACCGACACCGCCGGCGCTGCCGTCGCCGGGCACCGGCTGGGTGACATCGGCCACCCAGCTCTGGCTGTCGCCATTGCGCTGGCTGGACAGGCTGGCCTGGCGGTTGTTGCCCAGGCTGGCGGTGACCGAGAGGTAGATGCTGCGGTCATCGCTCTTGTCCAGGTTCTGGTTCACCGACAGGTACGCCGACCAGCGCTGGCTCCAGGTGCGCGACCAGAACAGGCTGGCGTAGCGGTTGTCCTCGCCGTCGGGGTAGCGCAGTCGCAGGTAGCTGGCGCTGAGTGTGCCCAGCCGCAGCAGATCGGCGCCGACCGTGGCCTGTTCGCTGATGCTCGGCGGCAGGTTGCCCTGCAGTGCGCCCAGGTCGCGGTAATCACCATGGCTGCGCACGGTGCGCAGATTGACGTTGAGTCGGCGGTTGTTCCAGCTGTAGCCCAGTGCCCATTGCCCACCCTGCAGGCCATGGTAGTCGCTGTGCGCATAGGCGGCGTTGAACACGCCCGCACCGCCGAGCAGCCACCAGCCGCCGATGCCGGCCTGGGCCAGACCCCCACCGCCTTCGGCATGCGCTTCACCGGTAAAGGTATCGCTCACGCCGCCTCGCCAGCTGGCACTGGCCACGGTGCGATCGTCGTAGGTGAAGGAGCGCTGGCCGAAATCCTCACGCAGGCGGCCAACGCCGACCGACCAGTCCGACAGGCCCTTGGCCAGCAGCTGCTGGGTGCCATAGAAACTGAAATCCAGCGTCTGCATGCGCCCGAATGCATCGGTCACCACCACCTGTGCACTGCCGGTGCCGCTGATGCCGGGTTGCGCGGCCAGCTGGAATGGACCGACCGGCACCTGCCCGCTGTACTGGCGCAGGCCGTCGACGTACAGCTCGACCGTGGACGGCACCACGGCCTGGCCGAGGAAGCTGGGGGTGGGCGTGAGCACGCGGTAGGGCTGCAGGCCGTAGTTGCGGCCGATCTGCAGGCCGCCCATGCGCACGGGGCGGGTCCAGTCGACGAAACCGCTGTAGAAGTCGCCGACGTCCAGGGTCATCGCTCTGTCGGGGAAGTCCAGGCTCCAGCGGGTGTCCAGGCGCACGCTCTCACCACGCCAGCGGCGGTCACCGGATTGCTGGTAGCGGCGGCTGATCGCGGTGTTTTCGAAGGTGCCGTTGCCGATCCCGAACAGGCGCAGCTCCGAGCTGAGGCTGAGGTTGCCGAGCGTGTCGACCCGGCTGCCATAGACGTCGTAGTTCAGCAGCAGGCCGGGCGAGGCGCTGCCGGCCGGTGCGCGGGTCTGCGGCTGGCTGAGCACGGTGGTCGGCAGGGTCAGCTGGTCCAGTGGCACGTCCAGGGCCAGGGTCTGCATATGCGCGTCGTAGCGCACCACGGCCCCGCTGATCTGGTCCAGATAGACCGGCGCATCGCCGCGGGCGCTGAAGCCGAGCTGGCGCAGCACGTCCGGACTGGCCTGCAGTCGGCCACGGTTTTCGGTGAACGGCAGCAGGCCGCGCGGCGTGCTGTTGAGCGAGACATCCAGGTAAAGCGTCTGGCCGGCGGTCAGGGGCGTGGGCGCAGGCAGGATCGCATCGGCCGATACCCCGGAGACATCCGCAGCCGCGGCAGCAGCCATGCCGGACACATCGGCGGCCTCGGTCGCCGCAGGAGCCAGGGCAGCCAACAGCGCGCCCATCAACGCCTCAGCGAGCCGGTGGTGGCGACAGCGGCGTCTGTTCCGACTCGCCATTGAGCTTGGCCGTGATCTGGTCGTTGTCGCGGTCGATGGCCGTGCGCTCGATCGGCCAGCGCATCACCTGCCCAGGCAGTACATACCCCAGCAGGCCGGGGTGCACGATGCGCGGACGCTGGACGCTGCCCAGCGCGAGGTCGGCGATCTGTGCATAGCTGTTGCCGGTGTTGGCCACCTCCACGCCGTTGCGTCCGTCTTCCAGCTTCACCAGGTGCGCCCGGAGTTGCGCGGCCAGCTTGCCCCCCGAGGGTTGCACGAACACCGGAATCGAATAGCGCAGCACGAACTGCATGCCGTTGGCGCGGGTCGCCAGGTCAGGCACTTCGTCGACGATCAGCCGGTAGTACTGCTGTGCCGCAGGCGGTTCGTGGTTCGGGCGCATCACCCGTACCAGCTGCTGCTGGCCAGCGCCCAGTTCCTGCATCGGAGGGGTGGCCAGCAGTTCATCGGTGGGCAGCAGTTGTTCCTGGCCATCCTGCTGTACCCAGCGGAAGACCCGCACCTGCAGCCTGACCGGCGAGGTGCCGCTGTTGGTCAGCCACAGTTCGCCTGCGCGCTGGCGGGCTTCGAGCTGCAGGCTGGTGGGGGCGACCTGCAGGCTGGTGGCGCCGACGGCGGTGGCGAGCAGCAGGCTCAGGGCGAGCAGCGCCACGCCGGTGGCGCGCCACGGGCGGGGTCCGGCCATGCGGGCGTGCTCCATCAATAGGTGATCGTGGCGGTGACCGTATCCAGGTAGTTGCCGGTGGCCGGATTGTTGGTGCTCAGGTTCAGGATCTGGCCGTAGACGATGTAGGGCACGGCCAGGCCGGTGCCGATGCCGGCCTGGGTATTGGTGCCGGTGGTGGCACCCCAGACCAGGGTGTGGGCGGCGTCCTGGTAGAGCTGGTAGCCGACGTAGTTGTTGGCGGTCACGGCCGCATTGGTGTTCTTCATGCGGCGGGTGGTGACGTCGTTGGCCGTGCTGGCGTTGGCGCCCGCGTTCAGCGAGATCGTGTACGGGGTCAGCGCCGAGCACTGCGCGGTCACCGTACCCTGGCCCAGGGTGGGGGTCGCCGTGGTCGAAGCCGCCGTGCCGAAATCAACGTTGGTGGCGGCCGCGGCCGTGATCGTGCAGGCCTTGGTGACCACCAGGGTGACGTTGAAGGTCGTGGTATCGGCCGCCAGTGCGGGGCCGGCCAGCAACAGTCCGGTCAGGGCCCAGGCGAGCGGTGAGCGGAGCGTGGATCGCATGGACAACCTCCCTGACCCGAAGGTCTGTTGAACAAGGCGAAGGCGGCACGTTCAGGGCCGCTTTGATGATGGTCAGGGCCAGCTTGTGCGGGTAAGTGTCTGTAATCCGTGATAAATAGGCATGCGAAAGAGTGGAGCGCGTCACGCTTTCACTTTCCTTGCCGGAACCGTGCATGCCCCGGATCGCCAGTTGGGTGGCGTTCGTTCAGATTGCAGCCGGATCGGCGATAATGGGCGCCATGAGCGTGAATCTGAAAACCCCGCAGGAAATCGAGATGATGCGCATCGCCGGCCGCCTGGCCAGTGAAGTGCTCGACATCGTCACCCCCCACGTCAAGCCCGGTGTCACCACCGAGGAGCTGGACCGCATCTGCCACGACCACATCGTGAACGTGCAGGGCGCGATTCCGGCCAACGTCGGCTACCGCGGCTTCCCGAAGACCGTGTGCACCTCGGTCAACAACGTCATCTGCCACGGCATTCCCAGCGAAGGGAAGGTGCTCAAGGATGGCGACATCATCAATATCGACGTGACCGTCATCAAGGACGGCTGGCACGGCGACACCAGCCGCATGTACTTCGTCGGCACGCCGTCGGTGATGGCCCGCCGCCTGGTGGAAACCACGTACGAAGCGATGTGGCGTGGCATCCGTGCGGTGCGTCCGGGCGCAACCCTGGGCGACATCGGCCATGCCATCCAGAGCTACGCCGAAGGCGAGCGTTTCAGCGTGGTGCGCGAGTACTGCGGCCACGGCATTGGCAAGGTCTACCACGACGAGCCGCAGGTGGTGCATTACGGCCGTCCGGGCCAGGGCCTGGTGCTGCAGCCGGGCATGACCTTCACCATCGAGCCGATGATCAACGAGGGCACCCGTTACAACAAGGTGCTGCCGGATGGCTGGACCGTGGTGACCAAGGACCGCAAGCTGTCGGCGCAGTGGGAGCACATGATCGCGGTCACCGAGACCGGCGTCGACGTGCTTACCCTGTCGCCGGGCGAGTCGCAGGTCTCCTGAGGATGTTGCCGGCGAGTTCGCTGCTGGACACGCCGGCCGCGTCGCTCAACGACCCGGACTGGGCTGCTGCTGCGCGCCAGGCGCTGCAGCAGGCGGACGCGCGCCTGTACCGCCGCTTCGACCAGGGCGACAACATCGAGCGCCTGCTGGCGCTGCGTGCGCGTGCGGCCGACCATCTGATCCGCCTGGCCTGGCAGCGCTGCCTGCCGTTCGACAGCGGCCTGTCGCTGTTCGCAGTGGGGGGGTATGGGCGCGGCGAACTGTTCCCGCGCTCGGACATCGACCTGCTGGTGTTTGGCGACCCGCCGGCACAGTTGGCGCACGAATCCGCACTGGCACGCCTGTTCGCGCTGCTGTGGGATTGCGGGCTGGCGGTCAGCCATGCGGTGCGCAGTGCAGCGCAGTGCCGCGAGGCTGCTGCCGACCAGACCGTGTTGACCGCGCTGATCGAGGCGCGTCCGATCCTGGCCGAGGACACTGCCCGCCGTGCGCTGCGCGAGGCCATCGACGACCGTGAGCTGTGGCCTGCACGTGCCTTCTTCCTGGCCAAGCTGGAAGAGCTGCGCAACCGCCACCAGCGTTTCGGCGATACCGCCGACAACCTGGAACCGGATCTCAAGGATGGCCCCGGCGGCCTGCGCGATCTCAACACGCTGGGCTGGATGGCGCTGCGCGCCTTTGGCGTACGCGACCTGGAAGCGCTGGTCGGCCTGGGCCACCTGGGGGCCGACGAAGCGGCCGCGCTGAAGCGCGAGCGTGCGGTGCTGGCGCGTCTGCGCTTCGGGCTGCACCTGGTGGCGCGGCGCCCGGAAGAACGGTTGCGCTTCGATTACCAGAAGACCTTGGCCGCGCGCCTGGGCTTCGAAGACGATGCCGAGAATCTCGGTGTCGAAAAGATGATGCAGGGCTTCTACCGCGCCGCGCTGGTGGTGCGCCGGATCAGTGACCGCCTGCTGCAGCGCTTCGAGGAACAGTTCGATGGCGAGGCGCAGCCGGAACCGCTGACCGTGGGTTTTTCCCTGCGACGCGGCTACCTGTCGGCCAATGATGCTGACTGGCCGCGCGGCGATATCGGCCAGGTGTTCGCGCTGTTCTCCGGCTGGGCCAACAATCCGCAGGTACGCGGCCTGCATTCGCTGACCGCGCGCGCGCTGGCCGAATCGTTGCCGCTGCTGCCGGCCTACGACCAGGCCGACGCCGACGCGCGCGAGCAGTTCCTGGCCCTGCTGCGTGGCCAGCGCCCGGTCGATACGCTTTCGCGCATGGCGAGGCTTGGCGTGCTCGGCCAGTGGATTCCGGCATTCGCCCAGGTCAGCGGGCGCATGCAGTTCGACCTGTTCCATGTCTATACGGTGGACCAGCACACGCTGATGGTCCTGCGCAACATCGGCCAGTTCGCCAGCAGCCGCGCCGACGAGCGCTTCTCGATCGCGCATGAAGTGTGGCCGCGCCTGCGCAAGCCGGAGCTCCTGCTGCTGGCCGGCCTGTTCCATGACATCGCCAAGGGTCGTGGCGGTGATCACTCCGAACTGGGCGCGGTCGATGCGCGCGCGTTCTGCCAGACCCATGCCCTGAGCATCTCCGACACCGAACTGGTGGCCTGGCTGGTCGAACAGCATCTGCGCATGTCGGTGACCGCGCAGAAGCAGGACATCGCCGATCCGGTGGTGATCCATCGCTTTGCGACCCTGGTCGGCAGCCGCGACCGGCTGGACTACCTGTACCTGCTGACCTGTGCCGATATCGCCGGCACCAGCCCGAAGCTCTGGAACGCGTGGAAGGACCGCCTGTTGGCCGACCTGTATTTCGCCACCCGGCGCGCGCTGCGTGAAGGCCTTGAGCACCCGGTGCCTGCCGCCGAGCGCGTGGCCGAGGCGCGTGACAGCGTGCGTGCGCTGGTGCGCGAGCAGGGCTACGACGATGCCACCATCGACCGCCAGTTCGCGGTGATGCCCGACGAAGGCTTCATCCGCCTGCGCCCGGAGCAGCTGGCCTGGCAGGCCGCCGCGCTGGTACCGGTGAAACAGGGCCAGGCGCTGGTGAAGGTGCGCCGCATCAGCGTCGACGACCCGGCACTGGAAGTGTTTGTACATTCACCGGACCGCGACGGCCTGTTCGCCGCCATCGTGATGACCCTGGACCGCAAGGGCTACGGCATCCATCGCGCGCGCGTGCTGGATGGTCCGGCCGACACCATTTTCGATACCTTCGAAGTGAACCCGGCCGACAGCTTCGCCGATGGCAGCAGTGCCAATCTGGAGGCCGCGCTGCGCGAGGCACTCAGTGGTGACCTGTCGCGCCTGCGCCCGTCGCGCCGGGTGGTGCCGCGGCAGCTGCGTCATTTCCGCTTCGCGCCGCGCATCGAGTTCCGCGATGAACCGGGCGCAACCCGATTTGCCCTGGTCGCTCCCGACCGTCCTGGCCTGCTGGCCGACGTGGCGTTCGTGCTGCGCAACCAGGGCCTGCGCGTGCATGATGCGCGCATTGCTACGTTCGGCGAACGCGCCGAAGACACCTTCGTGATCAGTGACGAACACGACCTCCCCCTGACTGAACCTGCCCGGCAGCAGCTGCATGACGCGATGCTGGCCTGCCTGGACCCTGATCGAAACGCCGGAGACCCCGCCTGATGGCCACCAAGCCTGTTAAGAAGACTGCTGCCACCGCCAAGAGCGCAGCGGCCAAAAAAACTGCCGCCGTGCCGGCCGCGAAGAAGGCGGCTGCGCCGAAGAAAGCCGCAGCGGTGAAGGCGCCGGCGAAGAAGGTGGCGGCACCGAAGAAGGCCCCGGCCAAGAGTGCCGAAGCCGCACGCGCCGAAACCATCGCCCGCAAATCGCTGCGCAAGCCGGCCACGCCGGGCGTGGAAGAACTGAAGTTCGGCATCGAAAGTGCCTTCGAACGCCGCGCCACGCTGACCCTGCACGAACTGGAAGGCTCGACCAGGCCGCTGGTCAACCGTGTGATCGATGGCCTGGAAAGCGGGGAATTCCGCGTTGCCGAACCGGACGGCCATGGTGGCTGGAAGGTCAACGAGTGGTTGAAGAAGGCGGTGCTGCTGTACTTCCGCGTCAACGACATGGCCGTGGTCGATGCGCGCCCGGCGCCGTTCTGGGACAAAGTCGAATCGCGTTTTGCCGGCTATGACGAAGCGAAGTTCCGTCGTGGTGGCGTGCGCGTGGTGCCGGGCGCCATTGCCCGCCGCGGTACGTACTTCGGCAAGGACGTGGTGCTGATGCCGAGCTTCACCAACATCGGCGCCTATGTCGGTGAAGGCACCATGGTCGATACCTGGGCCACCGTTGGTTCCTGCGCGCAGATCGGCCAGCACTGCCATCTGTCCGGCGGTGCCGGTATCGGCGGCGTGCTGGAACCGCTGCAGGCCAGCCCGACCATCATTGAAGACCACTGCTTCATCGGCGCGCGTTCGGAAGTGGTGGAAGGCGTGGTGGTCGGCCACCACAGCGTGATCGGCATGGGCGTGTTCCTCAGCCAGAGCACCCGCATCTACAACCGCGCCACCGGCGAGATCAGCTACGGCTACATCCCGCCGTACAGCGTGGTGGTATCCGGCTCGCTGCCGAGCAAGGACGGCACCCACTCGCTGTACTGCGCGGTGATCGTCAAGCAGGTCGATGCCAAGACCCGCAGCAAGACCAGCGTCAACGATCTGCTGCGCGGCCTGGCCGACTGAAGGTGGCTGCGCCGGAAGACCTGGCGCAGTCCGCGATCTACCGGCATCCGTCCGACACCGCGTTCGGACGGATGCTGCCGCGCCTGCTGCATGCATCCCGCTGGAGCCGGCTGCGTCGCGCGCTGTCACGGCGTTGGCCGATGCCAGCGCTGGCCAGCGATGTGCGCGACGTGGTCTACGCGAGCTGGTGGGTCGACGTGCGCCATGCACCGTTGCCGCCACCGGGCCATCACTACGTGGTGCATGCCGGGCGCACGCCGTACACCATCCTCAGCTACCGTCACGGGCACTTCGGGCCCGCGCTGGCCGGGCCGCTGCGCGCGCTGATGCCGTCGCCGCGGCAGAGCAACTGGCGCTGGTACCTGCGCCGCGACGACGATCCGGAAGGCACACCGGTGGTGCTGTTTGATCGCAATGTGATGGACCAGCTGGCCTTCGTCGCTGGCGCGCGCGCGTTCAGCGATGCCATGCAACCCCATCTTTCCATCCTCTTCGAACATGTGCTGGATGCCTCGGGTCGTGGCCACACGCTGATTGAAGGCGGGCAGGGCAGTGCACCCGCGTTGGGACTGCAGTGGCAGGCAGCCGATGGCTGGCGGCACGACGCATGGTCGGCGGCGTTCGGTGGCCGTCAGGCCCTGCTGCGCTTCCTGACCTGCCAGGACGAAGCCATCGCCCGCACCTGCGATCGGTACTGGGCCAGTACCCGCATCGCGCTGCCGGTGGACATCGGCAGCCTGCAGCCGCTGCGCCTGTCGGGCGAGCTGCACTGCCCGCGCCTGCAGGCGATGGGCGTGGCGCTTGAATCGGGCCTGGTCTTCCGCTTGCCGAGAGTGCCGTTCCGGGTCGTGTCCGAGCGCCTGTTGTGAGATTCTGGACCCCTGTTTTCCAGCATCACAGATGGCCATGAGCACCACTGTCTACGGTTTGAAGAACTGCGATACCTGCAAGAAGGCGACCAAGTGGCTCGACCGCTTCGGCGTGCCGTACACCTTCGTCGATTACCGCGAGAACAAACCCAGCCCGGAAATGCTGCTGGAATGGGCCGCGCAGCTGGGGGGGCTGGCGGCGATGGTCAACAAGTCCTCCACCACCTGGCGGCAGCTGCCGGACAACCGCAAGGCCGCCGATTCCGAGGCCGAGTGGAAGCTGCTGCTGCGCGAGTACCCGCAGCTGATCAAGCGCCCGCTGGTGGTCACCGCCGATGGCAAGGCCAGCCAGGGTTTCAGTGACAACGGCTTCAAGGCCCGCTTCGGCCTGGGCGACGCATGAGTACCGTCCTTGACCTGGCCTGCGAGCTGATCGCACGGCCTTCGGTGACGCCGGACGATGCGGGTTGCCAGGCGCTGCTGGCGGCGCGGCTGAAGCAGGCTGGATTCCACTGTGACCACCTGCGCCTGGGCGAAGTCGACAATCTGTGGGCGACCCATGGCCAGGGCGCACCGGTACTGGTCCTGCTGGGCCACACTGACGTGGTGCCAACCGGCCCGCGCGAAGCCTGGACCAGCGACCCGTTCACCCCACAGATCCGCGATGGCGTGCTGTATGGGCGCGGTGCTGCCGACATGAAAGGCAGCGTGGCTGCGTTCGTGGTCGCCGCCGAGCAGTTCGTCGCCGCGCATCCCGATCATCCCGGCACGCTGGCGGTACTGCTGACCAGCGACGAGGAGGGCGATGCCATCGATGGCGTGCGCCACGTTGCACGCCTGTTCGCCGCACGGGGGCAGCGCATCGACTGGTGCATCACCGGTGAGCCGTCATCGACCGCGACGCTGGGCGACCTGCTGCGCGTGGGCCGCCGCGGCAGCCTGTCCGCCAAGCTGCGCGTGCAGGGCGTTCAGGGGCATGTGGCGTACCCGGAGAAAGCGCGCAATCCGATCCACCAGGCGGCGCCGGCACTGGCCGAACTGAGTGCGCGACGCTGGGACGACGGCTACGAGAGCTTCCCGCCGACCAGCCTGCAGATCTCCAACATCCACGCCGGCACCGGTGCCAACAACGTGATTCCCGGCGAGCTCGAAGTGGATTTCAACCTCCGCTACAACCCGCATTGGGACGCGCCGAAGCTGGAAGCAGAGATTGCCGCACTGCTGGACCGGCATGGCCTGCAGTACACGCTGAAGTGGCACCGTAGCGGCGAGCCGTTCTACACCCCGGAAGGCACGCTGCGCGCCGCTGCACGCGCAGTGCTGGCCGAGCACATCGGCCGCGCGCCGGAAGAAAGTACCGGCGGCGGTACCTCCGATGCGCGCTTCATCGCACCCTTGGGTGCGCAGTGCATCGAAGTAGGACCGGTCAACGCCAGCATCCACCAGGTGGACGAGAACGTGCGCGTGGACGAACTGGAAGCACTGCCCGGGCTGTACCAGCGGCTGGTGGAACGGCTGCTGGTGTAAGGACGGTGAGGTGGGAATGGTGGGTGCCGACCGTTGGTCGGCACGCCCCCCGCCGGGGCTGCATCCCTGTAGAGCCGAGCCATGCTCGGCTGGTGTCTACCGGCAGAAGCAGCCGAGCACGGCCCGGCTCTACTATTCCGAAAAAAGGAAGAACGGCGGCTCGACCGCTTTTTTCCAGTAGCTGGGCGCCGCCATGTAGAAGTGCTGCGCTTCGGCCTTCGCGAACCAGCGTGCCGCCGCCTCGGTGTCCTTCTCCACGCCCGGCGCACTCCGGCCCAGCAGCAGCCCGGCAAAGTACTGGCCGAACACATTGCCCTGTTCCCCGGCACGCTGATACAGCTGCAACGCATGTGCCGGATCGCTCGGCACGCCCACGCCGCGTTCCAGCAGCGCGCCCAGATCCACCTGCGCCTCGGCATCGCCACGCGCCGCGCGACGCTGCAGGTGGGCGACCAGCGGGTGCACGGTGCCGGCCTTCGCGGCCACTGCATCCGGCAGTCGCGAGGAACGGCTTGGATAGCGGTGATGGATCATCGCGCGCAGGTCCCAGCGCAGGGCCTGCTGTGCGTCGCCCTGCTGGCGATAGGCTGCAGCCAAGTCGTGGAACGCGTAGGGATTGCCGTGGTTGGCCGCAGCCAGGTAGGCGCGCTCGCCGCGTCGCCACGAAGCGCGCAGCACCGGTGCAGGATCGATGCGGGGGCTGTCGGCATGCCGCAGCGTGCCGAAGGTCCAGATCCGGCCCAGTGCTTCTTCCGCCTTGGTGTTGTGGAAGGTCCAGGGCGTGGCCGCAGCGGCACGCTCGTAGTAGGCGATCGCGCGCGGGTCGTTGAAGCGCTCGAAGGTCTCTGCGGTATCCCAGGCGCCGTCAAAGCTGCCGTCGCTGCCGCGCTGTTCCAGGGCCTGCTGCTGCGCGGGCGGCAGCCTGGAGGGCGGGGACAGGGTATGGCAGGCCGCCAGGCCCAGGCAGAGCAGGGCGGCCAGTACGGCAGTGCATCCAGTGCGGTGTTGCATTTCCATTACACATTGCTGGGCGCGCCATTATGCGCTTCACGCGTGGTTGCCAACGCAACTGTTGCGCCGCGCCGGAAACCGGGGTACGGTCGATCCCATGTCGATCCGCCTGGCCACCGCCGTCAATAACAACAACCGCAATAATCTGCGCGCGAATAATCGTGCGCGGCCGATGCGGGACTGCGCCCTGGGTAGATAGACATCAACACACGCCCGGACACCAGAAAACCCGCATCGGCCGATGCGGGTTTTTTTGTGCCCGGGCGCAGCCTTCCCGGGCCTGGATGGCCGGTCGAACACCTTCCCCTCGTGAAATCCCCCAACAGGAGCTCCGCCATGTGTTCGATCTTCGGAATCTTCGGCCTGCAGGCCGGTGACGATCTTCCCGCCCTGCGCCGGCACGCGCTGGAACTGTCGCAGCGCCAGCGCCACCGTGGCCCGGACTGGAGCGGCGTGTACCTGGACGAAGGCGCATTGCTGGTCCACGAGCGGCTGGCCATCGTCGATCCGGCCGGCGGCTCGCAACCGCTGCTGTCTGCCGACGGCCAGCTGGCGCTGGCGGTGAACGGCGAAATCTACAACCACCAGCAACTGAAGGCCGCGCTGACCACCGCCTACGACTTCCAGACCGGCTCGGACTGCGAAGTGATCAACGCGCTGTACCGCCAGGGCGGATCGCCGGCGCAGTGGCTGGAGCAGCTCAACGGCATCTTCGCCTTTGCGCTGTGGGACCGTGACAGCGGCCGCGTGCTGGTGGCGCGCGACCCGGTCGGCGTGGTGCCGCTGTACTGGGGCCACGATGCGCAGGGGCGCCTGCGCGTGGCTTCGGAGATGAAGGCGCTGGTCGATTCCTGCGCCGATGTCGCGCAGTTCCCGCCGGGCCACTATTTCGACAGCGCCAGTGGTGAACTGGTGCGCTACTACCAGCAGCCGTGGCGTGAGTATGCGGATGTGCAGGGCCGCCAGGCCGACCTCGCCGAACTGCGGCAGGCCTTCGAGCACGCCGTGGAGCGCCAGCTGATGAGCGACGTGCCGTATGGCGTACTGCTGTCCGGTGGTCTGGATTCATCGCTGGTGGCCGCCGTGGCCGCACGCTACGCGCGCCGTCGCATCGAGGACGGCGGGCAGACCGAAGCCTGGTGGCCGCGCCTGCACTCGTTCGCGATCGGGCTGAAGGGATCCCCCGATCTGGCCGCTGCCGCGGTTGCTGCCGAAGCGCTGGGTACTGTGCACCACGGGTTCGAATACACCTTCGAAGAAGGCCTGGACGTGCTGCCGGAAGTGATCCGCCACATCGAAACCTACGACGTCACCACCATCCGCGCGTCGACGCCGATGTTCCTGCTGGCGCGGCGGATCAAGGCGATGGGCGTGAAGATGGTGCTGTCCGGCGAAGGCAGCGACGAGATCTTCGGTGGTTACCTGTACTTCCACAAGGCGCCGGATGCGCGCGAATTCCACGACGAGCTGGTGCGCAAGCTCGACGCCCTGCACAACTACGATTGCCTGCGTGCCAACAAATCGATGATGGCCTGGGGCGTGGAGCCGCGCGTGCCGTTCCTGGATCGTGAATTCCTCGACGTGGCGATGCGCTTCGATGCCGCGCACAAGATGGTCGGTGCCGGGTTCGGTGGCCGTCGCATCGAGAAGGCGGTGCTGCGCGAGGCGTTCGATGGCTACCTGCCGGACAGCATCCTGTGGCGGCAGAAGGAGCAGTTCAGCGATGGCGTCGGCTACGGCTGGATCGATGGGCTGAAGGCGCATGCCGAAGCGCAGGTGAGCGATCGTGTGCTGGCGGCCGCCGACAAGCGCTTCCCGCACAACCCGCCGCAGACCAAGGAGGCGTACTACTACCGCCACCTGTTCGAGCAGTTCTTCCCGAGCCGCGCGGCGGCCGAGACCGTGCCGGGCGGCAAATCGATTGCCTGTTCCTCGCCGGCGGCGATCGCCTGGGATGCCAGCTTCGCGGCGGCGGCCGACCCTTCCGGACGCGCGATCGCCGGCGTGCACGAACAAGCCCTGGCGTAATGCTTCCGCCGGGCATGGCCCGGCGCTACCGAGCGATGGTAGCGCCGGGCCATGACCGGCGAGCACAAGGAGGACTTAGTCCCCTCCGTCCCCTTTTTGCGACGTATCATCGGCGCCCTGCACATTGGGGAATGTTCATGGACGTACCGCGCGGTAGCCAACGGCCGCCGATGAAGTGGGGATGGCGCTATCTGGCATGGGCCGCGCTGCCCTTGCTTGCCGGTGTACTGCTGGCACGCTTCGCTGGCCCTGCTGCACCCGCTGCGGTTGCCCGCGCTACGGCTGTGGCAGAGGGCGGCTGGGCGCAGCATCTGGCCTCGCCGCTGGGCCTGTTCCTGCTGCAGTTGCTGGTGCTGTTGCTGGTGGCCAAGGGGGCGGGCGCACTGCTGAAGCGGCTGGGCCAGCCGGCGGTGATCGGCGAGATGGCGGCCGGCCTGATGATGGGCCCGTTGGTGCTGGGCAGCGTGCTGCCGCAGCTGCATGGGGCGCTGTTCCCGGGCAGTTCGCTGGGGCCGCTGGGCATGCTCAGCCAGCTGGGCGTGCTGATGTTCCTGCTGGTGGCCGGTGCCGAGCTGGATCTGGCTGCGCTGCGCGGGCGACGGCGTTTTGCGTTCACGGTCAGCCATGCCGGCATCGCGGTGCCGTTCGTGCTCGGCATCGCGCTGGCGATCTGGCTGTACCCGCAGCACGGCCCCGAAGGTGTGGGCTTCACTGCGTTCGCGCTGTTCGTCGGCATCTCGATGAGCATCACCGCGTTCCCGGTGCTGCTGCGCATCCTCGCCGACCGTGGCATCACCCAGACATCGCTGGGCCAGACCGCCATCGCCTGCGCCGCCTTGGGCGACGCCACCGCGTGGTGCCTGCTGGCGCTGATCGTTGCCGCGGCCCAGGCGAGTGGCTGGCTGCCGGCCAGCCTCAACCTGCTGTGCGTGGTTGCGTTCGTGGCGTTGATGCTGGGGCTGGTGAAGCCCTGGTTCGCCCGCCAGCAGATCGCGCCGGGACGCGAAGGGCGCTGGCTGCTGGGCATCCTGCTGCTGTCGCTGGCCAGTGCGCTGGTCACCGAGATGCTCGGCATCCATGCGCTGTTCGGTGCCTTTGCTGCGGGCGTGGCGGTGTCGTCCAACGTGCAGCTGCGCGAGCTGCTGATGGCCCGCGTCGAACCGTTCGCGGTGACGCTGCTGCTGCCGCTGTTCTTCGCCATGACCGGTCTGCGGATGCGCGCCGACGCATTGCAGGCCAGCGATATCGTGCTGTGCGCGGTGGTGATCGTGGTGGCCACGGCCGGCAAGCTGCTGGGCACCTTCAGTGCTGCGCGCAGTGCCGGCATGCCCACGCGTGAGGCATGGCGGTTGGGCGCGCTGATGAATACCCGCGGCCTGATGGAGCTGATCGTGCTCAACCTGGGCTACGAGCTGGGCCTGCTCGGTGACCGCCTGTTTGCGGTGCTGGTGATCATGGCGCTGGTGACCACGGCGATGACCGGGCCGCTGTTGAACCTGATCGAGCGGCGCTACCGTCGGTGATGGGGTCAGATCCCTTTTCCCTTGGAAAAGGGATCTGACCCCGGGTCTTCCGGGGTTGCCGACCAGCGGCCGGCACTACCGCGCTGGCACCAGCGTCATGGTGTGCTGCGCCTTGCCGGGCAGGAACGGGGTCGGGCGGCCATGCACCCAGTCTTCGTGGCCGGCGCCCCAGTACGGAGACAGGGGATGCCCGCTCTGGCCGCCGGGCATGTGCACGATGCCGTCGGCCTCGTGGCCGGGCGATACCACCATGCGCTCGGAAGCACCGAAGTTCGGCGTCTGCACCCGCGGCATGTCGCGGTCACCAGGCAGGCGGTCGGCCGGCATGCACAGCCAGCGCTTGGCGAACTCCGGCAGCGCGCGTGCGATCGGATGGCAGATTGCCGCGGTATTGCGTTCCCCCCACGTGCGCTTGGCCAGTGGGCCTTGCCTGGAGAGCTCGGCTTCCGTGCGACGTGCTGCATCGATCAGCAGCGCATCCCAGCTGTCGAACGCTGGCGGCAGCAGGTTGGCCGGGCGCTGCTGCAGCATCGGCCAGGCCACGCCTTCCAGCTGCGCCAGGCGCGGATCGAGGTAGTCCTCACCCAGCTGCGCATTGGCCGGTGCCAGCAGCGCATCGGACAGCGTCTCCATCACCTGCGTGCGGAACTCGCGCACCACCCGGTAGCTGACCGAGTTGGCGGAAGCGCGCCCGCCCCACTGATGGCTGACCGCCTTCAATCGCTTCAGCGCGGGATCGTCACTGCGTTCGATGACGTCGTGCAGCAGTGCCCACCAGCGCTGCAGGAACACCGCGCGGTCGTCGAGCTGGATCGCAAGCAGGTCGTGTTCGTCGAAGCGCTCCTGGATCGCCAGCAGGTCGCGGATCTGCCGCGCACGAGCGCCGAGGTCATAACCACCGTTGCCGACACTGGCCAGTGCCTCGCCGTCGAGGACGCGGCCGTTGGCGGTCCACAGGCGATGGTTGGGTGGGTCGATCAGTGCCGGCGAGGCATCGCTGCGGATCGGCCAGGGGGCGCAGTCCTGGTTGCTGGTGGCCGTGAAGCCGGCCGGTGCACAGCCCGGACCGCGGTCCGGGCGGGCGCCGATCAGGCGCCAGGCGATGCGTCCGCTGCGGTCGCCGACCACCAGGTTCTGCGCGGGAATGCCGGCGTGGTCGGCGAACCGCAGGGCCGCGTCCAGATCGCCAGCGCGGGCCAGGTCACTGAAGTCCAGCCGTACCGCGCCCGGCAGATGGGCGACCCAGCGCAGCGCGTCGCTGCGGCCATCGGCATGGGTGTGCAGGATCGGGCCCCAGGCGGTTTCGCGCACCGGGAACACCACGTCGGCCCGGCCGGCTACGGTGATGCGTTCTTCATGTACGGTCGCGGCGGCGTTGGCCGGTTCAGTCCGGTAGTCCGCCGTGTCGATGTAGCTGTTGGTGAAGCCCCAGGCCACGTGCCCGTTGCTGCCGACGATCACGGCCGGCAGGCCGGGCAGCGAGAAGCCGGTGACGTCGACCTGGCCGCCGGCAGCCTGCGGGTCGGGGTAGCGCAGGCGCACGCGGAACCACAGGCCCGGTGCGCGCAGGCCCAGGTGCATGTCGTCGGCGACGATAGCGCGGCCATCGGCGGTAAGCGCCCCCGCCACCGCGAAGTTGTTGCTGCCGACAGCGTCCGCCTCTTCCTGCGCGGTGCCGGATTTTCCCTTCAATGTGTGCAGGTCGAGCTGGCTGGCATCGGGGAGCGTGGCGTTGCCGGTCGGTTCGCCGAACAGCGGTGCATCCCATTCGGTGCCGTCGTGGGCGATCAGCGCGTACAGCGCGGACGGCACCACTGCGCGGATGCGGCTCAGTGCAAGCTCGGTCTGGTTGCCCGGGTCCTGCAGGTCGGCGTACATGGCCAGCCCGGTCAGCACGCTGTCGCTGGCCTTCCACGGTTGCGGTGACTGCCGCAGCAGCAGGTAGGCCCACGGGCGCACGGAGAGATCGGCCAGGCCTTCATTGACCCCACCGACGTAGGCGCTCACGGCTTCGATGTTGTCGCCCAGTGCAGCCTGCATGTTCGCCTCGGTGCGCGCGCGCAGCCGATGCACGCGCATGCGCTTGTCGGCGTCGATGGCCTTCGGCCCGAACAGCGCCGACAGCTCACCGGCGGCACTGCGGCGCATCAGGTCCATTTCGAAATAACGTTCCTGCGCATGCACGCGACCCAATGCGCGCATCGCGTCGGCCTGGTTGGCGGCGGTGATGGTCACCACGCCCAGCGCATCGCGTTCGAGGGTGACCGGCTTGGCCAGCCCCGGCAGCGCATGCTCGCCGTCCAGGTCGGCCAGGCTGCCGCGCAGCAGCAGCCACAGCACCAGGGCGGTGACCAGGACGATGGCGATCAATACGCCCAGCACCCAACGCCATGTACGTCGCATCGCACGTCCTTTCCGAACTCGTGGGCCGATTGTAGCCGCAGGCGCAACTGCGACTGATTCCGATTAGATCACCGTATTCTGAAATGCGGCACCCTATGCCACATCGATTCACAGGAGCCCCCCCATGAAAGGCAACCCGGACGTCATCGCCTGTCTGAAGGAACTGCTGCGCGGCGAGCTCGCTGCCCGCGACCAGTACTTCATCCATTCCCGCCGCTACGAGGATCAGGGCCTGTTCGCGCTGTACGAACGCCTGAACCACGAGATGGAAGAGGAAACCCAGCACGCCGATGCGCTGCTGCGCCGGATCCTGTTCCTGGGCGGCGACCCGGACATGCGCCCGCATGCCACCGAGCCGGGCAAGACTGTGGAAGAGATGCTGCAGAAGGATCTCGACACTGAATACGCCGTTCGGAACAATCTCGCCGCCGGCATGAAGCTGTGCGAGGAGAACGGCGACTACGTGAGCCGCGACATCCTGCTGGCGCAGCTGAAGGACACCGAAGAAGACCACGCCTGGTGGCTGGAACAGCAGCTCGGCCTGATCAAGCGCATCGGCCTGGAGCTGTACCAGCTGAGCAAGATCGACGGCAGCGGCGCCCCGGCGCACTGAGCCGGCACCGCTCTCTGTAGAGCCGGGCCATGCTCGGCTGCTGTTGGATCCGAGTCGAGCATGGCTCGACTCTACAACGTTCTGTCGCCCGCCAGCACCGGCGCACCGCCAGCCAGCCTTCGCCCGCCAGCTGCTCCACCGCCCGCCAGCCGACAACGAAAAAGCCGGGGATTGCCCCGGCTTTTTCGTGTCTGATCCCCGGCAAGGCGTGTCAACCAAGGTTGACACCCACCAGGGCAGGGCCCCAGCCCTTATTCCACCGACAACCCTTCCACCTTCTGCCAGCCGCGCGGCAGCAGGTGGCCACGGGTGGCGCGGGCGCCGAGGTAGGCGTCGAGCTCGTTGAACTTCAGCCCCATCGTGCGCTGGCCACTGCGCACCTGCAGGGTCTGCCCCGGGCTGATCGCCACGATGGCGACCACGCGTTCGGTGGCGAGCTTGGCCTTCGGGATCTCGATGATCTTGTTGCCCTTGCCCTTGTCCAGTTCCGGCAGGTCGTTGGCGGCGATCGCCAGCAGGTTGCCCGAGCTGGTCACCGCCACGATGCGGTCGGTGGCCACGTTGGCGAGCACCGACGGAGTGAGCACCGACGAGCCGGACGACAGATTCAGCATCGCCTTGCCGGCCTTGTTGCGACCGATCAGGTTCTCGAAGCGGGTGACGAAGCCATAGCCATGACTGGAGGCCAGCACGAAGCGGGCCTCCGGCTCGGCACTGGCCAGGGTCACGAAGCTGGTGCCCGGCGCCGGCGAGAAGCGGCCGGTCAGCGGTTCGCCATTGCCACGCGCGGAGGGCAGGGTGTGCACCGGCGTCGAGTAGGCGCGGCCCTCGCTGTCGAGGAACGCGACCTGCTGGGTGCTGCGCGCGCGCACCGCGCCCTGCAGTCCGTCGCCTTCGCGGTAGGACAGGGCCGATGCATCGACGTCGTGGCCCTTGGCGGCACGGATCCAGCCCTTCTCCGACAGCACCACGGTCATCGGCTCGCTCGGCACCAGCTCGGTCTCATCGATGGCCTGCGCGGCCTGGCGCTGCACCAGCGGCGAACGGCGTGCGTCGCCGAACTTCTTGGCGTCGGCGGTCAGTTCGTCGCGGATCAGCTTCTTCAGCTTGGCCTTGCTGTCGAGGATGCCGAGGATCTTCTCGCGCTCCTTGGCCAGCTCGTCCTGCTCGCCGCGGATCTTCATCTCCTCCAGGCGGGCCAGCTGCTTCAGCTTGGTTTCCAGGATGTACTCGGCCTGTTCCTCGGACAGGCCGAAGCGCGCGATCAGCGCCGCCTTCGGTTCGTCCTCGGTACGGATGATGTGGATCACCTCGTCCAGGTTGAGGAAGGCGATCAGCAGGCCTTCCAGCAGGTGCAGGCGGCGCTCGACCTTCTGCAGGCGGTGCTGCAGGCGGCGGGTGACGGTGTTGCTGCGGAAGGTCAGCCATTCGCTGAGCAGCATCTTCAGGTTCTTCACCTGCGGACGGCCGTCCAGCCCGATCACGTTGAGGTTGACGCGGTAGCTGCGCTCCATGTCCGTGGTGGCGAACAGGTGGCCCATCAGCTGCTCGGCGTCGACGCGGTTGGAACGCGGCACCAGCACCACGCGCACCGGGTTGGCGTGGTCGGATTCATCGCGGATGTCTTCCAGCCACGGCAGCTTCTTGGCGCGCATCTGCGCGGCAATCTGCTCGATCACCTTCGACGGCGACACCTGGAACGGCAGCGCCGTCACCACGATGTTGTTGGCTTCCTTGGTGAAGGTCGCACGCGCACGCACGCTGCCGTTGCCGGTCTCGTACATGTTCCGCAGATCGTTGGCCGCGGTGATGATCTCGGCGCTGGACGGGTAGTCCGGGCCCTGCACGTGCTCGCACAGGTCGCGCACGGTCGCATCGGGGTTGTCCAGCAGGTGCAGCAGCGCGCTGACAATCTCGTTGAGATTGTGCGGCGGTACGTCGGTGGCCATGCCGACGGCGATGCCGGTGGTGCCGTTCAGCAGCAGGTGCGGCAGCCGCGCCGGCATCCAGGTCGGTTCCTGCAGGGTGCCGTCGAAGTTCGGCGCCCAGTCGGTGGTGCCCTGGCCCAGCTCGCCCAGCAGCACTTCGGCGATCGGGGTCAGCTTGGATTCGGTGTAACGCATCGCCGCGAACGACTTCGGGTCGTCGCTGGAGCCGAAGTTGCCCTGGCCCTCGATCAGCGGGTAGCGGTACGAGAACGGCTGCGCCATCAGCACCAGCGCCTCGTAGCACGCGCTGTCGCCGTGCGGGTGGTACTTACCGATGACGTCACCGACGGTGCGCGCGGACTTCTTCGGCTTGGACGCGGCATTCAGGCCCAGCTCGCTCATCGAATAGATGATGCGGCGCTGCACTGGCTTCAGGCCGTCGCCGATGAACGGCAGGGCGCGGTCCAGGACCACGTACATCGAGTAATCGAGGTAGGCGCGTTCGGCGTACTCGCGCAGCGGCAGTTGTTCGAATCCGTGGAACACGGGGCGGGCAAGTTCGGTCATGCGGCGTTGTTACCTGTTGTCGGGAGGCGGCGACGGCGGTCGCCGCTCGCAATCCTGTGATTATCCGGATGCGGCGGGGGATGCCAAGCCGCGCGCAGGGTCCAGCCCGGTTTCCAGGCCATGCCCGGCCCGCGCCAGGTAGCGCCCGGGCGGCAGCCCGAAGTGGCGGCGGAACACGGTGACGAAGGCGCTGGCGCTGCTGAAGCCCAGTGCGTGGGCGATGTCGGCCACGCTGCGGCCATCGGTCAACTGGCGCAGGGCTTCGGAGAGCCGGGCCTGCTGCCGCCACTGGGCGAAGCTGAGCGTGGTCTCGTCGCGGAAGTGGCGGGTGAGGCTGCGCGGCGACAGGCCGGCCCAGTGCGCCCATTCGGCCAGGCTGCGCTCGTCGGACGGGTCGGCCAGCAGCTGCGAGGCGATCTTCAGCAGGCGCCGGTCATGCGGCATCGGCAGGTGCATGCGCTGGCGCGGCGCAGTGCGGATCTCGTCCAGCAGCACGTCGATGATGTGCTGGCGCTCGGGCGTGGTGTCGTAGCCCAGCGGCCATTCGCAGATGCGGTCGGCCAGCGCCTGCGCCAGCTTGGACAGGCCCAGCACGCAGGGATCGGCGGGCAGGGTGGCGCAGGCCGGTGCGGCCAGCGCCATGCCCCAGCCACGCAGCGGACCGTCCAGGGTCACCGTATGCGGCTCCAGCGGCGGCATCCAGCCGGCCGAGCCCGGCGCCAGCGACCACGTCCCGTGCGAGGTGCGGGTGGTCAGCAGGCCGCGTTCGACGCAGATCAGCTGGGCGCGCTGGTGGTGGTGCCAGTCCACTTCCCGGACCAGGCCGAGGGGGCTGTCGAAGCGGAAGGCGACCACCGGCGGGCCGTCGTTGCGCTCGAACCAGTCCAGTGCGTCGTCACGCAGCAGGCGTTTCGGAGGGGGGATTTCTGCCTTGTTCATCATATCCGCTGGCTGAAATGTGTCATCCATTGGCTTAATTGTACTACCGGGCCAGCTGAGCGGGCCATTAAGGTGTGCGCCGTCACTGATCCAGCCCACTGCTGCAACACAGCATTCGATGCCAGATCAAATATTTCCATTGAGAAATATTTTTTTTGGAAGAGAATGCTCCCCCATGATCTGTCCTGCAACCACTCCCCCCAGCTTCGGCCTGCTGCTGCGCCAGGTGCGCGACGGCCTGGTCCGGCAACTCGACGCGTCCATGGCCGAAGAAGATCTGGGTATCGGCTTCACCCACTACATCGGGCTGAAGGTGCTTTCGCACATGGCCCCGTGCACCGCCAACGAGCTGGCCCAGGCCATCGACCAGGTGCCCAGCGCGGTCACCCGCCTGCTGGACAAGCTGGAGGCGCTGGGCTGCGTCCGCCGCGAACCGCATGCGCAGGACCGCCGCGCGCTGCAGATCGTGCTGACCGATGAAGGCCGCGCGTTGTGGGCGCGGCTGAAGCTGCGCGGCGACGCGGTGATGGATTACGCCTTGCGCGATCTTTCCACCGACGAGCGCACGCTGCTGCTGTCCCTCCTTACCCGAATCCGCGATTCACTGACGACCCCATGAACCCGATCCCGCATCCCACTCTCCGCCGGTCCGGGCGCGCGCTGCTGGTGTCAGCGCTGGCCCTGGCCCTGGCCGCCTGCGCCAGCAGCCGTGGCCTCACCCCGCAGGGCCACGTGCTAGACGTGGACAGCCTGCACAGCGAACGCACCCTGGCCGACACCGACCTGAGCGCCACCGGCTTCCCGGCGCAGGACTGGTGGAAGGCGCTGGGCGATGCGCAGCTGGACGCGCTGGTTGCCGAGGGCCTGGCCGGTCATCCGAGCCTGGACGCCGCCGACGCGCGCCTGCGCCAGGCCCAGGCCCAGGTCGGTACCGCGCGCGCTGACCAGCTGCCCAGCCTGTCGGTGTCCGGCGGCTACACCGGCCTGCGCCTGCCTGAGTCGATGGTCGGCAGCGAAATGGGTGGCCGCTACGGCGGCAGCAGCCAGGTCGCCTTCGACTTCAGCTACGGCGTGGACCTGTGGGGCGGCAAGCGCGCTGCCTGGGAAGCCGCCGTGGATGGTGCCCACGCCGCCACCGTCGAAGCCCAGGCCGCCCGCCTGAACCTGTCCACCGGCATCACCCAGGCCTATGCCGACCTGGCCTATGCGTGGCAGCTCAATGACGTGGCCGAGGAAGAGCTGACCCGTTCGCAGAAGTCGCTGGAGCTGACCCGCCAGCGCCGCAGTGCCGGCATCGACAGCGACCTGCAGGTGCGCCAGGCCGAGGCTCGCGTACCGGCCGCGCAGCAGCAGGTGCAGGCCGCGCAGCAGCGCATCGACGCGGCCCGCACCGCACTGGCCGCGCTGGTCGGCAAGGGCCCGGACCGTGGCCTGTCGATCCAGCGCCCGCAGCCGCTGAACCCGCTGGCGCTGCAGCTGCCGGGCGTGCTGCCCAGCGAACTGCTGGGCCGTCGCCCCGACATTGTTGCCGCACGCTGGCGCGTTGAAGCAGCCGACAAGCAGATCAAGGTGGCCAGGACCAAGTTCTACCCGAGTTTCAACCTGACCGCGCTGGCTGGCGTGGTCGCCCCGAACGTGGGTGACCTGCTGAAGAGCAGCTCCACCTTCGCCTACATCGGCCCGGCGCTGAGCCTGCCGATCTTCGAAGGCGGCAAGCTGCGTGCCAACCTGGCCAACACCGATGCGCAGTACGACCTGGCGGTGGCCAACTACAACCAGGCCGTGCTCGACGCGCTGCGCGACGTGGCCGACCAGGTCAATGCGGTGCGCTCGCTGGCGCAGCAGGCGCACTCGCAGCAGCAGGCGGTGGACACCGCGCGCTCGGCCTTCGACCTGGCCCAGCAGCGCTACCGCGCCGGCATCGGCAGCTACCTGGACGTGCTGACCGCGCAGTCCACGCTGTTGCAGTCGCAGCAGCAGCTGGCCGGCCTGCAGTCGCAGCAGGTGCAGTCCTCGGTGCGCCTGAGCAAGGCACTGGGTGGTGGTTTCCAGCCCGCCGACGCCGACCGCGCACCGATCGCCTCCCATTCCGATTCCTCGCATTCCTGAAGACCCCTGCCATGAGCCAGACCCAAGACACCGCGGCCCCGGCCGCCTCCAACCGCCGTGGCAACCTGCTGCGCGGCCTGTTCGTGATCGTCGTGCTGCTGCTTGCCGCGCTGGCGCTGTGGTACTTCATGTTCGGTCGTTGGTTCGAAGAGACCGACGATGCCTACGTGCAGGGCAACCAAGTGCAGATCACCCCGCTGGTGGCCGGTACCGTGGTCGCCATCAACGCCGATGACGGCATGCGCGTGGAGCGCGGCCAGCTGCTGGTGCAGCTGGACCCGTCCGACACCTCGGTGGCGCTGCAGCAGGCCGAAGCCAACCTGGCCAAGACCGTGCGCCAGACCCGTGGCCTGTACCGCAGCGTGGAAGGCGCGCAGGCGGACTTGAACGCGCGCCAGGTGACCCTGAAGCGCGTGCGTGATGACTTCGCCCGCCGCAAGGACCTGGCCGCCACCGGCGCCATCTCCAACGAAGAACTGGCCCACGCCCGCGATGAGCTGGCTGCGGCCGAAGCGGCCGTTGCCGGGTCGCGCGAGACCGTCGAACGCAACCGCGCGTTGGTCGACGACACCGTGATCGCCACCCAGCCGGACGTGCAGGCGGCAGCCGCGCAGCTGCGCCAGGCCTTCCTCAACAACGCCCGCGCCGGCATCGTCGCGCCGGTCACCGGCTACGTCGCCCGTCGTTCGGTGCAGGTCGGCCAGCGCGTGCAGCCGGGCAACGCGCTGATGGCGGTAGTGCCGACCGAGCAGATGTGGGTCGAGGCCAACTTCAAGGAAACCCAGCTGCGCCACATGCGCCTGGGCCAGGAAGTGGAGCTGAAGTCGGACCTGTATGCCGGTGACGTGAAGTACAAGGGCCGCATCCAGAGCCTGGGCCTGGGCACCGGTTCGGCGTTCTCGCTGCTGCCGGCGCAGAACGCCAGCGGCAACTGGATCAAGATCGTGCAGCGCGTGCCGGTGCGCATCGCCATCGATGCCAAGCAGCTGGCCGAACACCCGCTGCGCATCGGCCTGTCGATGAAGGCTGAAGTGAGCCTGCGCGACCAGAAGGGTGAAGTGCTGCCGAGCACCCCGGCCAAGGGCACGGTGTTCGACACCGACGTGTATGCCAAGCAGCTGCATGATGCCGACGAGGTGATCCACACGATCATCCAGGGCAACCTGCCGCAGCAGCAGGCGAAGGCGGGCTGAGGTCGCCATGTCCGCACAAGCTCCAGCCGCGCCCGGCGCTCCGGGCGCACCGGCGGCGCCGGGAGCGGCCTCCGGATTCCTGCCGCCCAGCGTCGCCCTGTGCACCGTGGGCCTGGCGATGGCGTCGTTCATGCAGGTGCTCGACACCACCATCGCCAACGTCTCGCTGCCGACCATCGCCGGTAATCTCGGCGCCAGTTCGCAGCAGGCGACGTGGGTCATCACCTCGTTCGCGGTCAGCACGGCCATCGCGCTGCCGCTGACCGGCTGGCTCAGCCGCCGCTTCGGCGAACGCAAGCTGTTCGTCTGGGCCACGCTGGCCTTCGTCATCACCTCGCTGCTGTGCGGCCTGGCCCAGAGCATGGGCATGCTGGTGCTGTCACGCGCGCTGCAGGGCTTCGTGGCCGGCCCGATGTATCCGATCACGCAGTCGCTGCTGGTCTCGATCTATCCACGCGAGAAGCGCGGGCAGGCGCTGGCGCTGCTGGCGATGATCACGGTGGTGGCGCCGATCTGCGGCCCGATCCTCGGTGGCTGGATCACCGACAACTACAGTTGGGAGTGGATCTTCCTGATCAACGTGCCGCTGGGCATCTTTGCCGCGCTGGTGGTGGGCAGCCAGTTGAAGGGGCGCCCGGAGCAGATCGAGAAGCCGAAGATGGACTATGTCGGCCTGGTCACCCTGGTGATCGGTGTCGGCGCGCTGCAGCTGGTGCTCGATCTGGGCAATGACGAGGACTGGTTCTCGTCGATGAAGATCGTGGTGCTGGCCTGCGTGGCAGTGGTGACGCTGACGGTCTTCCTGATCTGGGAGCTGACCGACAAGGATCCGATCGTCGACCTCAAGCTGTTCCGGCATCGAAACTTCCGCGCAGGCACGCTGGCGATGGTGGTGGCCTATGCGGCGTTCTTCAGCGTGGCGCTGCTGATCCCGCAGTGGCTGCAGCGTGACATGGGCTACACCGCGATCTGGGCGGGCCTGGCGACCGCGCCGATCGGTATCCTGCCAGTGATCATGACCCCGTTCGTGGGCAAGTACGCATCGCGCTTCGACATGCGCATGCTGGCCACGATCGCCTTCATCGTGCTGTCGATGACCAGCTTCCTGCGCTCGAACTTCAACCTGCAGGTGGACTACATGCACGTGGCCGGCGTGCAGCTGATCATGGGCATCGGCGTGGCGCTGTTCTTCATGCCGGTGCTGCAGATCCTGCTGTCGGACCTGGATGGCCGCGAGATCGCGGCGGGTTCCGGCCTGGCCACCTTCCTGCGTACGCTGGGCGGCAGCTTCGCAGCATCGCTGACCACGTGGCTGTGGGCGCGTCGTACCCAGGTGCACCATGCGGATCTGACCGAGCACATCTCGGCCTATCAGCCGGGCATGCAGGACCAGGTGACCGCGATGGGGCAGGGCAACCTGCAGAACGGTGCAGCGGTGCTGAACAACATGATCAACCACCAGGCTTCGCAGATGGGCTTCAACGACATCTTCTTCCTGCTGGGCTGGATCTTCCTGGCGATCATCACGTTCCTGTGGCTGGCCAAACCACCGTTCGGCGCGGGTGCGGGTGCGGCGTCTGCCGGCGGCCATTGATCGATCATTGCCGTTGAAATGCAAGAACCCCGCCGCAAGGCGGGGTTTTTGTTTGAGGGGTGTCGTGGCGGCCGTCACACCTGAAATGCATGCTACGGGCTATCGGCTTTGGCCCGCGCTGGCCGATGAATGCGACTGAAGGCCCAGTACGACCCGTTCCAGCAGTTCCGCCAGTCGTGAGAGTCTGGCGGCGAAGTAGGTTTGGAGGATTGCGCCAAGCATGATTCCGATGGCCAGTGCCACAGTGTAGGAGGGGACCTCGATCGGCACTTTGATCTGCATGAGCTTCTGCGCCGTATCCGACCCGGTGATGATCAAGCCCGCCATTGCGCCCAGTAGACCTCCAGTATTGGCACGTGCCAAGCGGACTCGGCATTCCGACTGCAGGTGGCGGATCAATTGCTGCAAACGCGCGCATGTCCCGGCGGGCTCCATGGGCGAGGAAGCCTTGCCATTCGCTGCTTGCTTCTGCGCACTGTAGATCCGCTCCTGAAGTGCGACAGCGACCCAATCGTCGCGGCGGAGTGCTTGATCGATACCTGTCAGTCGTGTGCGATACATCGTCAATGCCGAGTGAACGGCATCCAGTGCGAACCAGACTGCCCAGAGCAGCGCGAGGACCACAAGGAAAATCATGAATCCCAGACCCATGGGATTCCAGAAGGTTTGGTCGCCTTCATACGCAAATTGCTTGATGATGGCGGCCATTGCGATCACGGTCAGCAGGACGGCGAGCGCGATTCCGAGGGCGACCAGTACCGTATCGCTGAGGATCGGAGGGGAGTGTGCCTTGCGCGCTTTCACATAAGCGCCATCAAATTCCTTCATCTCGTTGAAGAGCGAGGCAACATCCAGTGTGATCGGGTCTTTCTTTGCCTTGTCCATAAGCCCAGATGTTCACGGTCCTGCCTTCCATATCGGTACCGGATGGGCGGACTTGAATCAGTTGCAGGCGCTCAGGATGGGCGCGCTGTCAATCCAGGTCGACGGGGACTGCAGAAACGAAAAAACCCGCTTTCGCGGGTTTGATCATCTTGAGTCATGGTGCCCAGGAGAGGACTCGAACCTCCACGGTTTTACCCGCTAGTACCTGAAACTAGTGCGTCTACCAATTCCGCCACCTGGGCGACTCAGGAGAGAAATTGTGCGGTAAGCACGCCGATGTGTCAACACAATTTCACACTTATTTTTCAGTGCGAACGCCCAGGTGCTGCAGCAGGCTGCGCATCGGTGCTGACAGTGCCTGCGCGTCGGCAATGCACACGCAGAGACGACGCTGTGCCCAGGCATCTTCCAGTGGAACTGCAACGGTGCCGGTGCTGCGCCGGTGTTGCCGGGCCAGCGTGCGCGGCATGATGCCCACGCCGATGCCGTGGCCGACCATCGTGCACAGGCCCTCGAAGGTTTTCATGCGGATGCGCACATCCAGCACGCGACCGGCGGCAGCGGCCAGTTCTTCGATGTAGGTCTGCAGGGCATTGCCGTCGGCCAGCGCGACGAAAGTTTCACCCAGCACATCGGCGAAGGACACGCTGCGGCGCTGGGCGAAACGGTGGTGGCCCGGCAACAGCATCACCAGCGGATCTTCGGCCACCACATGGCGCTGCAGTCCCTCGGCCGGCACGGCGTCGCTGATGATGCCGGCCTCGGCCTGCCCGGCGCGCAGTGCGCGCACGACTTCGTTGCTGGTGCGCTCGTGCAGTTCCACCCGCAGCCGTGGCCGCTGGGCCAGCCACCGTGCCAGGCGCGAGGGCAGGTAGTTGGTCAGCGCAGCGGTATTGGCATACAGGTGCAGGGTGCCGCGCGCGCCCTGTGCGAATGCCTGCAGCTCGCCGCGCAGCTGCGTCTGCTGCTGCATGATCAAGCGCGCATGGTGGGCGAGGGCGGCACCGGCTTCGGTCAGGCTTACCCCGCGTGGATGCCGGTCCAGCAGCGTGCTGCCGGCATCGGCTTCGATGGCGCGCAGGCGTTCACTGGCCGATGCCAGGGCCAGGTTGGCCTGTGCCGCACCGGCGGTGATGCTGCCCGCGTCGGCGACGGCCAGGAACAGGCGCAGATCGGCAATGTCCAGTCGCATGGGAATGACCTCGGCAGGGCGGCTGCCTTCGGCTGGTCCGAAGGGTGGGGCCGCAAAGCCGCATTGTGCGCCGTTGCCGCGGGCGCTCCAATGGCGGCATGAACGAGGCGATGTACTTCTATGGGTTGCTGGTGGTGGTGTTCGTGCTGGCCGGCGTGGTCAAGGGCGTGACCGGCATGGGCTTGCCCACGGTGGCGATGGGCCTGCTCGGTGGCACGCTGTCGCCGGTGGCAGCGGCGTCTATGCTGTTCATTCCCACCTTCGTCACCAACGCGTGGCAATTGGTGTCCGGTCCGTCGCTGGGCGGCATCGTGCGGCGGCTGTGGCCGATGATGCTGGCAGTGGTGGTGGTGACCCTGGCTTCGGCAGCGCTGCTGGTGCGGGTCGACCGCACCGGGTCGCGCGTTGCCCTGGGCCTGGCCCTGGTGGTCTATGCGGCCTATGCGCTGCTGGCGCCGGTGTTCCGCGTGCCGCAGCGGCGCGAGCGTTGGTTGGGGCCGCTGGTCGGTGCGCTGTCGGGCGTGGTCACCGGTGCGACGGGTGTGTTCGTGATGCCGGCGGTGCCGTACCTGCAGTCGCTGGGGCTGCAGCGCGAGGAACTGGTGCAGGCGCTGGGGCTGGCGTTCACCGTGTCGACGATTTCGCTGACCACCGGACTGGTGATGCACGGTGCATTCGGCATCCAGCAGCTGGGCCTGAGCGCACTGGCGGTGGTGCCGGCGCTGCTGGGCATGTGGCTGGGCCAAGTGATCCGGCAGCGCATCAGCGCACGGGTGTTCCGCGCCTGTTTCCTCGGGTTCCTGCTGCTGCTTGGGCTTGAACTGGTGTTGCGGCCGCTGTTCTGATGCCGGATTCCGGGCATGAAAAAACCCGCTTTCGCGGGTTTTTCTCATTCTCGACGTGGTGCCCAGGAGAGGACTCGAACCTCCACGGTTTTACCCGCTAGTACCTGAAACTAGTGCGTCTACCAATTCCGCCACCTGGGCGTCGAGGAGCGAAATTATGGGGTGCTGTGACGGGGGTGTCAATACTTTTTGCAGGGCCGGGGTCGGAACCCGTTTCGCGTGCGAAAGGGGCTCTGACCCCAAGGGCTGGTGTCGGGGTCAGAGCCCTTTGCCTCGCGGAAAGCGATCCGACCCTCGACGCCAAATCGCGGGCAAAAAAAATCCTCGCCGAAGCGAGGAGTTTTTTCGTTGGTGCCCAGGAGAGGACTCGAACCTCCACGGTTTTACCCGCTAGTACCTGAAACTAGTGCGTCTACCAATTCCGCCACCTGGGCGTTCCAGAGGCGCAATTGTGAAGATGAATCCGGGGACTGTCAACGACTTTCTGAAATTTATTAATCCAACGCCTCCAAGGCGGGCGCTGACCCGTTCTGCACGCCATCAACGGCTACCATGTAGGGCGATGACTACCAAAAAACCAAGCAAGGGCGGGAGCAATTCCCGTAGCCAGGCCCCAAAGAAGGGCGCCAAGGCGGGCGCAGCCCGCATCACCAAGCCGGGCAAGCCGTTGCCGGGCTGGTTCCCCGAATTGAATGAAGGCGGCGCACCGCCGCGCGGCCGCAAGGTCCGCAATACCGATGCCACTGCCCCCGGCCCGGCGCCGGGCCGTAAGCTGCCGCCGACCGGCAAGGTGATCGACGATCCCTATGCCGCGCGCGAAGCCGAGAAATACGAACAGCCCATCGCCAGCCGCGAGGCCATCCTGGCCCTGCTGGAGCGTTGCGAAGGGCCGCAGACCGCCGAGGAACTGGGCGCACGCCTGGGACTGACCGCGCCGGACCGTGCCGAGGCGCTGTCGCGCCGGCTCGGCGCCATGGTCCGTGATGGCCAGCTGGTGCAGAACCGCCGTGGCGGCTTCGCCCCGATCCAGACCCTGAACCTGGTGACCGGCGTGGTGATCGCCAACCCGGAAGGGTTCGGCTTCCTGCGCCCGGTCGAGGGTGGCGATGATCTGTTCCTGCCGCCGTATGAAATGCGCAAGGTGATGCACGGCGACAAGGTGCTGGCCCGCGTGACCGGCATCGACCACCGTGGCCGTCGCGAAGGCAGCATTGCACGCGTGCTCGAACGCGGCATGACCCGCCTGATCGGCCGCTTCAGCATCGAGATGGGTATCAATTACGTGGTGCCCGACGACAAGCGCGTGCAGCGCAACGTGCAGGTGCCGCCGGACCAGACCGGTGGCGCGCGTGACGGCCAGCTGGTGGTCTGCGAGCTGACCCAGGCGCCGGACAGCCGCCGTCCGCCGATCGGCCGCATCATCGCCGTGCTCGGCGACAAGCTGACCGCCTCGCTGGTGGTGGAAACCGCGATCCACGGCCACGAACTGCCGTTCGAGTTCCCGCAGGAAGTGCTGGACGAAGCCGCGTCGGTGCCGATGGTGGTCGAGCCGGCGATGATCGGCGACCGCGTCGACCTGCGCAGCACGCCGCTGGTGACCATCGATGGTGAAGATGCCAAGGACTTCGACGACGCGGTGTACTGCGAACCGAATGCCGATGGCTTCCGCCTGGTGGTGGCGATTGCCGATGTCTCCAACTACGTTCGCCCCGGCACGCCGCTGGACGAGGAAGCGCAGAAGCGCGCGACCTCGGTGTATTTCCCGGGCTTCGTGGTGCCGATGCTGCCGGAGACGCTGTCCAACGGCATCTGCTCTTTGATGCCGAAGGTCGACCGCATGTGCTTCGTCTGCGACATGCAGATCGACCGCGACGGCCTGGTCACGCATTCGCGCTTCTACGAAGCGGTGATGAACTCGCACGCGCGCCTGACCTACACCCAGGTGTGGAAGGCGGTGGGCGAGGACGATGCCGATACCAAAGCCTGGATGGGCGACCTGCTGCCGCAGGTACAGCGCCTGCACCAGCTGTACAAGGTGCTGTCCAAGGCGCGCACCAAGCGCGGTGCCATCGAGTTCGAAAGCAGTGAAGTGCGCTTCGTGCTGGACAACCGCGGTGAAGTCACCCAGGCCGGCATGCTGGTGCGCAACGACGCGCACAAGCTGATCGAGGAATGCATGATCGCGGCCAACGTCGAGGCGGCGAAGTACCTGCTGTCGCGCCACGTGCCGGCCCCGTACCGCATCCACGAGAAGCCGCCGGAAACCAAGTACGCCGACCTTCTGGAATTCCTCAAGGAGTTCAAGCTGAGCCTGCCGCCGTGGTCGAAGGTGCGCCCGGGTGACTACACCAAGCTGCTGAAGAAGATCCGCGACCGCCCCGATGCCACGCTGCTGGAATCGGTGCTGCTGCGCAGCCAGAGCCTGGCGATCTACAGCCCGGAGAATCACGGCCACTTCGGCCTGGCGCTGGAGGCGTACGCGCATTTCACCTCGCCGATCCGCCGCTACCCCGATCTGCTGGTGCATCGCGCGATCAAGCACGCACTGTCCGGCAAGCCGCTGGACAAGTTCACCTACAACGCCCGCGAGATGGCCGCGCTGGCACTGCAATGTTCCGAACGCGAGCGACGTGCCGACGAGGCAGAGCGCGAGGTGGACGAGCGCTACCGCGCCGCGTGGATGGAAAAGCATGTGGGCGGCCAGTTCGACGGCGTGATCAGCGGCGTAACCAGCTTCGGCCTGTTCGTGGAACTGGACGAGTCGAAGGTGCAGGGCCTGGTGCACGTGACCCAACTGCCGCAGGACTATTACAAGTTCGACGCCACCCGCAAGACGCTGACCGGCGAACGCCGCGGCAGCAGCTACCGCCTGGGCGACCGCGTGCGCATCCTGGTACTGAAGGCCAGCATGGAAGAGCGCAAGATCGACTTCCGCCTGGTCGAGCACAAGGGCGAGGACGAAGGCGATGGCCTGCCGCCGCTGCCCGAGCGTGGCAAGCCGGCCAAGCGCACCAAGAAGCAGTATTGATCGGTAGGGCCGAGCCATGCTCGGCTGAACATTCGCGGTGTGCCAACCAAGGTTGGCACCCACCGTATCGGCACCGCTCATCAGGTAGGTGTCGACCTTGGTCGACACGATCTTCCGGAGGAAAGCAGCAATGCAGGGCCAACCCGAATACAGCGGCGGCTGCCAGTGCGGCGCGATCCGCTTCCAGGCGCGCGGTGCGCTGACCGACAGCTCGATCTGCCATTGCCGGATGTGCCAGAAGGCGTTCGGTGCCTATTACGCGCCGCTGGTATCCGTGCGCGGCGTGCAGTTCAGCTGGACCCGCGGCCAGCCGCGCTATTTCCAGTCGTCCAACGTGGTGCGGCGTGGCTTCTGCGCCGACTGCGGCACGCCGCTGACCTACGAGGCGCCGGACGGCGTGGCGGTGGCGGCCGGGGCCTTTGACGAACCCGAGCGCCTGCCGCCGACGATCCAGTACGGGGTCGAGCGCAAGCTGCCGTTTGTCGATACGCTGGCCAGCCTGCCGGCCCGTCGTACCGAGGAAGACATCGCGGCGCTGGAGTTCCTGGCTACCATCGTGTCCCATCAGCACCCGGACCACGACACGCCGCACTGGCCGCCGCGCAGCCGTTCAGCCGAAGGGTGAAAGGCGGGTAGCGCCGGGCCATGCCCGGCGAGCGCGAAGCGCGGCCGCCGCCGATGCTCTACCATAGCCACCCCCTTTCCGGTCCCCGCCCGCATGAGCAAGAACAGCCAGTGGATCGTCGGCGTCAACGCCGTCGCCTCCTCCATCGAGAACGACGCCGAGAACGTCCGCGAAGTGCTGGTCGAGGCCGGTGCGAAGAACCCGCGCCTGACCGAGATCGAGGAAAATGCCCGCCGCAAGGGCATCGACGTGCGCAAGGTGAACAGTCAGGCGCTGGATGGCGTGGGCGGTTCGGTGCGCCACCAGGGCGTGGCCGCGCGCTATGCTGCTGCCCGCACCTACAGCGAGAACGAGCTGGAAGGCCTGGTCACCGCAGCCGAAGGCAAGGCCCTGCTGCTGGTGCTGGACGAAGTGCAGGACCCGCACAACCTCGGCGCCTGCCTGCGCTCGGCCGCTGCGGCCGGTGCGACCGCCGTGATCATCCCCAAGGACAAGTCGGCTACGGTCAATGCCACCGTGCGCAAGACCTCGGCCGGTGCCGCCGATCTGATCCCGGTGGTGGCGGTGACCAACCTGTCGCGCTGCCTGAAGGACCTGCAGAAGCTGGGCGTGTGGATCTATGGCCTGGCCGGTGAAGCCACCGCTTCGCTGTACCAGCTGGACCTGAAGGGCAACATCGCCCTGGTGCTCGGTGGCGAGGCCGATGGCCTGCGTCGCCTGACCCGCGAGAACTGCGATGGCCTGGTCAAGATCCCGATGCCGGGCGAGATCGAGAGCCTGAATGTCTCGGTCGCTGCCGGCGTCAGCCTGTTCGAGGCCGTGCGCCAGCGCGGTTGATCCGCCAGCGGTCTTGTAGAGCCGAGCCCACGCTCGGCTGTCGCGCGCAGCGCGGGCGCGTCTTCCCGATCAGAAAGCAGCCGAGCATGGGCTCGGCTCTACAGAAGTAGCGTGTCGACCCAGGTCGACACCTGCCCGGTAGTCGCCAACCTTGGTTGGCGCTCTCGCTGCTTCACCCCGCGCTGCCGCCCAACGCCTTGAACAGGGTGACGTCGTTATTCAGCTGCCCCTGGCGCACGCGCGCCAGCGACAGCTCGGCATCGCGCCGGGTCTGCTGCGCTTCCAGCCAGGTGCGCAGGTCGGTGGCGCCCACGCGGTAACGCACTTCCTGCGCGCGCTCCACTTCCACCGCTTCGTCGTACGAGGCCTGCGAGGCCGCCACCTGGCGTGCCAGCTGTTCGCGCGCGGACAACGCGTTGTCCACTTCCGAGAGCGCGGTGTACAGCGTCTTGCGGAAGTTTGTGGCGGCGATCTGATAGGCGGTGCCGGCGATATCCGTATCCAGCTGCGCGCGCTGCAGGTTGAGGAACGGCAGCGACAGGCCCGCGCCGAGCGTGGCCACCGGGTTGCGCAGCACATCACCCAGCGAGGTTGCACTGGAGCCGAGGCTGCCGGTCAGGCTCAACGCGGGGTAGTACTGGGTGGCGGTCACCTTGATGGTCTTCAGGCTGTTGCGCAGGCGAAGTTCGGCCGCGCGCAGGTCGGGACGGCGGCCGAGCAGGTCGGCCGGCAGGCCTTCGCTGATGCCCGGGCTGTGTGCGCCCAGCAGGTCCTGCGGCTCGTCCTGCTGCGGCCACGGCGTGCCGTCCAGCAGCACGGTCAGCGCATTGCGCACCTCCACCCGCTGCTGTTCCAGCGCGCTCTGCGAGGACCGCTGCGACTGCAGGTTCTGCAGTGCCTGGCGCACTTCCAGGCGCGACACAGCACCGGCATCGAAGCGCGCCTGCACCAGTTCGCGGGTGCGTTCGAGCCGCTCCAGGTTGGCCTGCCCGGTGGCGATCGACTGGTTGAGATAGGCCAGGTTCCAGTACTGGGTGATGGTGTCGCTGATCACCAGCAGCGCGGTGTTCTGCCGGTCTTCCTCGCTGGCCTGGGCTTCCCAGCGGGCGATGTCGCGCTGGGTGCGCAGGCGGCCCCACAGATCGACCTCCCAGCCCAGCGAGACGCCAGTGGAATAACTGCGGCGCCAGTCGTCGGCTTGGTCGGTGGCGCGGCTGGCATTACCGCTTACGCCGGACGAAGAAGGCTGCGGCCACAGCGCGTTGCTGGCCAGCCCGGCCTGCAGGCGTGAGCGTTGCACGGCCAGGCCGGCGGCGGCAAGGTCGCTGTTGGCGACCAGCGCGCGGGCCACCAGACGGTCCAGCCGCTCATCGCCGAAGCCGGTCCACCAGGTGTCCTGGCGGATGTCGCGGCCGGGGGTATCCAGGCTGCTGCGCGGGTCGTCGGCCGGTGCATTGAGCGTGGCATCGCCACGCCCGTAGCTGGCCGCCACGTCGGGGTCCTGCACCGGATAGCGACCCACCGAGGCACACGCGGACAGGGCGAGCAGGACAGCGCCGGCCAGCAGCAGGCGCGAGGGAGCGGGGAAGGGCAGTCGGGTCATCATCGTCATTCGCGGGCCAGGGCCTCGACCGGGTCGAGCTGCGCGGCATTGCGCGCGGGCAGGAAGCCGAACGCCACGCCGATCAGGGTCGAGCAGGCGAACGCGGCAACAATCGAAGCGGTGGAGAACAGCACCTGGAAGTCACTGGCGAAGCGGCCGATCATCGAGCCCAGCAGCAAGGCCAGGCCGATGCCGAGTACGCCACCGAGCAGGCACACCAGTACCGCTTCGATCAGGAACTGCTGGCGGATGTCACTCTGCCGTGCGCCCACGGCCATGCGCACGCCGATCTCGCGCGTTCGCTCGGTCACCGACACCAGCATGATGTTCATCACGCCGATGCCGCCGACCAGCAGCGCGATGGCGGCAATGGCGCCGATCAGCAGGGTCATCGTGCGCGTGGTCTGTTCGATGGTCTCGCGGATCTCGGCGCTGTTGCTGAGGAAGAAATCCTCGGTGCCGTGGCGCAGGGTCAGCAGGCGGGTGATCGCTTCCTGTGCGGCATCCATCGGCGTGCTGTCGTCCACGCGTACGGTGATGCTGGAGACGTGGCTCTGGCCGAGCATGCGCGACATCACCGTGGTGTAGGGCACCCATACGCTGAGGCTGGTGCTGCCACCGAAGCCGAAGCTCTGCCGCTTGGCCACGCCGACCACGCGTGCCGGCACGTTGCCGAGCAGGATCACCTGGCCGATCGGATCGACATCGGGGAAGAACTGGGTCTGGGTGTTCTCATCGATCACCGCCACCTGGCCCAGGCCCTTCACCGCATCGGCATCGAAGAAGCTGCCGCTGAGCAGGTTCACGCCCTTGACCCGGAAGAACTGCTCGCCGACACCGCTGACCTGCGCGGTGGACGACTGGTTGCGGTAGCGCGCGGTGACCGAACTGGACACGCTGGGCGTGGCGCTGTCCACATAACTCTGCCGGGACAGGGCATCGGCATCGCTGGCCTTGAGGGTCTGCACGCGGGCCGAGCGCATGTCGCCGAAGCCGCGGCCGGGATAGACGTCGATGGTGTTGGTGCCCAGCGCACTGATGTTCTGCAGGATCTGCTGCTGCGAGCCGTTGCCCAGCGCCACCACCGAGACCACCGAGGCAATGCCGATGATGATGCCGAGCATGGTCAGGAAGGTGCGCAGCCGATGCGCGTTCATCGCCAGCAGGGCCATGCGGAACGCTTCGGTGAAACGATCCCGGGCCGCCCGCCAGCTGTTGCCGTGGGCAACGCCGGTGCTGGCTTCGCGCTGCGCACGGTAGGTCGGTGCCTCCGGGTTGGCGCGGTCGGCGATGATCTCGCCATCACGGATCTCGATGATGCGCTGCGCGTGCTGGGCCACGCTCATGTCGTGGGTGACGATGATGATGGTGTGGCCTTCGGCATGCAGCTCCCCGAGGATCGCCATCACTTCTTCGCCGGATTTCGTGTCCAGCGCGCCGGTCGGTTCGTCGGCCAGGATCACCTCGCCGCCGTTCATCAGCGCACGCGCGATCGATACGCGCTGCTGCTGGCCGCCGGACAACTGGCCCGGCTTGTGGTGCATGCGATCACCCAGGCCCAGCCGCTGCAGCAGCTGTTCGGCGCGCGCGTTGCGCACCGGGCCGGGGCTGCCGGCATACACCGCGGGGACTTCCACGTTGCCACGCGCGTCCAGGTCACCCAGCAGGTGGTAGCGCTGGAAGATGAAGCCGAAATGCTCGCGGCGCAGTTCGGCCAGTTCGTCCGGCTCCATCCTGCCGGTTTCGCGCCCGGCCACCTGGTAGCTGCCGCGGGTAGGGCGGTCGAGGCAGCCGAGAATGTTCATCAGCGTCGACTTGCCCGAGCCGGACTGGCCGACGATCGCCACCATCTCGCCGGCGTGGATATCCAGGTTGACGTCACGCAGTACGGCGATGACGTCATCGCCAGCCGGGAATTCGCGTCGCAGGTCGCGCAGGCGCAGCAGCGGCGCCGTCGTGCTCATCGGCGCGGACCCATGCCCGGGCCGCCGACCCGCATCTGCATGCCGCCACGGCTGCCGCCACCGGCCGCAGCCGCATTGGCCTCGCCGACCACCACGCGCTCGCCTTCCTTCAGCCCGGACAGGATTTCTGCCGAGGCGCCGTTGTTGATGCCGACCGTCACCTTGCGCGGCTGCGGCTGGCCCTTGTCATCCAGCACCCGCACCATGCGCTCATCGCCACGGCGCTTCGGCCCCAGCGCTACCGCCGGCACCATCAGCACGTTCTTGGCCTGCTTGAGCAGTACCGAGACCTGCGCGGTCATGTCGATGCGCAGCGTGCCGTCCGGGTTTTCCACGTCGAACAGCGCGTTGTAGTAGACCGCGCTGCTGGAACTGGAGCTGGACGAACTGCTGGAACTGGAGGAGTTCTCGTTGGCGATCGAGGCCGGCGCCGGATTGATCTGGCGCAGGGTGGCGTGGTATTTGCGGTCCGGGTCACCCAGGGTGGTGAAGTACACCGGCATGCCGGCCTTGATCTTGACCACGTCGGCCTCGGAGATCTCGGCATTGACGGTGACGACGTCCAGCCGCGCCAGCATCACGATGGTGGGCGCGGTCTGGTTGGCGTTCACGGTGCGGCCTTCCTCGGCCACCACCGCCACCACCGTGCCATCCATCGGCGCGGTGATGCGGGTGTAGGCCAGGTTGGCGCGGGCGGTGCCCAGTTCGGTCTGGCGACCCTTGATCTGCGCCTCGTAGGACTGCAACTGGGCGCGGGCGGTCTTCAGCTGGGCCTCGGCGGCATCATATTCCTGGCGCGAGGTGGCTTCGGCGGCCAGCATCTGCTGCTGGCGCGCGAACTCCAGTTCGGCCTGGCGCAGGGTGGCCTGCTGCACGGCGCGCTGGGCGGTGACCTGGTCCAGCGAGGCCTGCGCGTTGAGCACTTGGTTCTGCTGGGTGGTGGCGTCGATCTCGGCGATCAGGTCGCCTTCCTTCACCGTGTCGCCCAGCTGCACCTTCAGCGACTTGATCTGGCCCGAGGCCTGCGCACCCACGCTGACCAGCTTGTAGGCGTCGATCACGCCGGTGGCATCCACGGTCTGTTCGATGTCGCCGCGGCTGACCGGGGTGGTCGCCACGGCCGGGGCGGCGGGCTTGCGAAGCAGCCACCAGGCGGCCACGGCAACGATCAGGGCAAGCAGGGCGATCAGTATCAGGCGACCCCGGCGGGTCGCGGGCAACAGGCGGAACGTCACGTCGTGGCTTCACTCTCGGGCCGCGGTGGCGGCGTTGGTGGGCATTGTGAAGACCGGGCGATGGGCGGCTCAATCCTCGGGGTATGTCTCTATGTAACACTGTCGGTGAATACGCGTAACCACAGGTATCCCGCCCCCGGCTGGATACACTGGTACGCATTGCCCCGGATGCGGTTCAGCTGCCGACACGGGATGATCGCGCCATGGAGACTGAAAACACGATGCATCGACTGCTGATCGTCGACGACGACAACGACATCCGCACCCTGTTGGCCGAGCAGCTCGGCCGTGCCGGTTACCAGGTGAGCACCGCCGCCGATGGCACTGCCATGCGCCAGCTGCTGGACCGCGAGCACGTGGATCTGATCGTGCTCGACCTCAACCTGCCGCGCGAGGATGGCCTGACCCTGTGCCGCGACCTGCGCGCACGATCGAACACGCCGGTGATCATGCTGACCGCGCGCGCCGAGCCGATCGACCGCGTGCTGGGCCTGGAAATGGGCGCCGACGACTATCTGGCCAAGCCGTTCGAACCGCGCGAGCTGCTGGCGCGCATCCGCAACGTGCTGCGCCGGACCGAGGCGCTGCCGGCCAATCTCGAGCCCCTGGCGGTGCGCCGCGCGCGCTTCTCGCGCTGGGTGTTCGATCTGGAGCATCGCCACCTGGTGGACCCGGACGATCGCGTGGTGGTGCTGTCCGGCGCCGAGTTCCGCCTGCTGCGGGTGTTCATCGCGCATGCCAACAAGGTGCTGTCGCGCGAGCAGCTGGTCGCGCTCAGCAGTGGCCGCAACTATGAGGCGCAGGACCGCGCGATCGATCTGCAGGTCAGCCGCCTGCGCAACAAGCTGGGCGATGATGGTGGCCCGGATGGCCTGATCAAGACCGTGCGCAACGAAGGCTACGTACTGGCCTCCTCGGTGAACCTGGAATAAGCCGCCATGAAGCGCCTGCGCCATTTCCTGTCCTCGATGGTCGGGCGGTTGTTCGTCATCCTGCTACTGGGCATGAGCGTGGCTGCGATCGGCGCGACCATGCTGGCTACGTCCAAACGCCAGCAGGAGTTCGAGCGGCAGAACCTGAACCGCATTGCCGACCGCCTGCAGGGCTACGTCAACCTGCTCGATGGCAATCCCGAACTGCGTGAGCGCCTGCTTGAGGTCGGTGGGCCCAGCGTGCGTGCGCTGCAGCCCGGCGCGCGCCTGGGGCGGGCGGATACCGCACTGATGGAAGTCCTGGATGACCGGCCCGGCCCGGTGTCGCGCGCGCACGTGCACTTCACTTCGTTCCGTTCCTGCATTCCCAAGCTGCAGGATCTGCTGCCGCCGCCTCCGCCCGGGCACCGGCGGCATCCGCGTGAGCGCGATCCGGCCTTCATTCCGCCCAAGTGCCGCGCGGTCGACGTGACGCTCAACGACGGTACGCTGCTGAAGCTGGCGCTGGATTCGCCGGCGGTGGCCCACAACGGCATTCTGGCCGTGGACCCGTGGTTCCTGACCCTGCTGGTGCTGGCCATCGCCGTGCTGGCCTACATCGTCGCGCGCATGGCCAGCGCGCCGCTGCAGGAGCTGGCGGCCGCCGCCGAGGATCTCGGCGACGATCTGCAGCGCGATCCACTGCCATTGCGCGGACCGCGCGAGGTGCAGCGCGCCGCCGAGGCCTTCAATGCCATGCAGCACCGCCTGCAGCGGCACCTGGCCGAACGCACGCAGATGCTGGCGGCGATTACCCACGACCTGCAGACCCCGTTGACCCGCCTGCGCCTGCGCCTGGAGAACGTCAGCGACGAGGTGCTGCGCGAACGCCTGATCGGCGATCTGGCGGCGATGCAGGCACTGGTGCGCGAAGGCCTGGAGCTGGCCCGCAGCGCAGAGAGCGCCGAGCAGCGCGCCGCGCTGGATCTGGATTCGTTACTGGAAAGCATCGTGGAAGACGCCGCCGAGGGCGGTGCCGACGTGGTCTTCGAAGGTGGCACCGGTGCGGTGCTGATGCTGCGCCCGCTGGCCATGCACCGGCTGTTCTCCAACCTGGTGGACAACGCCGTGATGTATGCCCACCGCGTGCGCGTGCGGGTGGAGCGCAGCGGCGGCGCGATCACGGCGATGGTGTCCGACGATGGCCCGGGCCTGGCCGAGGATCAGCTGGAAGCCGTGTTCGATCCGTTCGTGCGGGTGGAGACCTCGCGTTCGCGCGAAACCGGCGGCGCCGGTCTGGGCTTGACCATCGCCCGCGCCCTGGCCGAAAAGGATGGCGCGCGGCTGTGGCTGCGCAACCGCGCCGAAGGCGGGCTGGAGGCGGTAGTGCAGTGGCCGGCCAGTGCACAGGTGGTGCCGCCAGGCCGGGCCGGCTGAGCCTGCCGGCCGCACGGTGATGACGCCGGGGCCAGGGTTTGGCCTATCATCTGCGCATCTCCCCAGTTTCTCCCCGATGAGTCAGCCTGTTCCTGCCGGCACGCTGTTCCGCGTTGCCCGGTCGTTCCCGCTTGCTGCCATGCCCTGCAGCCGCCACCGGCCACTGCCGCCGAGCTGATGGGCAGGCCAGGGGACAACGGGTGCTGGGTGGAGCGCCGCGTTTCGAAAGCCAGGCAGGCGCTGCAGCGCGGCCTGCTGTGGCTGTTGCTTGTCCTGGCGCTGCCGCTGGCCGCGCAGGAGGGAGCACCGACCCTGCGCGACTACGCCATCGATGTGTGGACCTCGCGCAATGGCCTGCCGCACAACTCGCTGCGCGATATCGCGCAGACCCCCGAGGGGCATCTGTGGTTTGCCACCTGGGAAGGCCTGGTGCGCTACAACGGCCTGGATTTCACCGTGTTCGACCGCAGCACCCGCCCGGGGCTGCGCGACAACGGCATCGGCGCACTGCTGGTGGATCGGCAGGGTGGGCTGTGGATCAGTGATTCGCGCGGTAATGTCAGCCATCGCGGCAACGACGGCCAGTGGCGGGTCTGGGAGCATCAGGCCGACACCCCGCAGGTGCTGATCCAGTCCATGCAGATGGACAGCCAGGGGCGCCTGTGGTTGCTGTACGAAGGCAAGGGCATCGGCTATCTGACGCCGGACAAGGGCATCGTCTACCAGGCACCGGCGGCCGACCTGCCGATGGCGATGAGCTTCACCAAGCTGGTGGTCGATGCGCAGGACCGGGTCTGGGTTGGCACGCTGGACGGGCTGGTGCTGCGCGACAACGACGGCGTGCTCAAGCGCGCACCCGCGGCGTGGGGCCTGGGTGCCGGCACGGGCCTGTCATGGCCGTACCGGGCGCCGGATGGCGCGCTGTGGATCGTCGCCGGCGAGCGCCTGTACCGCGTGGAGGACGATCAGCTGGTGCTGGTGCACCGGCTGCCGGGACAGCTGCACATGACCTCGATGCTGCAGGACCGGCACGGCGACCTGTGGCTGGGAACCGAGAACCAGGGCCTGCTGCGGATCTCGGCGCATGGGCTGGAGCGGTTGCCGGCCGGCCTGAACCTGCCGGGCGGGCGCGTTGTCAGCCTGCGCGAGGATGCCGAAGGCAGCATCTGGGTGGGGGCCAACGGTGGCCTGTACCGCCTGCGAGAAACCCTGTTCAGCAGCTACACCGAGCGCGATGGTCTCAGTGGCGACTATGTGCGCACGGTGCTGGAGGACCGCGACCGCCAGTTGTGGGTCGGCAGCGCCAGTGGCCTGGATCTGCAGACCGCCGATGGCCGCTTCCGCGCAATGCCGCTGCACAACCGCGGCGGCAAGGCACCTTCGGTGCTCAGCCTGGCGCAGGGCCCGGACGGTGACCTGTGGGTCGGAACGTTTGGCGATGGTGTCTACCGTCTTGGCCGCGATGGCCGGCTGCGGCACAACTATGCCGCCGCCGATGGCATGCCGGGCGGCAACATCCGCGCGATCAGCGTGGACCCGCAGGGCGTGGTCTGGGCAGGCACGCAGAAGGGCGTAGTCCGCATCGACGGCGACCGCGTGCAGGTATCAAACGTTGTGGGCATGCCCAGTGGCCTGATCACCGCACTCGAGCATGACCACCAAGGCAATCTGTGGATCGGCACCATCGAGGGCATCCGCGTGCTGCGTGGCGACCACGTGCAGTCGATCGACCTGGCACCGATGGGCGGGGGCCGCAGTGTGTTCGGCTTCCATCAGCTGGGCGATGCGATGTGGGTCAGCAGCGACCGCGGCCTGTACCGCTGGCGCGACGGAAAACTGGCACGCGTCGGCCTGGAGCAGGGCATGCCGGTGGATGCAGTGTTCCAGCTGGTGCCGGACCGCCTGGGCAATGTGTGGATCAGCAGCAACCGTGGCGTGCTGCGTACCGACATGGCCACCCTCAACGCCGTGGCCGATGGCCGCGCACCGCGGGTAGTGGTGGAGCGCTACAACGAGATCGACGGCATGGCCAACGCACAGGCCAACGGCAGCTCCGGACCCTCGGCGATCCTGCGCCAGGACGGCACGTTCTGGGTGGTCACCGCCGGTGGACTGAGCACCGTCGACCCGCAGCGCCTGCAGCGTTTCCGTGAGCGTCCTTCACCGCCGGCAGCGATCGAGAGCGTGCAGGTGGATGGCGCCCCCGTGCATTGGGAGGGCCCGGATCGCAACTACATTCCCGGTGGCCGACGTCTGGCGGTGAGCTATGTGGGCCTGAGTTACCTGATGTCGGACCGGATCCGCTATCGCACGCGGCTCGATGGCCTGGACACCGGCTGGGTCGAGCGCGGCCCACAGCGCAGCGTCGAGTTCGTCGGCCTGCCTCCAGGTGACTACACCCTGCACGTGTCGGCGGCGCATCCGGGCGGGGCCTGGGGCCAGCAGGAAGCCGTGTGGAGCTTCACGGTGGAGCCGTTCTGGTGGCAGCGCCGCAGCGTGCAGGTGCTGGGCGGGCTGCTGCTGCTGGTCGGGCTGGTTGTGCTGTACCGCCTGCTGCTGCAGCAGCTGAAGGCCAGCAACCTGCGCCTGGCACGGCGCGTGGACGAGGCAACCTTCGACCTGCAGGCCAAGACCGTGCACCTGCAGGCACTGAACCAGGAAAAGACCGAGCTGGCCGAGCGCCTTGCACGGCAGGCCGAGGCTTTCGAGCGTCAGGCGCGCGAGGATGCGCTGACCGGGCTGGCCAATCGCCGTGCCTTCGACGAAACGCTGGCGCGCGATTTCGCCCGTTCACAGCGCAGCGGCCACCCGCTGTGCCTGGTGGTGCTGGACATCGACCACTTCAAGGACGTCAACGACCGGCACAGCCACAGCATTGGCGATGCTGTGCTGGTGCAGGTGGCAAGGCTGATCGCCGCGGCCTGCCGCGACTCGGACCTGCCCGCGCGTACCGGTGGCGAGGAGTTCGCGCTGCTGCTCAACGACACCCGCCTGGAAGAAGCCGCGCAGCTGTGCGCGCGCCTGCGTGGCCTGTTCCATGACCACCCCGACTGGGCCGGTGTAGCGGGCCTGCGCGTGACCTTCAGTGCAGGCCTGGTGGAACTGGATGCCGATGACCGCACCCCGGCGCTGCTGTACCAGCGCGCAGACCGCGCGCTGTACCGCGCCAAGAGCGACGGCCGCGATCGCACGAGCATCGGCTGAATTCATCCGCGCATGGCGTGGATCTGCCGCGCGACCCGCTGCTTCTGACTTCGTTTTTTCTGATCTTTCCGTGGCGCCCACCCTGCCCGGCCTCAACCGGGATGCCTCACCCCACCACGAGGGGCGCCGCCGTTGGCTGTCTTACCGCGGCCAGGCGTTGGCGATGGTGCAGAACAATCGCGCGGTCTGTTCGGTGTCATACACCGCGCTGTGCGCTTCGTTGGCATCCCAGCCCAGCCCGGCAGCCGTGGCGGCACGCGCCAGCACGGTCTGCCCGTAGGCGATGCCGGCCAGGGTGACGGTGTCGAACACGCTGAACGGATGGAACGGATTCCGCTTGTGGCCGGTCCGGGCCACCGCGGCGTTGACGAAGCCCAGGTCGAAATGCGCGTTGTGGCCGACCAGGATCGCGCGCTGGCAGCCGTACTTCTTCATCGCCGCGCGTACCGGGGTGAAGATGTGGTCCAGTGCGGCCTTCTCTTCCTTGGCCAGCCGGAACGGGTGGTCGAGGATGATGCCGGTCACTTCCAGCGACTTCGGGTCGATTTCCAGGCCCTCGGCTGGCACCACGTGAGCACTGGCGGTCTGGCCGGGGTAGAGCAGGCCGTTCTCGTCCATCTCGATCGGCACCGCGGCGATTTCCAGCAAGGCGTTGCGCTGGCTGTCGAAGCCGCCGGTTTCCACGTCCACCACTACCGGCAGGAAGCCGCGGAAGCGTTGTGACATCGCGCGCTGCGCCTGGGGGACTGCGGAATCGGAGGCGGCGGCAGGTGCGGGGGTGGGGTCATTCATCCGTGAATTCTAGCAGAGCGACCCTGAGCGCCCGGCCAGCCTTCGGTGCATGCGTTCCCTGCGCGGGCGTGTGTCGACCAAGGTCGACACCTACCGGGCCACCGCGCGCTCAGGATTCCGTTGGGTGCCAACCTTGGTTGGCACGGTGCGCGCCGACCAAGGTCGGCATCTACCGGACTGTCGGCCGCGCAGGCCTGGCCGAGGGAGACCAACGCGCCAACCACGCATCCACGCTCAGCTTGCCGGGGCCGGTGAACAGCAGTGGCAGCAGCATCGCCATGAACAGCACCGGCAGCTTGAAGCTGCCGTAGCCCTGGTCGCTGATCGCATACCCCATGGCCAGGTCGGCCAGCGAGTTCCACTCCATCGGCCAATGCACCGCATAGGTGGCCACCACTGTCAGCACCAGCAGGCTGGCGGCGGCAAATCGGGTGCCGAAGCCGAACAGCAGGCAAGCAGCGCCGACCAGCTCGAACCAGGTCGCCAGCTGCCAGTTCAGCGTTGCCGGCAACTGGTCGAACGGGAACGGGAAGGCATCCTGCAGGTCGGCAAACCAGTTCTGGCCGTGCAGCTTCTCACGGCCGGATTCGAAGTATTCCCAGGCCAGCAGCAGGCGCAGGCCGAGCGGGGCCAACCAGGGGGCGAGACGGTCCAGCTGGCCACGCGCGGTGGCCAGGGTCGGAAGCTTCATCGGTGGATCTCCGGGGGAAGGGGGTGTCAGCCGGGGGCCGGCAGTGGGCCGATCACGCCGGCCTGCAGGAACTGCTGCAGCAACGCGGCACCGGGTCCGGCCAAGGCGTCCTCGGCCAACCCATGCGCCGCGGCCAGCTGCTGCAGGTAGCTGCGCCCATCGAGGCCAGGGTGTTCGCCGATGCTGGACAGCAGGTACACCGCCAGCGGGCTGAGCGTGGCGAACCGCACCTCGCCGTCGGCATCGCGGCGCACAAGAAGGCCCGTCGGCTCGGCTGGTGGCTCGGTGGGTGCATCCTCGGCGCCGAGGCGGTGCACCGGCCACTGGTACAGCAACGGCCAGGCCAGTGGTGAGCGTTGCAGCGGCACCCGCAGCGGGTCGATGTCCGCCGCGACCGGCAGCGGCCCGGCGTCCAGCTGGTACAGCGCGGTTTCCACCCACTCGTAGTGGGCCAGCTCGGCCAGCGCCGGGTGTGGCAGCTGCGGCTGCGCATGCAGCCATTGCACGAATTCAACAGCCAGTTCGGTGAACAATGGCGTCTGGCAGCGATGCGTGGCGAAGTAGTGGCGGACCAGCGTGCTCCAGGCCGGTTCGCCGAGCAGGCGCACGCAGACCGGGAAGCCGTTGCTCAACAGGCCGAGCAGGTTGTTGAACAGCAGCCGCTGGTACACCGCGACGCGGCGCGGTTCCAGCCCGGCCGGTGCAGCCACCGCCTGTGGATCGCGCAGGTGTGCGGTGAACGCGTACTGCTGCGCTCGCAGCGTGTCGGGGGTATCAGCCATATGCAGCCTCCGCGTGCACGGCCTGCAGGCGGCGGATGGTCTGCAGTTCGCCGCGCAGCTCGGCGTAGGGCGGGAAATTGAAATCGCGCTCGAGCAGGGTGGGGCGAGCGCCGATGCGCGCATAGGTGCGCGCCAGCAGCGCCCAGACCGGGTCGATCACCGCACTGCCGTGGGTATCGATCTTCAGGTCCGGCGCTTCATCCAGGTGCCCGGCCACGTGCAGGCAGACGATGCGGTCTGCGGGCAGGCCAGCGATGAACGCGTCGGCGTCGTAACCATGGTTGCAGGCGTTGACGTAGACGTTGTTGACGTCCAGCAGCAGGTCGCAGTCGGCTTCGGCAAGCACGGCATTGGTGAAGGCCAGCTCGTCCATCGCCGGCTCCGGCGCCAGGTAGTAGGAGACGTTCTCCACCGCGATGCGGCGGGCCAGCAGGTCCTGCACCTGGGCGATGCGCGCGGCGGTATGGTGCACTGCTTCATCGGTGAACGGAATCGGCAGCAGGTCGTACAGGTGGCCGTCGTCGCTGCAGTAGCTCAGGTGTTCGCTGTACAGCGGCACGCGGTGTTTTTCCAGGAACTGACCGACCTGCTCCAACAGCTGCGTATCCAGTGGCGCACTGCCGCCCAGCGACAACGACAGGCCGTGGCAGCTCAGCGGATGGCGCTGCGCCAGCTCGGCCAGCGCGTCACCGGCGGGGCCGCCGACATGGATCCAGTTCTCCGGCGCGCATTCGAGGAAATCGAAATCGCCGGCCGGTGCATCGCGCAGCTCCTGCAGCAGCGCCCGGCGCAGCCCCAACCCTGCGGCCGCCGCACGAAGCGGCAACCGCGGGTTGACGACGCTGGCGCGGACGTCAGTGCTTGCCACCGCACTTGCCTTCGCCACACTTGCCTTCGGCCGCCTTCTTGTCGCCGGTCTTGGCCTTGGCGCCTGCTGCCGCACCGGCAGCCTTGCCCTTGTCGGCACCGCACTTGCCTTCGGCGGTCTTGCCGTCGGCACCACACTTGCCTTCGGCATGCTTGGTCGCGTCAGCGGCCATCTTGGTGTCGGCGGCCTTGGCGTCGGTACTGGCCTTGGCTGCCTGTCCGGCCACCAGGTAGCCCTGGGCGAGGTCGCTCATGCTCAGGGCCGAGGCACTGGCGGTCATGCCCAGGCCGGCGGCCAGGGCGGTAGCAGTCAGCAGGGACAGGGTCTTGTTGGAACTGCTCATCGGTCGTGCTCCTGGGTGGTGTGGGCGGGTGCCCGGGTGGCCGGCAGGGATGCCGGTGGAAACGATGGTGCAGCGATCCTACTCAACGAATCCTCGCCAAGAACTCAAATTTTCGTGAGGTTTGTTACAGAAGCATCCGGAAGGTCCGCACCGGGCCAGCCCGGCGCCCACAATGCGGGGGAATACCCCAAAAAAGAAGGCCGCTGTCACCAGGACAGCGGCCACCTTGGACCCAGCTCCGTTGTTGCAGTGCAGCGTCAGATCTGGCCGGTGCTGGAGGTCTCGTCGCGCTTTTCACGCGGCGGCAGCGGCTGCTCGCCGTGCACCAGGAACCACACGTTCTCTGCGATGTTGGTGGCGTGGTCGCCCACGCGCTCCAGGTTCTTGGCCATGAACAGCAGGTGGGTGCACGGGGTGATATTGCGCGGGTCTTCCATCATGTAGGTCAGCAGCTCGCGGAACAGCGCGGTGTACTGCGCGTCCAGGCGCGCGTCGTCTTCGCGCAGTTCCAGTGCAGCGTCGGCGTCGTTGTCGCGGTAGGCGGCGATGGCACGGCGCACCTGCTGCGCGGCCAGGCGGCCGAGCGCACGCAGGCCCTGGATCTGCGGCAGCGGCGGCACCTTGCCCAGCGCGATCGAGCGCTTGGCCACGTTGGCCGCGTAGTCGCCGATGCGCTCGATGTCCGCCGGGATGCGCAGGCCTGCGAGGATCTCGCGCAGGTCACGCGCCATCGGCCCACGCAGCGCCAGACGCATCACGTCGTGGCTGATCTGCTGTTCCAGCGCGTCGATCGCTTCATCATTGGCAATGATGCGATGGGCAGCGTTCTCGTCGCGCTTTTCGATCACGTCCATCGCCGCTTCGAGCTGGGCGACGGCCATTTCGCCCATGCGCACGATTTCGGCCACCAGGCGCTGCTGCTCTTCGTCGTAGCTCTTGACGATGTGGTCGTTGGGAAGATTCATGGTCTGCAATCCGGGTAGAGCCAGGCCATGCCTGGCTGGGACATATGTCGAAGGAACAGCGTCGATCAGCCGAAGCGACCGGTGATGTAGTCCTCGGTCTGCCGCTGCGACGGCTGCGAGAAGATCACTTCGGTGCGGTCGTGCTCGATCAGGTCACCCAGGTACATGAAGGCGGTGTAGTCGGACACGCGCGCTGCCTGCTGCATGTTGTGGGTGACGATGACGATGGTGTACTCGTGCTTGAGCTCTTCCACCAGCTGCTCGATGCGGCTGGTCGAGATCGGGTCCAGCGCCGAGGTCGGCTCGTCCAGCAGCAGCACCGACGGGCGCAGGGCCACGGCACGGGCGATGCACAGGCGCTGCTGCTGGCCACCGGACAGGCCCAGCGCGCTCTGCCCCAGCTTGTCCTTCACTTCGTCCCACAGCGCGCCCTGGCGCAGCGCCTGCTCGACGCGGTCGGCCATGTCGGCCTTGCTCAGCTTCTCGTGGTGGCGGATGCCGTAGGCCACGTTCTCGAAGATGGTCATCGGGAACGGCACCGGCTTCTGGAACACCATGCCGACCTTGCTGCGCAGGCGGTTCATCGGGTACTTCGGCGACAGGATGTTCTCGCCGTCCAGCAGCACTTCACCGCGCGCTTCCAGCTTCGGGTACAGCGCGTAGATGCGGTTGAAGATGCGCAGCAGCGTGGACTTGCCGCAACCGGAGGGACCGATCAGCGCGGTCACGCGCTTTTCCGGAATCTCCAGGTTGATGCCCTTCAGGGCGTGGAACTTGTCGTAGTAGAAGTCCAGTCCACGCGCAGCCAGCTTCACCGGCGACGGCGTGTGCAGGCTCTCGTGCGAGGACGGCACGGCGATGCGCTGCATCGGCACGGCGTTGGAAAGGTCGTTCATGGCGTTATCCACGGAAAGGTCAGTCATGGGAGATACGGTTGCGCAGCAGGATGCCGCGGGCGGCAAGGCTGACCAGCAACACGAAGACAGTCAGCACCAGGGCACCGGCCCAGGCCAGAACCTGCCAGGATTCATACGGGCTGCCGGCGAACTGGTTCATCACCACCGGCACCGAGGCCATCGGCTGGAAGATGTTGTTGTTCCAGTACTGGTTGCCGAAGGCGGTGAACAGCAGCGGGGCGGTTTCGCCGGAGATGCGCGCCAGCGCCAGCAGAATGCCGGTGATGATGCCGGCTGATGCACTGCGGTACAGAACCTGCACGATCACCTTCCACTGCGGAATGCCGAGCGACAACGCCGCTTCGCGCATCTGCGAGGGCACCAGGCGCAGCATTTCGTCGGTGGTGCGCACCACCACCGGCAGCACGATGAAGGCCAGCGACAGGGCACCGGCGAACGCCGAGAAGTTGCCGCCGGTCTGCATCACGTACAGGGTGTAGACGAACAGGCCGAGCACGATCGACGGTGCCGACAGCAGGATGTCGTTGACGAAGCGGACCACGGTGCCGGCCTTGCGGGCGTTGCCGTACTCGGCCAGCCAGGTGCCGGCCAGCACGCCCAGCGGGGTGCCGATGCCGATCGCCAGCGCACACATCACCGCGCTGCCGAAGAAGGCGTTGGCGAGGCCGCCTTCCTGCATCGGCGGCGGCGTCATCTTGGTGAAAAGATCCCAGTTGATGCCGGCCAGGCCCTTCGAGGCCAGGGTGAACAGGATCCAGCCCAGGAAGAACAGGCCGAACAGCGCTGTGGCGCAGGAGGCGGTGATCGCAACGACATTGCCGATGCGGCGGCGCAGGTACAACGAATCAGCGGTGGTGGACATCAGTTGCCCTCCTTGCGGGACAGGCGCATCAGCATCAGGCGGGCGATGGCCAGCACCACGAAGGTGACGATGAACAGGACAAAGCCGAGCAGCAGCAGGGCCGAGCGGTAGGTTTCAGTGGCTTCGCCGAAATCGTTGGCGATCAGCGCGGCGATGGTGGTGCCCGGTTCCAGCAGCGACGGCGACAGGCGCACGCTGTTGCCGATCACGAAGGCGACCGCCATCGTCTCGCCCAGGGCGCGGCCGAGGCCGAGGAAGATGCCGCCGATCACCGCCGAGCGGGTGTAGGGCAGCACGATGTCCCAGCTCACTTCCCACTTGGTGGAACCCAGCGCATAGGCCGATTCCTTCAGGCGGGTCGGAACGGTCAGGAACACTTCGCGCATCACCGAGGAGATGAACGGAATGACCATGATGGCCAGCACGAAACCGGCGGTGAGCATGCCGATGCCCAGCGGCGGGCCCTGGAACATCGGGCCGATGATCGGCCATTCGCCCGAGGTCTCGTTGAGGAACGGGGTGACGTACTCGGTCATCACCGGCACCAGCACGAACAGGCCCCACATGCCGTAGATGATCGAGGGAATGCCGGCCAGCAGTTCGATGGCGGTACCGACCGGGCCACGCAGCCAGCGCGGCGCGACTTCGGTGAGGAAGAAAGCGATACCGAAGCTGACCGGCACGGCGATGACCATCGCGATGACGGCGGTGACCAGGGTGCCGTAGATCGGGGCGAGCGCACCGAACTTGTTTTCGACCGGATTCCAGTCGGCGGAGAAGAAGAAGCTCAGGCCCTGCATCTGCAGGGCATGGCGGCCGCCCCACAGCATCGAAAGCGCGGCGCAGGCCAGGGCGATCAGGACGAAGATGACGGTGCCGACCAGCACCCATCGGAACAGTTTGTCGTTGCGGGCATCACGCGCATCACGCGTGGACGGGGCGGCTACAGGCTGGGCGATGGCATTCATGGGGACGGCAGGGCCAGGAAGGGGCGGGGCGGCACGGCGTGGAAGAAGCGGTGCCCGCGTGGGGCGGGCACCGTCGTGTCCATCACTTCAGGTCGGTCGCCCAGTAGGCCTCGATCTGCTTGACCAGTTCGGCCGGCAGCGGCACGTAGTGCAGCTCGTTGGCCTGGGCCTGGCCGTTTTCGAAGGCCCACTTGAAGAAGGCCAGGGTGTCCTGGTTGCGCTTGGCATCCTTCGGCTGCTTCTGCATCAGCATGAAGTTGGTGGCGGTGATCGGCCACGCCTGCTCGCCCGGGGCGTTGGTGATGACCAGGTTGAAGTCCTTGGCGCTGGCCCAGTCGGCGCTGGCGGCCGCAGCGGCGAAGGTCTCCGCGCTCGGCTCGACCCAGTTGCCGGCCGCGTTCTGCATGGCGGTGTACGGCATGCCGTTCTGCAGCGCGTAGGCCAGTTCGACGTAACCGATCGAACCCTTGATCTGCTTCACGTACGAAGCGACGCCTTCATTGCCCTTGCCACCAACGCCGTCCGGCCACTGCACCGAGGTGCCTTCGCCGACCTTGCTCTTCCACTCCGGGCTGACCTTGGACAGGTAGTTGGAGAAGTTGAAGGTGGTGCCCGAACCGTCCGAACGGTGGACCAGGGTGATCTTGCCGTCCGGCAGCTTCACGCCCGGGTTGGCGGCGACGATGGCCGGGTCGTTCCAGGTCTTGACCTTGCCCAGGAAGATGTCGGCCAGCAGGGCGCCGCTCAGGCGCAGCTTGCCGCCTTCCAGGCCTTCGATGTTGACCACCGGTACCACGCCGCCGATGGCGGACGGGAACTGGGCCAGGCCGGCCTGGGCCAGCTCTTCGCTGCTCAACGGCTTGTCGGAGGAACCGAAGTCGACGGTGCCGGCCTTGATCTGGGCGATGCCGCCGCCGGAACCGATCGACTGGTAGTTGATCTTGGCGCCGGTGGTGGCGTTGTAGTCAGCCGACCACTTGGAGACCAGCGGGAAGATGAAGGACGCGCCCGCGCCGGACACTTCGGCGGTTACCTTGGCACCGGCGGCGGCCGGAGCGGCGGCACCGTCGGCAGCCGGCTGCTGCGCGGCCTGCTTGTCGCCACCGCAGGCCGACAGGCCCAGGGCGATGGCCAGGGAAAGGGCGGCAAGGCCGGCCGAGTGCAGTTTCATGGTCACTCCATAGCGGGGAAGAGCCGACGTCGTCGGCGGATGCGGCTATGAAATGATGTTTTTGTTACAGCCGTATTACGACCATGACAGAGGTGTCCTGGATCACGTTCTGACAAGGGTTTCACGGGGTTGCTACCAATCCGGCAGGTGCCCGGAAACCCCCGATCTGCGCACCGATATGACGGCCGGGGAAGGTAAAGCCGAACACACGCTCGGCTCCGCCCGAGGCCGGGCCAGAATCAGCCCAGCATAGGCTCGGCTCTACACGCGCTCCTGCCTTTGCTCCTGCCTTCCATGACCCCACCGCGCCCCCGATGAACTGACCAGAGGCGACGCAGGGCCCAGCCCGGGACCGTTCGCGCCATGGATGGCGCGATCGAGCCCCCATGGGTGAGGGCGCTTTGCCTGCGAGGCATCGCCTCGCAAGCGCTCGAACGCACAGCCGCCAGCGGCTGGGCCGGACCGCGGAGCGGGGTTTACGGCGTGTCCCGGGCTGGGCCCTGCGTCGCCTACTCTCGGTAGATCGGAGGCGCAGCGCATTTCACGACCAACCACCAAAACAAGAAGAGCGCGAGATCTCGAGGATCTCGCGCCCGGGTGGGATCGGCGGGGGAGAGAGGACCCGCCGACCCCCTTCCTGCGGGGGAGCGCTTACTTCAGGTTCTGCGACCAGTAGGTCTCGATCTGGCGGACCAGGCTGTCCGGCAGCGGCACGTAGTCCAGCTGGCGGGCCTGGGCGTCGCCGCTCTTGTAGACCCAGCGGAAGAACTCCTGGGTGGCCTTGCCGTTGGCAGCATTCTTCGGCTTCTTGTGCACCAGGATGAAGTTGGTGGCGGTGATCGGCCACGACTCGGCGCCCGGGGCGTTGGTCATCACCAGGTAGAAGTCCTTGGCGCTGGCCCAGTCGGCGCTGGCGGCGGCTGCGGCGAACGACGCATCGCTCGGCTGCACGAACTTGCCGGCGGCATTCTTCATCGCGGTGTAAGACAGCTTGTTCTGCAGCGCGTAGGACAGTTCGACGTAGCCGATGCCCCCCTTGATCTGCTTCACGTATGCGGCAACGCCTTCGTTGCCCTTGCCGCCGATGCCGGCCGGCCACTGGACCGAGGTGCCTTCACCGACCGAGCTCTTCCACTCCGGGCTGACCTTGGACAGGTAGTTGACGAAGTTGAAGGTGGTGCCCGAACCATCCGAACGGTGCACGACGGTGATCTTGGCGCTCGGCAGAGCCACGCCCGGGTTCAGCGCGGCGATGGCCGGGTCGTTCCAGGTCTTGATCTTGCCCAGGAAGATGTTGGCCAGCACGGTGCCGTCCAGCTTCAGTGCGCCCGGGGCGATGCCGGCCACGTTGACCACCGGCACCACGCCGCCGATCACCGACGGGAACTGCGCCAGGCCCGAAGCAGCCAGCTCTTCCGGCTTCAGCGGGGCGTCGGAGGAGCCGAAATCAACGGTCTTGGCCTTGATCTGCGCAATGCCGCCGCCGGAACCGATCGACTGGTAGTTGACTTTGTTGCTGGTGGCGGCGTTGTAGTCGGCCGACCACTTCGACATCACCGGGTAGATGAACGAGGCGCCCGCGCCGGTGATTTCAGCGGCGTTGGCGGCGAACACGGACGACGCTGCGAAGACGGCAACGGCAACGCGCGACTTGAAGGCGTGGATCACGGGGTGGCTCCTGGGTTGATTGGGATGCGGGGTTACCCGCCCGGCGCACATTCCATAACGGTTCGATGACAGCGCAGGGACCGTTGTATGACGCAACCGTTACAGCGCTCGCCGCTGCCGCTGCAGCGGTGTCCGTGAAGGTTTCGCGCGCGGTCGGAGTGCGGCGGGGCGGTGAGTCGCCAACCTCCATATGTCGTTGACGGCGCCTCCGCGCTGACGCACGTGCATTCCGGGTAATGGGCATCCGGCAGCGATGTCATGTACTGCACAGGGATGCGTGGGGGCCGCGTTGCGCCTTGAAGCGGATACATCACGCCATGTGTCGCAAGGCCTAGGCACAGGTGCCGGCGCAAATGCGTCGTCCGCATGACCACACGAAGAAACCTGTGTTTGGTGCGCAGTTTGTCATTCGACTGTCATGGTTTTAACGGAACGTTCGCAAAACGCTTGACCGGCCTGCCGGCGTGGCGTTCTGCCCAAGCCATTCCAACCCTCTGGAGAGATCCAAAATGCGTTCCCATTTGCTCGCCGCCGCGGTCGTTGCAAGCCTCGGTCTGGTTTCCGCCGACGCCTTCGCAGCCCCCGCCAGCTCGGGCGTATCCCAGGCACAGCTGCAGCAGCTGCAGGCACAGATCGCCGCGCTGCAGGCCCAGGTCCAGCAGTTGCAGAACGATTCGCAGGCGCTGCAGGCGCAGTCCGACGCGCAGTCCGAAGTGAACATCACCCAGGCGCAGGCGCTGGAAGGTGCACAGAAGACCCAGACCAGCGTCGACAAGCTGGCCAAGCTGGTCAATGACAACAAGATCGGCGGTCGCATGTTCTTCGACCTGACCAACATCGACAAGACCAGCAACGGCAAAGACACCGCCGCCAGCGGCACCGGTCTGGACGTCAAGCGCTTCTACCTGACCGTCGACCACAAGTTCAACGACATCTGGTCGGCCAACCTGACCACCGACTTCCAGTACAGCTCGGCCATTGGCAACACCGAACTGTTCGTCAAGAAGGCCTACGTGCAGGGCAGCTTCGACCCGGCCTTCAACCTGCGCGTCGGTGCCGCCGACATGCCGTGGATCCCTTACGTCGAGAAGTTCTACGGCATGCGCTATGTCGAGAACACCCTGACCGACCGCCTGAAGTACGGCAACTCGTCCGACTGGGGCCTGCATGGCTTCGGCAACCTGGGCAACAACTTCAACTACGCCGTCTCGGTGGTGTCCGGCGCCGGCTACAAGAACCCGACCCGCAGCAAGGGCATGGACGTGGAAGGCCGCGTGGCCTACACCCCGAACGAGAACTTCGTGGTTGCCGTCGGTGGCTACAGCGGCAAGCTGGGCAAGGAAACCGACATCCAGAGTTCCGAGAACACCTACACCCGCGCCAACGCGATGGTGGCCTACGCCGACAGCAATTTCCGCGTCGGTGGTGAGTACTTCCAGGCCAAGAACCTCAACAACGTGATGACCGTTGCCACCGACAAGTCCAGCGGCTGGTCGGTGTGGGGCAGCGTGCGCGTGACCGACGGCGGCATCAACGTGTTCGGTCGTTACGATGACACCGACGTCAGCAAGACCCTGGATCCGACCCTGAGCGACAAGTACTGGAACGTCGGCGTCGAGTTCCCGGTCATGAAGAACCTCAAGCTGTCGACCGTGTACAAGTACACCCACCTGGCCAACGCTGGCGACAAGAAGAACGACAAGACCAAGGAATTCGGCGTCTGGGGCGACCTGTCGTTCTGATCTCCTGAAGCACGCTTGTCCTGAAACACAGACGGCGGGCCTTGTGCCCGCCGTCTTCTTCTGGTCACAACAGAGACTGCGTCACGCCTCGGCCGTGGTCTTTTCCTTGAACCGGCACAGATCGGCGATCACGCAGCCCGGGCAATCCGGCTTGCGCGCCTTGCACACATAACGCCCGTGCAGGATCAGCCAATGATGCGCGTCGAGCAGGAACTCGGCGGGGATCACCTTCACCAGCTTGTCTTCCACTTCGCGCACGTTCTTTCCCGGGGCCAGTCCGGTACGGTTGGAGACGCGGAAGATATGCGTGTCGACCGCCATCGCCGGCTCGCCGAACGCGGTGTTGAGCACCACATTGGCGGTCTTGCGGCCGACGCCCGGCAGCGCTTCCAGTGCATCGCGATCGCGCGGCACTTCACCGCCATGCTTTTCCAGCAGGATCGCGCAGGTGGCGATCACGTTCTTGGCCTTGGCGTTGAACAGGCCGATGGTGGCGATGTATTGCTTCAGCCCATCCTCGCCAAGCGCGAGGATCTTTGCCGGCGTATTGGCCACCGGGAACAGGCGGCGCGTGGCCTTGTTGACGCCGACATCGGTGGCCTGCGCCGACAACGCCACCGCCACCAGCAGCTCGAACGGCGAGCTGTACTCCAGTTCGGTCTTCGGGTGCGGGTTGAGTTCGCGCAGGCGGGTGAACATCTCCACCACGTCGGCGCGCGGCATCGTGCCGCCACGCCGCGCCGGAGCGCGTGCAGTCTTCTTCGTGGTGGCCATTACTGCTCCTTGCCGCTGGCGCGGGCCTTGGCCCGGGCGAGGATGGCGGCCGCTGCGGCGGGCAGGGCGGGCTTCACGTCCGGCGCCGGGGCCGGGGTGCGCCGTGCGTCGCGTTCGGCTTCGCGGCGGGCCAGCCGTACCGCGCGGGCGCGATAGCGTTCGCGTGCCGCCCAGGCCGCCTGAAGCTGCTGCTGGGCCTGCTGCAACCGCTGCGGGAGTTCCGGGTGGCCGGGCAGCAACTGTGCGTCGTCGGCGCGGGCGACATAGTCCATCAGCCCGGCCTGAAGGGCGCCATCGAGATCGTCTGCCTGGACCCGGGCGAACAGCCGCGCGGGGTTGGGTCGGGATGCCATGGCGTCAGCGGTTCTGGAAGGCCGGCGGGCGGCGCTGCAGGAAGGCGCTGGTTCCCTCGCGCATGTCCTCGGTGGCGAACAGCAGGCCAAACTGCGCGCTTTCGTATTCCAGCCCGGCTTCCAGGCTGCATTCGCCACCCACGTGCACCGCGTCCAGCAGGCCGCGCAGGGCCAGCGGCGCCGAGCGCGCCAGCTGCCGGGCGACGTCATTCACGCGATTGTCCAGCGCGTCGGCCGGCACCACCTCGTTGACGATCCCCAGTTCCAGCGCACGTGCGGCGTTGATCGGTGCACCCAGCAGGCAGAGCTCCAGGGTGGCGGCACGGCCGCACAGGCGCAGCAGGCGCTGGCTGCCGCCGAAGCCGGGAATCAGGCCCAGATTGATTTCCGGTTGGCCGACTTTGGCGGTATCGGCGGCGATGCGCAGGTGGCAGGCCATCGCCAGCTCCAGGCCGCCGCCCAGCGCAAAACCGTTCACGCGGGCGATGACCGGCTTGGGCATGCGCTCGATCTGGCGCATCAGGGCCTGGCCCAGCAGCGAGAAATCACGTCCCTGAACCGCGCTGAGTGTGTTCATCTCGGTAATGTCGGCGCCGGCCACGAACGCCTTCGGGCCAGCACCGGTCAGCACCACCACGCGCACTTCCGGGTCTGCGGCGGCAGCACTGAAGGCCTCGGCCAGGGCCTGCAGGGTCGCGGCATTGAGGGCGTTGAGCTTGTCCGGGCGCTGGACGGTCACGGTGCGGATGGCGCCGTCGTCGGTGACAGCGATCAGGGCATCGGCCACGGGTAAACTCCTGGAACGTTAAAAAAAAGTGATATTGAACTCCGCGAACGCAGACGGGTCATAGCCTGCATCGTGAGTAGCGGTTACACGTTGCGCCCGTTATCCTAACCCGTCGCCTCAGGGCGGCGCAGAACGTCCCTGAGTTACCACCCCTGGAGAACTGTTTGATGAAGTTGCGTTCTATCGCGGTCGCCGTCGCGGCCCTGGCCCTGACGGGCAATGCCTTCGCCCAGGACGTTTCGTCCGAAAAGGGCAAGCTGAGCTACTACTTCGGTTACGACTACGGCAACAACCTGGCGGAGCTGACCGGTCGCGGTGAGCAGCTGGACATCAACTCGGTGGTGAAGGGCCTGCAGGATGCCTACGCCAAGAAGCAGCCGGCGATCACCGCCGAGCAGCTGAAGCCGGCCGTTGAAGCGTTCCAGAAGCGCGAGCAGGGCCGTGCCCAGGCTGCCAAGGCCGAGTACGAAAAGGCTGCTGCCGAAAACAAGACCAAGAGCGACCAGTTCATCGCGGCGAACAAGGCCAAGGCCGGCGTGCAGTCGCTGCCGAGCGGCGTCCAGTACCGCGTGATCGAAGCCGGCAAGGGTGCCAAGCCGACCCAGGCCAGCACCGTGCAGCTGGAAGTGGCCGGTCCGTTCCCGTACGGCCAGCGCCCGACCGAAGCCCGCCCGGCCCAGCAGATCCCGTCGATCAAGGTCAGCGAAGTCGAAATGAAGGCCATGCGCGAGACCCTGCTGCAGATGCCGGCAGGCTCGAAGTGGGAAGTCACCCTGCCGCCGGACCAGGCCTACGGTGCCGACCCGCGCACCCCGTTCCCGCCGAACGTGGCTGTGCAGTTCGAGATCAAGCTGGTCAGCGTCAAGTAAATCGAAGCGGTAAACCAAACGCGCCGGTGATTCCACCGGCGCGTTTTTGTTTGCGCAGCGCGCGACCTGTAGCGCCGAGCCATGCTCGGCGAACGCGCGCAGTGCGATGCCGTCACGCGCCGCATCGTTACCCGCGCAAATCCCGCCCATTCGCGCTACTGTTGCCGGGTGCAAACAATGGAAGAAACGGCGCGTGTTGTCGCAAGTCCCTGCATCGGAGTGTGCACGCTGGATCCGCACCGGCAGTGCAGCGGGTGCGGGCGGCATATCGACGAAATCGCGCGGTGGTCGTCGATGAGCAATGACGAACGCAACCGCATCCTGCACCGCGTGCAACCGCTGCGCGCGCAGCTTCAGCAGTCACTGCGCGGCTCGCTGGCCGACCACGAACGGCTGATGCGCGCGCTGCACCCGCTGGCCGAACCGCCGGTTGGTGATGGCTGGAACCGCAGCGAACTGATTGACCTGCTGCCGCCCGGCCCTCCGGTGGAAGCGGCGGTGCTGGCCGGCATCGTGCCGCGAGCCAATGGCGCGCAGGTGATCCTCACCCGTCGCACCGAAACCCTGCGCACGCACGGTGGCCAGGTCGGGTTCCCCGGCGGACGCACCGAGCCCGACGACCGCGACGCACTGGCGGCGGCATTGCGCGAGAGCCAGGAAGAAATCGCACTGGCCCCCGGCCAGGTGCAGGCGCTGGGCTACCTGGATCCCTTCGTGACGATCACCGGCTACCGGGTCACCCCGGTGGTGGCGGTGGTCGATCCGGACTTCGTGCCGGTGCCGCAGCCCAGCGAAGTCGCCGAGGTGTTCGAGGTGCCGCTGGACTACCTGATGGCGGCGGACAACCTGCGCCAGGTCGAAATCAACCATCGCGGCCGCATCCGCCACGTCCTTGAGTACGGCTGGCCCGGCCAGCGCATCTGGGGCGCCACCGCGGCCATTCTCTACAACCTGCGTCGCCGCCTGGAGCAAGTGCAATGAACCCGATCGATCCGCCGTGGACCACCCTGGTCGATGTCGCCACCTTGGCTGCCGCGTTGGGCGAGGGCATCCGCGTGGTCGACGCACGCGCCACCGCCAGCACCGCAGTGCGCGTGGTCGATGCGCGGGCCTCGCTGGCCGACCCGCAGGCGGGAAGCAGCCAGTATCTGGCCGGTCATATCCCGGGTGCGGTGTATGCCGATCTCAATCGTGATCTGTCCGATCTGTCGCGCGTCGGCCACGGTCGCCATCCACTGCCGGACAGCGATGCCTTTGCCGTAAAGCTGGGGCAGTGGGGCATCAGCCCCGATACCCAGGTGGTGGTCTACGACGGCAGCGACGGCAGCATGGCCGCCTCGCGCCTGTGGTGGCTGCTGCGACTGATTGGCCACCAGAAGGTGGCCGTGCTCGACGGCGGTGTCGCAGCCTGGCAGGCCGCCAGTCACGCGCTGGAAAGCGGTCAGAGTGACGTGGCGGTGCTGCCGGCCTACCCGGGCCGTTTCGATACCACCCAGGTCGCCAACGCCGATGAAATCACCGCGCGCCTGAAACATGCACCGGGCTGGCTGGTCGACGCACGCGCGGGTGAACGTTTCCGCGGCGAAGTGGAGCCCCTCGACCCGGTTGCCGGCCACGTGCCGGGCGCAGTCAACCGGCCGTTCGCCCTGAACGTGCTCGAGGGCCGCCTGCGCGACGCACAGGAACTTCGCGCCGAACTGCAGGGCGTGATCGGCAACCGCGATCCAGAACAGGTGGTGCTGATGTGTGGCTCTGGCGTGACCGCCTGCCACCTGCTGCTGGCGATGGAAAGCGCAGGACTGAGCGGTGCGCGCATCTATGCCGATTCCTGGAGCGGCTGGGTGAGCGACAGCAGCCGCCCGGTCGCCACCGGCGCGTGAGTAGCGCAGGGTCGGATCCGTTTCCCGACGGGAAACGGCTCTGACCCCATCGAGCGCAAATCGGGGTCAGAGCCCGTTGCGTAGCAACGGGATCCGACCCCGTGTCGACCAAGGTCGACACCCACCAACAGCAGCGGGAAACTGTCGAAGGCGGGGTGGGTCCGGTTGCGGGGGTGTCCGCGGCATGGATGCCGCGGCCAAGCCCCCATGGACGGGTTTACGGCGTCCCCCGCAACCGGACACACCCCGCCATCCAACGGAATGCCAGCGTTTGACGTTGCCGTTGCCGTTGCTTCTGCAGGTGCAGGGCGCAGCCCTGCAAACCCTCACCCAACCGGCTGCAGTGGCACCCTCGCCAGCACCCGCGCCCACGGGAACAACGGCCCCGGGTCACGCTTGCGCGCCACCGTCAGCGCCGGATCATCACTGGCCGGCACCTGCTCCAGATCCAGCTGGTCATGCCCGGCAATCCGCCGCAGCGACGGGTAGCGCGCCACCAGCGCCAGCAGCAGCGCCTCCAGCGCCATCAGCTGCGCCTCGGTGTACGCCTCGTCCATCACCTGGTGACGGCTGTCGAACCAGTGCGGGTAGCGCCCGGTGTTGACCAGCTCGATGCCCAGCGTATGCGCGTTCATGCCGCGTACGTGGTGGGCCACGCGTTCCGGCGCCACGTACTGCACCACGCGGCCATCGCGGTCGATGTAGAAATGGCCGCTGTTGCCGGCACCGCTGTCGTACAGCACGCGCTCGCCGTACTCGCGGGCCATCGCCAGGTCGGGCAGCTCGGTGCAGTGGATCACCACCATTTCCAGCGTGGCCGGGTCGCGCAGGGGCAGACGGTCTTCGTAGGGCAGGGGCTGCAGCTGCAGGCCGGGCAGGAGCGGGTTGGGCATCCGGCGATGCTAGCATTGCGGCATGAACCTGCCTTCCCTTTCCTCGTTGGCCCGCTCGCACGGAGCACGCGCATGAGCCGCGGCCACTGCATCCTGTCGCATGGCTTCGAGAGCGGCCCGGAGGCGACCAAGGTCACCGCGCTGGCCGACGTGGCGCAGCGGCTGGGCTGGACCCACGAGCGCCCCGACTACACCGACCTGGACGCGATGAGCGAGGTCAGCCGCGTAGGTGACGTGCCGACTCGGCTGCGCCGCCTGGTCGAGCGCACCGCCATCGCGGCCCAGCAGGGCCCGGTGGTGCTGGCCGGCTCCAGCCTGGGTGCCTACATCTCTGCCATCGCCTCGCTGCAGGTGCCGGTGGCCGGCCTGTTCCTGATGGTGCCGCCGACCACCATGGGCCCGATGCCGGCGCTGGACGCCGCCGCCGTGCCGACCACCGTGGTCCAGGCCTGGCATGACGACGTGGTCCCGGCCGCCGGGGTCATCGCCTGGGCCCAGGCGCGCTCGGCGCAGCTGCTGCTGGTCGATGATGGGCACCGCCTGGAACGCCACGTGGAGGCCTCCGCGCAGGCCTTCGAGCGCCTGCTGCGGCAACTGTGAAGCCCGGGCGCACGGCGCGCCCGCCCGCTTTGACTACAATGGCAGCCCCGCCGCCCCCGGCGCGGGCCTGCCGGCCGTGCTTGCGGCCCTCCTTTCCGACCGGCCCGGCCCCTGTGCCGCGCCCGACCACCTGCGAACCGATCCCGTGAAATTCTTCGTCTCCTGCGCCAAGGGCCTGGAATACCTGCTTGCCGATGAGCTGTCGGCCCTGGGCCTTGGCAAGGCCACTGCCACCATTGCCGGCGTCAACGCCGAGGGCGAACTGGAGCAGGCGCTGCGGATCGTGATGTGGTCGCGTCTGGCCAGCCGCGTGCTGTGGCCGATCGACGAGTTCGACTGTCCGGACGAACAGGCCCTGTACGACGGCGTGCGTGCGCTGCCGTGGCACGAGCACATCAAGCCGGAGATGACCCTGGCGGTGGACGCGCACGTGTCCGGTGACAAGATCACCCATGCGCGCTTCGCCGCACAGCGGATCAAGGACGCCATCGTCGACCGCATGCGCGACGAGGGCCTGGAACGCCCCTCGGTCAACACCGATCTGCCCGATGTGCGCGTCAACCTGTCGCTGCGCAAGGGCCGTGCTTCGCTGTCGATCGACCTCGGCGGTGGCCCGCTGCATCGCCGTGGCTGGCGTGGCGCCGCCCACGAAGCGCCGCTGAAGGAAAACCTGGCCGCCGCGCTCCTGCTGCGCGCGCAGTGGCCGCGCCTGCACGCCGCTGGTGGCGGGCTGCTGGACCCGATGTGCGGCAGCGGCACGCTGCTGATCGAAGGCGCGCTGATGGCCGCCGACGTTGCTCCCGGCCTGATGCGCCATGGCAGCCTGCCGCCGAGCCGCTGGCTGGGCTTCGACAAGGCGGCCTGGAAGAGCATCCAGAGCGAGGCGCGTGACCGCGAAGCGGCTGGCCTGGCCGCGTTGAAGCCGGTCATCCACGGCAGCGACATCGACCCGATCGCGATCCAGGCGGCGCGCGAGAATGCCGAGGTGGCGGGCGTCGCCCACGCGATCCGCTTCATCCGCGCCGATGTGGCCGACCTGGCCGCGCCGGAGCAGGAGATCGGTGCGGTGGTCTGCAACCCGCCGTATGACGAGCGCCTGGCCGCTGATCCGGCGCTGTACCGCGCGCTCGGCAACGCCTTGCAGAAGGCGGTGCCGCAATGGCGCGCCAGCCTGCTGTGCGGCAACGACGAACTGGCCTTCGCCACCGGCCTGCGCGCCGGCAAGAAGTACCAGATGTTCAACGGCGCACTGGAATGCGCGCTGATCGTCTGCGACCCGATCGCCGTGCCGGGCCGCGATCCGGCGCAGCCGCGCGAGTTGAGCGAAGGTGCGCAGATGGTGGCCAACCGCCTGCGCAAGAACCTGAAGAAGTTCAAGAGCTGGCGCGCCCGCGAAGACATCACCTGCTTCCGCGCCTATGACGCCGACCTGCCGGAATACGCGGCTGCCATTGACGTCTACGAGGAAGATGGTGGCAAGCGCCGCACCTTCCTGCATGTGCAGGAGTACGCCGCACCGGCGGCGATCCCGGAGAACGACGTGCGCCGCCGCCGCAACGAACTGCTGGCCGCTGCGCGCGAAGTGTTCGGCGTGCCGCCGGAGCAGGTCTCGATGAAGTCGCGAGAGCGCGGCAAGGGTGGCAGCAAGTACGGCCGTTTCGAGCAGCGTGATGAGTTCATCGTGGTGCGCGAGAACAATGCGCTGCTGCAGGTAAACCTGTTTGACTACCTGGATACCGGGCTGTTCCTCGACCACCGCCCGCTGCGCCGGATGATGGCCGAGCAGGTGCGTGGCAAGCGCTTCCTCAACCTGTTCTGCTATACGGGCGTGGCCAGCGTGCAGGCCGCCGTGGCCGGTGCCGCCAGCACCACCAGCGTCGATCTGTCGGCGACCTACCTTCAGTGGTGCTACGACAACCTGGCCTTGAACGGGCAGGGCGGCAACCAGCACCTGCTGGTGCAGGCCGATGCGATGGCATGGCTGGAAGCGGACCGTGGCCAGTACGATGTGATCTTCTGCGATCCGCCGACCTTCTCCAACTCCGCGCGCGCCGACGATTTCGACGTGCAGCGTGAGCAGCTGAAGCTGCTGCGTGCGGCGGTGGCACGATTGGCGCCCGGCGGTGTGCTGTACTTCTCCAACAACTTCCGCCGCTTCAAGCTGGAAGAGAACGCCATCGCCGAGTTCGCCCAGTGCCGCGAGATCACCGCGCGCACCCTCGGCCCGGATTTCGAACGCAACGCGCGCATCCACCGCGCGTGGGAACTGAAGCGGTTGGGGTGATTCCAGCCGAAAGGGAATGCCGGCCAGCGGCCGGCACTACCCACGTGCGCGCAGAACGGTAGCGCCGGGCCATGCCCGGCGAGCGTGGGCCCGGTAGATCCATGCCTGCGTGGACGGCTCTACAGCACCAGCAAGCGCCCCGGCGCGTGGGCCAGCGGCCAATGCCCCCGTTCGTACAGCGCAAGCACGGGTTCCCAGTGCGCCGGCAGGCCGAGGTGCGTTTCCAGCAGGCGTTGACGGAAGGCGAACATCGCTCCATCGCGCGCCACCAGGTGCAGGTCATGTGCACCGCAGCGCAGTGCCGGCAGATCCAGTGCCGAAAGCGCGCGCATCAAGCTCCGGTTGAGTTCGCGCCGGGCGTCGGCCAGTTCGGCGGGATGGGGCAGGGCGCCGTGAAACGGATCCGAATCGCCCAGTGTTGTGGGCATCCACTCGAAACCATCGGTATCGATGGTCCGCAGTGCTTCGGCCAGCGACCGAACGGCGACGACGCCGGCCGTTGCGGGCAGTGTTTCACCCAACCGGGAAAAGAAGCCGATTCCAGACGTCCGCTGCAGCACGCTATCCATGCCGCCATTGTAGATCCACGCCATGCGTGGATGCCGTTGTCCCCGTCCTGCGGTTACACCAACCCCACCACCAGCCCGATCACCGGCAGCGCGATCGCCAGCGGCGCGATCCACGTTGGCCGATACGGGTACAACCCGAACGACAGCGCCACGCCACCCACGGTCATCGCACCCAGCCACAGCACCGGGCCCACCGCCCAGCCGTGGTCGGCCACGCACAGTGCGAAGGCCACTGTCAGCAGCACCCAGCCCAGTACCCGCCACTGCATCCGCCGTGCCGGTGCGGCCGCAGCCTTGCCATGCAGGTCGTGCTGGTGCTTTTCCATCCCCAGCGACAGGGCGGTGAACGCAGAGAACGACAGCGTCAGAGCCAGCAGCATCATGCGCTGGCCTCCACTTCGGCCGCTTCGACTGATGCCTTCGGCGCTGCTGCGGCAGCCGCGCGCTTCTTCATCTCGGCCGCACTCAGCGGTGGCGTCCAGCGCTGCATGCGCCAGCCGCACACCGCCAGCATCGCGCCGAAGGCAATCATCGACAGATCAACGCCGGCCAGCACCCAGTCACCGTTGCGCAGGGTGACGCCGAGGTGCGCGTGTGTAGTCAGCGCGTTGACCACCGGCACCAGCGCGAACGCCGTTGCACCGAGGTACAGCTGCCACGCCCACATCATCCGCTTGGGCCAGATGAAGGCCGCCAGCAACGCCGCGCCCCAGGCGTAGAAGAACACGTTGGCCTCGGCGCTGGAGCGCTCGGCGATGTCCAGCGGCAGCAGGCGGTTGCCCCAGAAGTAGGCCGCGAAGGCAATCGGCAGGCCGGCTACGGTGCCGATGTTCAGCGCATCGACCAGGCGCAGGCCGAAGCCGGTGCGTCCACTCCTGGCATGCTTCGGCCGTTCCTTCACCGCCCACAGCACCACGCCGCTGGCCACCATCAGGCAGCCGACCAGGCCGGACAGGAAGAACAACGCGCGCAGGCCCCAGTCGGCGAAGCGTGCCAGGTGCAGGCCGTACAGCACGCCGCGGGTGGCGGTGGCGCCACCGGACGGCGGTGTTTCTTCCAGCAGCGCACCGCTGACCATGCTGTAGCGCACGGCCGGGGTGTCGGTGGACAGTCGCTTGCCGTCGCGCTGGCGGATGTCGATCACCGCATTGGCTGCGCCCGGGTTGGATACGGTGAAGCCGGCCACTTCCACGCCGTGCCAATGCGCGCGTGCGCTGTCCAGCAGCTGTGCGATCGGCAGCGCGGTGGCGCGTCCTTCGGCGGGCGCGGTCACCTCCGGCATGCCGCCGAAGGCCTCGAAGAAGAATTTGTCCTCGTCCTGCGGATAAGCCACCTTCACGCCCCAAGGCAGGTACATGATCATCAGGGTGACGATGCCGGTGTAGGTGATCATCGCGTGGTACGGCAGCGCCATCACTGCGCTGACGTTGTGGAAATCGAGCCAGGAACGCAGGCCCTTGTCCTTGCGGAAGGTGAAGAAGTCCTTGAAGATTTTCTTGTGGGTGATGACGCCGGTGATGATCGCCACCAGCATGAACATCGCGCAGAAGCCGACCAGATAGCGCGCCCACAGCACCGGGATGTAGTGCAGGTCGAAGTGCAGCCGGTAGAAGAAGTCGCCGCCGCGGGTCTCGCGCGCCTTCAATGCCTGGCCGGTGTTCGGATCCAGCGTGGCGTCGCCAAAGCCACCGCGGCGGCCACGGCTGGGGTCGGCCAGCTCCGGTGGCAACCGCCAGAACATCTGCATGGCCGGGTTGCGCGGCTGCGGCAGCGTGACGAACCAGTTCCCGGCCTGGCTGGCATTGGCCTGCAGGTAGTCCACCGCGCGCTGCGCGGCCACATCGATGCTGACCTTGTTGGCCGGCAGCTCCGGGCGCATCCAGCGGCTGATTTCCTCGCGGTAATAGCTGGCTGTGCCGGCCATGAAGATCAGCAGCAGCAACCAGCCGACCAGCAGCCCGGTCCAGGTGTGCAGCCAGGCCATCGATTGGCGGAATCCGTTCTTCATGCCCAGGCCCCCATCAGGCGCGCAATGCCTGCCATCAGCAGGGCCGGGGCGAGGATGCCCACCCAGGCGCGCAGTGCGCTGCGGGTGGCGAATGCCCACAGAGGGGCACAGGCGGCGACCAGGATCGCCAGCAGCATGCCGGTCAGCACGGTCTGGCCGCGCGCGCCGGGCAACGCCACCGCGCAGAACACGCTGGTCACCGAGGCCAGCGCATAGCCGCCGAAGATCGCGGCCAACGAACGTGACAGCACGCCCCAGCGCGGGTTGGAGAAGACAGTGCGGGGGCTGGCGGTTGCGGGCGAGCGGTCCACGGCGTTCCTGCAGGTAGGGGAGGGGATGGAACGCGTCCGCGGCCCCCTTGCGCCCTGCGCATGTCGCCCAGCGTGTCCCATCGACGAAGCACCGCCCGCGCAGACGGGCAGCTCAGAGGTCGGGGATGTACACGGGCGATGGGCGCGCCTTCCGCGCCTGTTTGGCTAAGCGTACAACCGATTAGAAAATGATAGGCATTCGCATTTCGTTAATCAAGCGTGACGGCGCCCGCTCCCGTGCAGGGAGGCTTCAGAAGCGGAAAAGGACCGTCGCAGCGTGCAGCAGCAGGCCGATCAGACCGCCGACCAGGGTGCCGTTGAAGCGGATGAACTGCAGGTCACGGCCCACGCTCAGTTCCAGCTGTTCGACCAGGTGCCGCTCGTCCCAGCCTTTCACGGTCTGCGCGATATGCGTGGTCACGCCCTCGCGCAGGCGGCCGGTCAGGCGCTGCGCACCTTCCAGCAGGTGCTGGTTGAGGGCCTCGCGCAGGGCCGGGTCAGCCTGCAGGCTGGCGCCCAGCGACGCGAGGCTGCGCTGCAGGTGGCCGACCAGCGCCGAGTCTTCGCGTTGCAGATCGGCGCGCAGGCTGGCGTGGATGCGCGTCCACAGCCCTTGCACGTAGTCCTGCAGGGCGGGGTGGTCGATCATTTCCTGCTTGAGCTGCTCGATGCGCTCCGCCAGGGCCGGGTCCTCGCGCAGGCGCTGCACGTAATTCTGCAGCCAGGTCTCGTAGTCCTGGCGCAGCGGATGCTGCGGCTCGGCCAGCACCTGCTGCAGTTCTTCCAGCACCGCCCGCGCCAGGCGCTCGGCCAGGCTGTCGCCGATCTCGTCGATCGGCTTGACCCAGTTCACCGTGCTCGACAACGTCGGCCATTCGCGCTGGATATAGCGCACGATCAACTGCGAGGCGCGTTCCTTCACCTCCGGTTGTTCCAGCCAGCGCCCCAGCCGCTGCAGGCCCTCGTCCAGCACGCGCTGGTGGCGCCCATCGGCGGTCAGCAGGGCCAGCAGTTCACCCGCGGTGGCGGCGGCATTCCACTGCCGCAGCTGCTGCACCACGAAGGCATGCAGCTGCCGGCGTACTGCGGTTTCGTCGAAGAAGTCCAGCGCCTGCAGGGCCCAGCCGCGGGCCATGTCGGCCAGCATGCGCGAGCGTGCCGGGTCGGCCAGCCAGCTGCCGAGGCGGCTGGCCGGGTCGAATACCTGCAGCTTGGCCAGCAGCACACCTGGCTCCAGGAACTGGTCGCGCACGAACAGCGCCAGGCTGTCGCCGATGCGCTCCTTGCTGCGCGGGATGATGGCAGTGTGCGGAATCGGCAGGCCCATCGGCCGCCGGAACAGGGCGACGACCGCGAACCAGTCGGCCAGTGCACCGACTGCGGCCGCCTCGCAGAACGCCGAGACCCAGGCCCAGATACCGCGCTCGCCCTGCCAGTGGCTGACTGCGAATCCGGCCAGCATCAACAGCAGCAGGCCGAGCGCGAGGGCTTTCAGGCGCCGCAGTTGTGCGCGGCGCGGATCGTGGGCAGGCATCATGCCGGAAGTCTAACCGCAGCCCGGTGACGCCTGTCTGTAGAGCCGAGCCCATGCTCGGCTGCTCATTGCCACGCGCAAAGCAGCCGAGCATGGGCTCGGCTCTACAGAAGCGCGTCGAGAGCGCCTACAGCGCTTCCAGCTGCTTGCGCAGCGCGGCCAGCTGCGCGCGCAGGGTGTCGTTCTCGCGGGTCAGCGCGACCACGCGTCGACGCAATGCCGGTGCGTCCTCGCCCAGCTGTTCCAGTGCGGACAGCACTTCGGCATCGCGGCTGGCGATCTCGTCCTCATCCGCCTCCTCGAAATCCATCTCGGCCGGTTCAGGCTTCGGCGCGCGCGGCTTGCGCTTGGACTCGCGCACGCGCTTGGCGGCCTGCTTCAGCTCGTCCTTGCCACCGGCGGCGGCGGCGCGCTGTTCTTCTTCGGGCAGGTCGGCCACGGCCGCGGCGGCGCTGATCGAGATCACGCCAGCCTTCACCGCCTCCACCACCTCGGCCGCGGCCTGGGCGTGGATGCGTTCGATCATGCCGACCTGGCTGGTGCTCAGCTTGGCTTCGCGGGCCAGCTCGGCGCGGCTGATCTTCGGTGCCGGTTCCCACGGCGGGTTGTCTTCGCCGCCCCCGTCGGTGACGTCGGCGGTGCCATCGCTTTCGCGCTGCAGCTGGGCCTGCTCGACCTGCTTGCGGGCAGCCAGGATGTCGCGTTTGCGCAGCGCCAGCACGCCGCGCTGGAAATCGGACACGCTGCGCCGGCCCAGGTGCTGCTCGATCATCCACAGGTGCACGTCTTCCATGCTCTGGAAGCGGGTGTTCTGCACCGTGTTGAACGGCAGGCCGTGCTTCTGGCAGATGCCGAAACGGTTATGGCCATCGACCAGCACGTCACCCCACAGTACCAGTGCGTCGCGGCAGCCTTCGGCCAGGATGCTGCGCTCCAGCGCGTCATGTTCGTCCGCGGTCAGCGGGTCGATATAGGCCTTGAGTTCTTCTTTGACGACGATATCCATGGGCACGGCAACGAGCAGGAGCGGAACCGCCCATTGTACCCGCTCGCCGCCGCGGGCCCGGGCTCAGGCCGTGGCCCGGATCATCTCGCCCAGCGTGCCGGTGATCTGGTCGATCTGCGCCTTGTCCACGATCAGCGGCGGTGACAGCGCGATGATGTCACCGGTGCAGCGCACCAGCAGCCGGCCGTCGTGGAAGCAGCGCCGGAACACCTCGTAGCCGCGGCTGCCGGGCATGTCCCGGCGTGGCGCCAACTCGACCGCCCCGACCAACCCGAAGTTGCGGATGTCGATCACGTTGGGCAGGCCCTGCAGCGCGTGCAGCCGTTCCTGCCAGTATTCGCCCAGTTCGATGGCGCGCTCGAACAGGCGTTCCTCGGCGTACACCTCCAGCGTAGCCAGTGCGGCCGCACAGGCCAGCGGGTGACCAGAATAGGTATAGCCGTGGAACAGCTCGATGGCCTGCGGTGGTGCCTGCATCAGCGTGGCATGCACGGCGTCGCTGGCCAGGACGCCGCCCAGCGGCACCGCGCCGTTGCTGACGGCCTTGGCAAAGGTCAGCAGGTCCGGGGTGACCCCGAAGCGCTGTGCGGCGAAGGGCATGCCGACCCTGCCGAAGCCGGTGATGACCTCATCGAACACCAGCAGGATGCCGTGGTGATCGCACAGCTCGCGCAGGCGCTGCAGGTAGCCCGGCGCCGGCAGGATCACCCCGGCGGACCCAGCGATGGGCTCGACGAAGACCGCCGCGATGGTCGAGGCGTCATGCAGCGCGATCAGCCGCTCCAGGTCGTCGGCCAGTTCAGCGCCCTGGCGCGGCAGGCCTTTGCTGAACGCATTGCGCTGCAGGTCCAGGGTATGGCGCAGGTAGTCCACGCCGCCCAGCTGCAGGCCGAACGCCCTGCGATTGTTGGGCAGGCCGCCCAGTGCCATGCCACCGAAGCCGACGCCGTGGTAGGCCTTCTCGCGGCTGATGAAGCGCGTGCGCTGGCCCTCGCCGCGCTGGCGGTGGTAGGCCAGCACGATCTTCATCGCGGTATCCACCGCCTCCGAGCCGGAGCTGGTGAAGAACACATGGTTCAGGGGCGTTGGTGCCAATGCGGCCAGCCGCTGCGCCAGCGCGAATGCCGGCGGCGAGCCCATCTGGAAGGCGGGCGAGTAGTCGAGTGTGCGCGCCTGCTCGACGATGGCCTCGACGATGCGCGGCCGTGCATGGCCCGCGTTGCAGCACCAGAGGCCGGCCGTGCCATCGAGGATCTGGCGGCCGTCGACATCCTCGTAGTGCATGCCCTCGGCACGCACCAGCACACGTGGCGCTGCCTTGTACTGGCGGTTGGCGGTGAACGGCATCCAGTACGCCTCCAATGACTCCGGGCGTTGGGTCGCCAGATCGTGCAGGTCGCTCGCGGAACGCTTCATGCCAGCTCCATCGGGTCCGATGGGGAGAATGTAGCGCAGCCACGTCACGGCGGAGTCGCGGCCACGCCGGTATAACCGGGGAAACTGTTCCGAGGAGCCCGGCATGGCCGACTTTCCCGACCGCAGCCACTGGCAGGCACTGGCCCAGCAGCTTTCGATGCCGACCCAGGCATTCATCGATGGCCGCTACGTCGATGCTGCCCACGGTGCGCGCTTCGACTGCATCAGCCCGATTGATGGCCGCGTGCTGGCGGCGGTTGCCGACTGCGACGCAGAGGACGTGGAGCGCGCAGTGCGGGCGGCGCGGCGTGTCTTCGATGCGGGCCACTGGTCGCAGGCCAGCCCGGTCCATCGCAAGCGCGTGCTGTTGGCCCTGGCGGAGCTGGTGGAAAAACACGCCGACGAGCTTGCCTTGCTGGAAACCCTGGACATGGGCAAGCCGGTGCGTGATGCACGCCGTATCGACCTGCCCGGCGTGGTGCGCTGCCTGACCTGGACCGCCGAGGCGGTGGACAAGCTGTATGGCGAAATCGCACCCACCGGACCGCATGAACTGGGCCTGGTCACGCGCGAGCCTGCCGGCGTGGCGGCGGCGGTCGTGCCATGGAATTTCCCGTTGCTGATGGCCTGCTGGAAGATCGCGCCGGCACTGGCGATGGGCAATTCGGTGGTGCTCAAGCCGTCCGAGCGTTCGCCACTATCGGCGTTGCGGCTGGCGGCGCTGGCGGCCGAGGCGGGCCTGCCGGAGGGGGTGCTGAACGTGCTGCCCGGCCATGGTGCGCGTGTGGGCGAGCCCTTGGCACTGCATATGGACGTGGACGTGCTGGCCTTCACCGGTTCCACCGCCACCGGCGCGAAGCTGCTGGAGTATGCGGGACGGTCCAACCTCAAGCGGGTCTGGCTGGAATGCGGTGGCAAGAGCCCACACCTGGTGTTCGCCGACGCCCCGGACCTGGACGCAGCGGCCAAGGCCGTGGCGCAGGCCATCTTCTTCAACCAGGGCGAAGTCTGCACCGCCGGCTCGCGCCTGCTGGTGCAGCGCTCGATCCGTGAGGACTTCGTGCACCAGGTGATTGCCTATGGCCAGCACATGCAGCCCCGCCATCCACTGGAGGCTGATGCACCGATGGGCGCGCTGGTCGACGCCGCGCACGTGGAGAAGGTGCTGGCCGATATCGCCCGTGCCGAAGGCGAGGGCGCTCGTCTGCTGCTGGGCGGCCATCGGGCCGAGGTGGAAGCCGGCGGCTGCTATGTGCAGCCCACAGTATTCGACCAGGTGCGTCCGGACCACGCGTTGGCACGCGAGGAAGTGTTCGGGCCAGTGCTGGCCGTGCTTGGTTTCGACGACGAGGCCGAAGCGGTGCGCGTGGCCAATGACAGCCGCTATGGATTGGCGGCGGGCCTGTGGACGCGTGACCTGGGCCGCGCCCATCGTGTCGCACGCCAGCTGCGCGCCGGCAGCGTCTGGGTGAACGGCTGGGATGGTGGTGACATGACCGCCCCGTTTGGTGGCTACAAGCAGTCCGGCAATGGCCGTGACAAATCGCTGCACGCGTTCGACAAGTACAGCGAGATCAAGGCCACCTGGATCCAGTTGTAACGACGCGCCCGCCGAGCGCTTTTCGTCGAGCCGAGCCCACGCTCGGCTGCTGTTTGCTCTTTGTAGAGTCGAGCCATGCTCGACTGCTCTTCGCGAGATGCAGCCGAGCACGGCTCGGCTCCACTGCGGCGCTGATGCCGTCACCACCGTCGATGCTGCCCGTAGGAAGACTCAGGATCAGTGGTGCTACCGCAGCCGCGTCCTCCGCGGCAGGCTGGGCGCTGTCTGCCTGCGCAACCTGGGCAGGGCGGGGCATCACCGATGCGGCCGGACGCGTCATCTGTGCGGAGGGCAAGGTGGGCTGCTTGGCTACCGGCGTCGGCAGTTCCGGTGGCAGCCAACGCAGCAAGATCCGTGGGCCGTCGTCGCTGCGCAGTTCGATCCGGCCGCTGTCCAGCAGCCACAGAGAGAGCCCGCCATGCACCAGCAGTACCACCAGCCACGCCGCCATCCGCGGCAGCTTCGGCGAACCGGACCACGACAACGCAACTGCAGCCATCGGCAAGGCATCCATGCAGGGACCGGTGGTGCAGCCTAGCGGGTGGCAGGAAAAAATTCGTTGGCATCGGTGTCGGCTGAAACCATCGCCCCGTGCGACCACCGCCCCGTGGCAGAATCGGCCGATCTACCGTTATCCGTACTGCCGATGTCGACGATCGCTGCTGCCGCGCCGCCCGTGAATTCCCCCCGTCGTGTCCTGCTGGCCAGCCTGATCGGCACCACCATCGAATTCTTCGATTTCTACATCTACGCCACGGCCGCCGTGCTGGTGTTCCCGCACCTGTTCTTCCCGGACAGCAGCGAGCAGGCGGCCCTGCTGCAGTCACTGGCGACCTTCGCGGTGGCGTTCATCGCCCGGCCGGTCGGCTCGGCGGTGTTTGGTCATTTCGGCGACCGCATCGGCCGCAAGGCCACCCTGGTCGCCGCGTTGCTGACCATGGGCCTGTCCACGGTGCTGATCGGCCTGCTGCCGACCCATGCGCAGATCGGGCTGTTGGCACCGGCGCTGCTGGCGCTGTGCCGCTTCGGCCAAGGGCTGGGGCTGGGCGGCGAATGGGGTGGGGCGGTGCTGCTGGCCACCGAGAATGCGCCACCGGGCAAGCGCGCCTGGTACGGCATGTTCCCGCAGCTGGGCGCGCCCATCGGTTTCCTGCTGTCGGCCGGCATCTTCCTGGTGCTGGGCCGCTGCCTGAGCCAGGACGACTTCCTGCAGTGGGGCTGGCGTATCCCGTTCGTGGCCAGCGCGTTTCTGGTCGGCCTCGGCCTGTGGGTGCGCCTGAACATCCACGAGACGCCCGATTTCAAGAAGGCGCTGGAGCGCAAGGCGCCGGTGCGGCTGCCGATGTGGACGGTGCTGCGTGACCACCCGGTGCCGATGCTGCTGGGCACCCTGGGCGCCTTCGCCACCTTCGTGCTGTTCTACCTGATGACCGTGTTCAGCCTGGGCCACGGCACTGCGGTGCTGGGCTATAGCCGCGAGCAGTTCCTGCTGATGCAGATGGTCGGCATGCTGTTCTTCGCACTGGGCATCCCGCTGTCGGCGCGCTATGGCGACCGCTGGGGCACGCGTCGCACCATGATCGTCGCCAGCGTGCTGATCATCGGCTTCGGCGTACTGTTCGCGCCGTTGTTCCAGCCGCACAGCCCATGGCTGGTCACCGCCTTCCTGTGCCTGGGCCTGTTCCTGATGGGCCTGACCTATGGCCCCTGCGGCACCTTCCTGGCCGAGATCTACCCGGTGGAGGTCCGCTACACCGGCGCTTCGCTGTCATTCAACCTGGCCGGCATCCTCGGTGCGGCACCGGCCCCGTATCTGGCGACCTGGCTGGCCGAGCGCTTCGGCCTGGTCGCGGTGGGTTACTACCTGTGCCTGACCGCGGTTGCCACCCTGTGCGCGCTCGTGGCACTGCACCGGCGCGCGCTGCGGCTCAACCAAAGAAGCGCTTGAGCGTGCGACCCAGCCAGCCACCGCCCTGGTGTTCGCGGGCGAACTGGTTCAGGTGCGCCTTGACCTGTTCGGCATAGGCCTGGTCATCACCACGGATGTGGTTGAACAGCCAGCGCGAGAGCATGGTGCGCAGTTCGTCGCTGATGTCCTCGCCGGCCTGGAAGCGCATGCGGTACTCCGATACCCGCTTGATGAAGACCTCATGCACGCGCTTGTGCGCGGCACAGAACGGGTAGCCCGCTTCTTCCATCAGCTCTTCCTCGAACGCGAAGTGCGACATGGTGTAGTCCACCACTTCGTCGATCACTTCACCCACCGCGGCACGCTGCATGCTGGCCTGGGCCACGTGCAGGTGGTTGAGCATTTCGATGATGCGGCGGTGTTGTTGGTCGATCACATCGATGCCGATGTTCAGATCGTCCTGCCAGACCAGTAGTGCCATCCCCGGCTCCCCTTCATGCGTATGTCGGGGCCGACTGTAGAGCCGCCCTGCGCGGGCGGCGTTGATCTGGATCAAAGCGTGCCGGTCAGGGCAGCGCCGGCTCGCGTGGGCGCAGCGGGCTGGCCACCGTGGTGCAGCTGACCCGGTTGCGGCCACCGGCCTTGGCCAGGTACAGCTGGCGGTCGGCTTCGGATATCAGCCGGTGCAGTGCATCGCGCTGCGGGCGCAGGCAGCACAGGCCGATGCTGACGGTCATGCGCAGGGTGGCAGTGCCGATGTCGACCTCCAGCGCGGCGATGCGCTGGCGCAGTTCCTCGAAGTACAGCAGTGCCTCGTCCTGCTCCATGTCAGGTACCAGAAGGCAGAACTCCTCGCCACCGAAGCGTGCGATCAGGTCATGGCTGCGCGCGTGCGCGGCCACCGCGCTGGCCACAGCGCGCAACGCATCGTCGCCGGCTTCGTGGCCATGGGTGTCGTTGATGTGCTTGAAGTGGTCGATGTCGATCATCGCCACCGCCACGCACTGCCCGTGCAGCTGCAGTTGCGGCAGCTGGCGTTGGCTCTGCTCGAGGAAGCAGCGCCGGTTGGGCAGCCCGGTGAGGAAGTCGCGGGTGGCCAGGTCCTGCAGGGTGCCGATCAGCTCCAGTTGGTCCACATTCTGCGAGACCCGGCAGAAGAATTCCTCGCGCGAGAACGGCTTGCGCAGGAAATCGTTGGCGCCGTTCTTCAGGAAGCGCGGGATCAACGACGCATCGGTATTGCCGGAGATGCCGATCACCGCCACCTTGTCGCGGGAGCGCAGGGTGCGCAGGCGGCGGGTGAACTCCACGCCCTGCATGCCCGGCATTTCCTGGTCGACCACGGCGAGGCGGATCGCCGGATGCGCCTCGATTGCAGCCAGGCCCTCATTGCCATCGGCCGCCTCATGCACCTCATGCCCATACATGCGCAGCAGGGCTGCGGCATAACCGCGCGCGGACGGTGAGTCGTCCACCACCAGCGCGGCGATGCGGCGGTTGCGTTCCAGCCGCTGTACCAGCCACACCAGGTAATCGAGGCTGCCGGGCGTGTTCTTCAGCACATAGTCGATGATCTGCTGCTGCAGCACGCGCTTGCGCAGGTCCTCGTCGTAGACGCCGCTGACCACCACGGTGGGCAGGTTGCGCTTGAGGAAGAACTCGACCACCGCGTCGCGGTCGCCATCGGCCAGCACCAGCCCGGTCAGTACCAGGAACCAGCCGCCACCTTCGTTCAGCAGGCGGTCGGCCTCGGCCAGGGTGGAGGCGATCACCACCGGCAGCTCCAGGCGCTGCTCGATGGCCTCGCGCAGCATGCCGGTGAAAGCACGGGAGTTTTCGACCAGCAGGATCCGCTGCGGCAGCGGATCGGCCAGGTCGCCATCGACGGCGGCCTGCGGCAGGACGGGCATGATGCGGTGGCTCACGAGGGAGGGGCTCGGCACGGATAACGGCGGTTTCGGCTGCAACTTTAGCTGCGAACGCTGCGCGCCGGGCGGGATTGCGTGTCAGGCCGCCGCGGGCGACGCGTGGGTGATTGGTTCATGCAGGACCAGTCGCAGCCGATTGCCCCGACAGTGGACTGCTCCGCCGTAGGCAAGCATCCGCCCGGCCAGGCGCTCGATGGCCTGGTGGGTGGTTCGCGTGGACAGCGTGCAGCCACGGTCGAGCAGGCTCACCACAGCAACAATGCCGCGACGTTTGCCTGCCCGACCACTTCGGGCACGCACGCATACCTGGCCGGTCTCCAGCTCCAGCAGAAGTGAAACCGCCTCGATCAGCGAGCGATAGATGGCCAGTTGCAGATCCACGGTCAGCAGGCAGGGATTGCCCGCCAGCCTGGGCGGAATGACGCGATGCGTGTTGTTCCAGATTTCGCATGCACCGCCGGCTTGCAGCGCGATGTAGAGCCCGACCTGTTCCAGTCCAGTGGGATAGACCAGGCTGGCCTGTTCACGGAACAGGCGTGAATGCACCGACGACGCGTGCTGCAGGCTGTTTGCGACCGCATGGTGGCCTTGGGACTTCAGCCAGCTGACCATCTCGCTGAGCGAACTGTCCATGCCCTCGCCCAGGTGTTTCAGGTGGACGGCCCGTTCACGCAGCTCACGCTCGCTGGTCTGATGCGAGCCGCGTGCCAGGCGCAGTGTGGTTGCCTCGGCCAGGCCGCGGGACCGGGCGCGCTGATGGTGGTAGCTGATGCTGGAACCGAGTGCCAGCAGTGCGACACTCATCACCGCCATGTTCTGTTGGGTGGCGAACGTGCCCAGGTCGAATGAGGAGGGCAGGCCGGTGCTGGGCGTTGCACCGTGCAGGGGGAGGTTCAACAACGGAATCGCGATGGCCGCGCCGCGCCACCCATGCATGAAGGTCAGGGCGATGGCGGGCAGGGCGGCCAGCAGCACCATGTGTGTCCGCGTCGTGTGGGCGCCGGCGCTTGTCAATTGCATGCTCAGGCCCAACACCAGCATCACCAGGATCGCCGAGGCGGTAGGGGCGACGAAACGGTCGCTCCAACCGGGGTCGGCCTGCCGTCGCGACCAGAGGAATGCCAACGGCACCAGGGTGATGATGGCGGCGAAGTGGCCAAAGATCGTCCGGTCGACCGCGTCCAGCAGATTGCTGGGTGGTGGGTTCGACCATAGGACATATGAAATGCCCAGGTTGAGACCCGGAACGAACAGTGCCGTGCAGAAGGACAGTGACAGCAGCCAGAGACCGGTAGCTGCTTCGGACGGCATTCTCATCCGATGCAGGTAGACCACCAGCATCGCCATCGGCATCAGCAGTGTCGAAGCCAGGATGACCCAGTCCAGGCCATAGGTGTCGATCATGGGGATGCGCAGCGTTGCGAAGTACGCGTACTCGCCCAGCAGCAGGTAGGGCCACAGGCGGGTCGGTACGATCAGCAGTGCCGCTGCACGGATGCCCGCCGGCAGGAAGAACTGATCCAGCGAGAACTGACGCGAACCGAGGCAGCTCAGCGCATAGACGGCCGCGAGGGCGATCCCGGCTGGCCGGATACGGAAGCTCAGTTCAACGGCCTTTTTGAATCGGTCCAAACCCGAGCCTCCCTTGCTCGTGACATGGCAGCGGCGGTGCGGGTTGCTTGAACGCCTCAGGACGCGCCATTGGATGACAGTATCGACAGGAGCATGGGCGCGCAATTGCACGCCGGCGCCAGGTCCTGACGGGGTAGGTTCGGCGCCGACCAACGATCACTTTCGAGTAATGATCTGCATCTCCTTTCATTGGGAAAGTCAGATCGCGGTCCGGGGGGGGCCACGGTCGATGGAGCGTGTGCTTTCCCACACGGCTTCAGCAGCGCCTGCCTGGCGGGGAGCTTCCCGTGCTTCGGTCAATACCATCCTGAGCCTGTTGCCACTCAAGTCCATGTGGCCCGCATGTGCTAGGACCCGGCCCAGCAGCTGCTCGTTTGCCAGTTCCTTTGCACGGCTTCCCAGTGATTCGCGGCGGTCCAGAAGAGCCACGCAGATGAAGGCACCACGCTTCCGGATGGAACGTCCGCAGCGGATACTGACCGAGATCTGCCCAGGCTCGCATTTCAATAGAAGCGATACCGCGTCAACCACGAGCCGGTAGGCAGCAAGCTGCAGGCCGACCCCGAGCGCGCAGGGGTCCCCCGTCAACCTGGGTTGTCCGATTCGATGCGTGGCATTCCAAGCCTCACGCACCCCACCGGCTTGCAACGCCACATACAAGCCCAGTCGCTCCAGAGCGGCGGGATAGATCATGCTGGCCTGGGCCCGGAACAGGCGTGAATGCACCTCCGAGGTATGCCGCAGGCTGTCAGCCACCGCGTGATGACCCTGAGCATGGAGCCAGTTCACCATCTCGTTCAGAGACAGGTCCATGCCATCGCCCAGCTGGCGCAGGTGCGCCGCCCGTTCGCGCAGGTCCATCTCGCTGGCCAGATGTGAATTCCGCGCAAGCTGCAGGGCCGCTCTGCCATCTTCCTCGCGCAACCGGTGCTGGTTCTGGAAGTGGGTGATGCGAGCGCCCAGCAGGAGCAGGGCGATGCTGGCGATGGCCATGGCCTGCTGGGTCGCGAAGGTCGCCTGATCGAATGCCGTCGGATGGTCGGAGGGAGTGCTCAGGCCAAGGATCATGTTCACGGCGGCGACACCGATGGCCGCACCGCGCCATCCCAGCAGGCAGGTCAGGGCGATTGCGGGAATAGGCAGGATCAACAACAACTGCAGCGAACCGGGGGCCGTGATCGAGGCAGGTACCGGCGTCGCCTGCAGGCCGATGACCAGCATGGCGGCGAGTGCTGCGACCGTGGCCGCAACAGACCGGGTTGTCCATTTTTCCTCGGCGCGGCGTATCCACAGCAATGCCAGAGGCGCGAGGATCAGGATGCCGGTGAAGTCGCCCAGCGCATAGCGCAACACATTGGTGAGAAATGTCTCTTCATGCAACGGGGCCCAGAGCAGGTACGAGATTCCCAGGTTGAGCAGGCTGATGACCGTCGCGGCGCATGCCGCGATGGAGATCACGCCGACGATCGTGGTACGTGCCAGCAGTCTCCGGTGCAGGCGCACGATCAGCATCACGGCAGGCATCAGGAATACCGAGGCCAGGATCACCCAGGTCAGGTTGTATTTGCTGATCAGCGGGATGCGCAGATGCGCGAAGTAGGCGTATTCACCCATCAGCAGGTAGGGCCAAAGACGGGGTGGGCACAGCAACAGCGCGGCCACCCGCACGCCGGCAGGCAGGAAGAACTGGTCCAAAGACAGCTTGCGCGCGCCCCAGCAGGCCAAGGCATAGAGCAGCGCCAGCACCAGCCCCTCGGGGCTGACGCGTATCTTCACCTGCAGGCCGTCCTTCCACCACTGCATCCACGTGCTCCCCAGCGCCTGCGCCGATTATGTGGCTGGGAAGGGTCCCGCTACCACAACGCATCCCGCAGCTTGTACCACGACATCGCCGCCACCAGCAGCGGCGTGCGCAGCAGCCGGCCGCCGGGGAAGGGCGCATGGCGCAGGCGCTGGAATACGTCCAGGCGCTCGCTCTGGCCGGCGATGGCGGCGGCGATCACCTCGCCGGCCAACCCGGCGGCGGCGACGCCATGCCCCGAAAACCCCTGCGCGAAATACAGATTGCCGTCCAGCCGGCCCCAGTGGGGTGCGCGGTTGCGGGTGATGTCCACGTAGCCACCCCAGACCTGGTCCAGTACCACGTCGGCCAGCTGCGGGAAGACATCGTGCATGCGTCGCTGCATCACCCCGCGCAGGCCGGGCGGGGGCAGTGCCGAGTAGCTGGCGCGGCCGCCGAAGAGCAGGCGGTGGTCGTGGCTGAGGCGGAAGTAATCCAGTGCCCAGGCGGTGTCGGCCACGGCCATGTTGTTGCCGATCAGGGCGCGTGCACGTTCGGCACCCAGTGGCTCACTGGCACCGATGTAGGTGCCCACCGGCATGATCCGCCGCTCCAGCTCGGGCAGCAGGCCCTGCAGCCAGGCGTTGCCGGCCACCACCAGGTGTGCGGCGCGCACGCGGCCCTGTGCAGTGTGCAGGGTCGGCTGCGCTCCGCGCTGGATGCGCACCACGGGCGAATCCTCGTGGATGACCACCCCCGCCGCACGCGCTGCAGCGGCCAGGCCGCGCGCGTACGCCAGCGGGTGCAGGTGCGCGCTGAGCGGGTCGAACATCGCGGCTCGATAGCGCGGGCTGTCCAGCTGCGCGCGCAGGGCGTCACGGCTCCACCACTGCATGGGGTAGTCGTAATGCCGTTGCAGGTGCTCGCAGTTGGCCTGCAGGTCGCGCTCGTGGCGTTCACGGATGGCGACGCTGGCGTGGCCTTCAACCCAATGGCAGTCGATGCGGTGGCGATCGATGCGGGTGCGCATCGCCTGCACCGCGTCGCGCGACCAGTCGAACAGGTGGCGTGCATCGTCGCGACCCAGCTGCCGCTCCAGCTCGTCCACCTCGCAGCCGTAGCCGACCAGTGCCTGGCCGCCATTGCGGCCGGAGGCGCCCCAGCCGATCCGCTGCGCCTCCAGCAGCACCACGCGCTGGCCGCGCGCGGCCAGTTCCAGCGCAGCAGTGAGGCCGGTATAGCCGGCGCCTAGCACCGCGACATCGGCATGTACGTCACCCTGCAACGGAGGCAGTGCGGGCGGCTCGGGCAGGCTGGCTGCGTACCAGCTGGGCGGGAAGGCGGCGCTCACTGCTGGCCTCGCGGGCGCAGGGCGGCAGGACGGAGCGGGGCAGGTCGATCAGCGTTCACCAGCGTAGTTTCACCGATGCGCGACGGCCGTGGCGTGACGGCGATGACTTGCCGCCATTGCGGACAGGCGGGTAACGTGTCGGCACGCCAAGGAGTTTTCCATGCGTCGCCTGCCCTGGGTGGGGCTGCCCACCGACAGCACCGTGCTCGGCCATCATCGTTTCGCGGTGGCCGGCGAGAAGTACGTGCGTGCGTTGGTTGAGGCGGCCGACGTTACCCCGGTGATACTGCCCAGCCTGCAGCCACCGCTGCCGCCCGCCGACTGGCTGCACGGCCTCGATGGCCTGCTGCTGACCGGTGCGGTCAGCAACATCGAACCACAACACTACGAAGGCGGCCGCAGTTGGCCGGGGAACCCGCATGATCCGGCCCGCGATGCCAGCGCCTTCGCACTGCTGCACGAGGCGCTGGCGTTGGACCTGCCGGTGCTGGCGATCTGCCGCGGCTTCCAGGAGTTGAACGTTGCGCTGGGTGGCACGCTGCATCCGCAGGTGCACGCGGTACCGGGTCTGTCGGATCATCGTGAAGACCCGCAGGCGCCGGTTGAGGTGCAGTATGGGCCGGTCCATGCGGTCGCCCTGGCGGTTGATGGTTGGCTGGCGCAGTGGCAGGGTGGCGACCGCGCACAGGTCAATTCCGTTCACGGGCAGGGTATCGATCGACTGGCGCACGGGCTGCAGGTCGAGGCCGTGGCCGATGATGGACTGGTCGAGGCGGCGCGCAGCACACGCCATCGTTTCGTGCTCGGCGTACAGTGGCACCCGGAGTGGCGTGTCATGGATTCGCCGTTCTATCACGTTATTTTCCGTGCGTTCGGCCAAGCTTGCCGGCAGCACCAACAGAACCGACTGGATTCCCGATGAGTTCCCGAACGCGCCCGCGCAAGACGGCTACGCCCCCCGCACCGCAGGAAAGCAGCCTGCTGCGCTGGTTGAAGGAGCGGCGCATCACCGAGGTCGAATGCCTGGTGCCGGACATCACCGGCAACGCGCGCGGCAAGATCATTCCCGCCGACAAGTTCTCGCACGACTACGGTACGCGGCTGCCCGAAGGCATCTTCGCAACCACCGTCACCGGCGAGTTCCCTGATGACTACTACGAGCTGACCTCGCCGTCGGACTCGGACATGATGCTGCGCCCCGATCCTGACACGGTGCGCATGGTGCCGTGGGCGGCCGATGCCACCGCGCAGGTCATCCACGATTGCTACACCAAGAACGGTGAGCCGCACGAACTGGCACCGCGCAATGTGCTGCGCCGCGTGCTGGCAGCCTACGCCGAGCTGGGCCTACGCCCGGTGGTGGCGCCGGAGCTGGAGTTCTTCCTGGTGCAGAAGAACACCGACCCGGACTTCCCGCTGCTGCCACCGGCCGGCCGCTCCGGGCGCCCGGAGACGGCGCGGCAGTCGTACTCGATTGACGCGGTCAACGAATTCGACCCGATCCTCGACCTGATGTACGACTACGCCGATGCGATGAAGCTGGACGTGGACACGTTGATCCATGAGTCCGGCGCGGCGCAGCTGGAGGTCAATTTCACCCACGCCGATGCGATGGACCTGGCCGACCAGGTGTTCCTGTTCAAGCGCACCATGCGCGAGGCGGCGATGCGCCACGGCGTGTATGCCACGTTCCTGGCCAAGCCGATGGAGAACGAGCCGGGCAGTGCCATGCACATCCACCAGAGCCTGGTGCGGGTGAGCGACGGCAGCAATGTGTTCGCCGGTGATACCGATGCTGAAGGCGAGTTCAGCCCGGTGTTCGGCCACTATCTGGGCGGCCTGCAGAAGTACGCGCCGCAGGCGATGGCGTTCTTCGCGCCGAACGTCAATTCCTACCGCCGGCTGGTGTTCGGCGAAGTCTCGCCGAGCAACGTGCACTGGGGCTTCGACAACCGCACCTGCGGCCTGCGCGTGCCGCTGGACACGCCGGAAAACATGCGCGTGGAGAGCCGTTTCGCCGGCTCCGACGCCAACCCCTACCTGGCGATGGCCGCGACCCTGGCCTGCGGCCTGCTTGGCATCCGCGAGCGGCTGGCACCGGACGCGCCGGTGACCGGCAGTGCCAAGGAACTGGGCTACAACCTGCCGCGCTCGCTGGGCGAAGCGCTGGATGGGCTGGAGCAGTGCAGCGAGCTGCAGGCCCTGCTGGGCGAGCGCTTCTGCCGGGCCTACATCTCGGTGAAGCGCAAGGAATACGAGACCTTTTTCCGTGTCATCAGCTCGTGGGAGCGCGAGTTCCTGCTGCTGAACGTCTGAGCATCTGGAATAGAAAAATCCGCCGCCGGGGGGTAGGCTGGCACCCGTCGCCGGCCCCGCCGGCCCCCCCTTCCCGCATTCTGGAGCACCCGATGAAGCTGCGTATCCTCACGCTCGGCCTGGCCTCCGCCATGCTTGCCGCCTGTGGCGGTGGCAACGGCGGCGCGCAGGACAGCCAGGTCCTGAACGTCTACAACTACAGCGATTACATCGCCGAGGACACCATCCCGACCTTCGAGAAGGAGAGCGGCATCAAGGTGACCTACGATGTGTTCGACAGCGACGAGATGGTCGAGACCAAGCTGCTGGCCGGCAACAGCGGCTACGACGTGGTGGTGCCGACCCTGAACTTCTTCGGGCGCCAGATCCAGGCCGGCGTGTTCCTGCCGCTGGACAAGAGCAGGATCCCGAACCTGGCCAACCTCGATCCGGCGGTGATGAAGCGCATCGCCACCCAGGACCCGGGCAACCAGTACGGCGTGCCGTACATGATCGGTACCACCGGCATCGGCTACAACGTGGAGATGCTGAAGCAGCGTTTCGGTGGCAGTACCGACATCGCCAACAGCTGGGACCTGGTGTTCAAGCCGGAGAACATCAGCAAGATGAAGGACTGCGGCGTGACCATCCTGGACACGCCGGCGGACATGATCCCGATAGCGCTGCACTACCTGGGCCTGGACCCGCACAGCGGCGACCCGGCCGAGCTGCAGAAGGCGGCCGACCTGCTGAAGTCGATCCGCCCGTACGTGCAGAACTTCCACTCCTCGCAGTACGTGGGTTCGCTGGCCAACGGTGGCACCTGTCTGGTGGTCGGCTGGTCGGGTGACATCATCCAGGCCCGCGACCGCGCCGAGGAAGCCAGCAATGGCGTGCATGTGGCCTATTCGATCCCGAAGGAAGGCGCCCCGCAGTGGTTCGACATGCTGGCGATCCCGAAGGACGCCAAGCATCCGGAAGCCGCGTACGCGTTCATCAACTACCTGCTGCAGCCGAAGGTTGCCGCGGCCAACACCAACTTCATCCATTACGCCAACCCGGTGCCGACCGCGACCCCGCTGGTGGACGAGGCGATCCGTACCGACCCGACCATCTACCCGCCGGCCGATGTGGCCGAGAAGATGTTCACGTACTCGATCAACACGCCGGAGACCGACAAGCTCTATACCCGGCTGTGGACCGAGGTGAAGACCGGCCGGTAAGCGGCGCGGGTAGCGCCGGGCCATGCCCGGCGGCTGCCTTACCCTGCGTCGGAGTCGACCCTGTCGCTCCGGCCAAGGTGCTGCAGGATGGCAGGCAGCAGGTCGCGTGCATCGCGACCGCCGTTGCACAGGAACGACGAACTCATCCGCTGCAGGTTGTGCATGCCGATGAAGAACAGCCCCGGTTGCGGTGAAACACCGAACTCGCCGAGGGGGTAGCCATGTGCATCCAGCGCGCCCGGCACGTCGAGCCAGGGCCATTCGGCGACGAAGCCGGTGGCCAGCACCACCGAGCGGATACCCGCGGCCTGCAGGTCCAGTTCGCGCGGGGATGTGTCCGGTTCCCAGTGCAGATAGACCTCCTCCGGAATGTAGCGGGCATCGTCGGTGCGTGGCTCGGGATGCGTGGCGTAGTACGCGCTGGCCAGCGAATCGAGATAGGCGTATTCGGCCCGCGTCGCCTCGATCGCGGTACGCAGCTGCGGGCGGACATCGGCGAAGCGGGCGATGCTTCCATCGAAGCCCTGCAACCGGCCCAGCAGCCTGATGCCCGCGCGGTGCATCGCCAGCAGGCTGATCGAGCTGCCCAGGCCGCCGCTTCCCTTGCCGGAAATGAGCGGGAACTCCGCGGTACGCGCCTTGCGCAGCGCATCCGGTTCCCCGGCCAGCACGCCCGCCGCTTCACTCACATGCTGGTGGATGCGCCCGGCCATGTCCCACCAGGTCATCGAGTCCTTGCCGCGCAGCCGGCGGGTATGCGAATGACGCTGGGCCAGTGACCAGTACACGCTGCGACCGCTGTCGTGCAGGTCCTGGGCGATCTGCGCGCCGGACTGCCCACCTCCGATGACCAGCACGGTGCCATCGGGCAGCTGGCGGGCACCACGGTAGTCGCCCGAGTGCAGCACGGCAAGGCCGGGCGCGGGCGCGAAGGGGACCCGGGGCATCCGCGCACGGCGGTACTCACCGGTCGCGACCACCACCGCGCGGGCATGGATCAGCCCCTGGCTGCTGTCGATGGCATAGCCGCCGCACTCGGGCGCGACCCGATGTACCGCGCACCCTTCGCTGATCGGCAACACGCGCTCGTCGGCATAGTCGCGGAGCCGGCGGATCACCTCCGGGGCGCCCATGAAGCCTTCCGGGTCATCGCCCGCATAGGCATGACCGTGCAGGGCCATGGTCGCGTTGGCGGTGTTGGTCTGGAACGAATCCCAGCGCCGCTGCCAGCTGGCGCCCACGGTTTCGGCCTCCAGCACGCGATGCTCGACGCCGGCCTCCTGCAGGAGTGCGCTGAGGGACAACCCGGCCTGGCCGGCGCCGATGATGGCCAGCGGCAGCCCTGCGGGCACGGATGACGACGGACGGGAAGGGAGAGCGGAGGGGCTGACGGGGGGAATCAACGGGATGGGTCCATGCAAGGCCTTGATCCGGGCCATTGCGCGGGGGATGCCCCGGGCCTTCAACAGATCCCGCTCCGAAAAACGTTGCAGATCGGGTCGTTGCCCGTGGTGTCTGGCCGGGACGCCGCAGGCGCGATCGGGCAGCCCCGGCCTTTTGCGCGGACGGGCCCTGATGGCGGGGTAAAACCGACACCCCCTGCGGCCCGGGAGCGGGCCGCTGGCGGCTTCCGCCCGTCGCCGTCATATCCCCTTCGGCCCCCGGCCGTTAGAATGGCCGCCGCTGTCCACCGCCCGCTCCCGGAGCCCCCATGCCCGTTGAAGCCCAGCCGGTAGCCGCCGTCGTCGACACGACCGGTGCGCCCGGCTATCTCTCCATTCGTGATTTGCGCAAGGAATTCGACGGTTTCGTCGCCGTCGACGACGTCAATCTGGACGTGCGCAAGGGCGAGATCTTTGCCCTGCTCGGTGGCTCCGGCAGCGGCAAATCGACCCTGCTGCGCTGCCTCGGCGGCTTCGAGACGCCCACCAAGGGCAGCATCACCCTCGATGGCCAGCGCCTGGACGCGCTGCCGCCGTACCAGCGGCCGGTCAACATGATGTTCCAGTCCTATGCCCTGTTCCCGCACATGACGGTCGAGCAGAACATCGCCTTCGGCCTGAAGCAGGACGGCCTGGGCAAGGATGCGATCAGCAAGCGCGTCGGCGAGATGCTCGACCTGGTGCAGATGGGCCACCTGGGCAAGCGCAAGCCGCACCAGCTGTCCGGTGGCCAGCAGCAGCGCGTGGCGCTGGCGCGGTCGCTGGCCAAGGGGCCGAAGCTGCTGTTGCTGGACGAGCCGATGGGCGCACTGGACAAGAAGCTGCGCTCGCAGATGCAGCTGGAACTGGTCAGCATCATCGAATCGTCGGGCGTGACCTGCGTGATGGTCACCCACGACCAGGAAGAAGCGATGACCATGGCCACCCGCATCGCGGTGATGGATGCCGGCTGGATCCAGCAGGTCGGCAAGCCCGACGAGGTCTACGAGCAGCCGGCCAACCGCTTCGTCGCCGAGTTCATCGGTTCGGTCAACCTGTTCGACGGGGTGATCGACGAGGACCTGCCCGAGTACGTCACCGTGCGCTCGCCGCTGTTCCCGGCGCCGATCTACATCGCCCATGGCATCACGGGCTATGAAGGGCAGCCGGTCGCGTTCGCGCTGCGCCCGGAGAAGGTGATGATCGGCAAGGACGAGCCGGAAGGGCACACCAACAAGGCCCAGGGGGTGATCGAGGACATCGCCTATTTCGGCAGCCACTCGGTCTACCACGTGCGCCTGCCCAGCGGTGCCAAGGTGCTGGCCAACTTCGCCAACTCGCAGCGCTGGGCCAGCGATGGCCTGACCTGGGGCGACAGCGTGTGGGTGCACTGGCGCGACAATGACGGCGTGGTGCTGACCTCATGAGCACGGCCGGCCTGAAGCGCTGGCGGCCGGGGCTGCGTGCCACGGTGATCGGCATTCCGTACCTGTGGCTGCTGCTGTTCTTTGCAGTGCCGTTCCTGATCGTGCTGATGATCAGCTTCTCGCTCAGCCGGGTCGGCTCGCCGCCGTATACCTGGCTGCTGCAGTACGTGGACGGCGGCTTCTCGCTGAAGCTGAACCTTGAAAACTACCTGGCGCTGTTCCGTGATTCGATCTATGCGCAGGCGTTCCTCAGCTCGATCAAGATCGCGGCGATCTCCACCTTCCTGACCCTGCTTATCGGCTACCCGATGGCCTATGCCATCGCCCGCCTTTCACCGGCAGCACGCAACGTGGCGATGATGCTGGTGGTGCTGCCGTCGTGGACCTCGTTCCTGATCCGCGTGTATGCGTGGAAGGCGATCCTGGACCGCAACGGCCTGCTCGACCAGTTCCTGCAGTTCACTGGCCTGCAGTCGCTGATGACCAGCCTGGGCCTGCCCAAGCTGCAGCTGATCGATACGCCGACCGCCGCCTACATCGGCATCGTCTATTGCTACCTGCCGTTCATGGTGCTGCCGCTGTACGCCAACCTGGTCAAGCATGACCACCGCCTGCTGGAAGCGGCCTACGACCTTGGCGCCAAGCCGTGGCAGGCCTTCCTGCGCATCACCCTGCCGTTGTCGAAGGCGGGCATCATCGCCGGTTGCATGCTGGTGATGATTCCGGCGATCGGTGAATTCGTGATCCCGGAAATGCTGGGTGGCTCGGAGACGCTGATGGTGGGCCGCCAACTGTGGAACGAGTTCTTCAACAACCGCAACTGGCCGGGCGCCTCGGCGATGGCGGTGGCGATGATCCTGTTGCTGCTGGTGCCGATCCTGTTGTTCAACCGTTCCCAGCAGCGCCTGCTGGAAGGGAAGCAGGCATGAGCCCGCGCACTGCCAAGGGCCTGGGGCTGGGCGTGCTGCTGCTCGGCTTCGCCTTCCTGTACCTTCCGATCCTGCTGTTGATGTTCTATTCGTTCAACAGCTCGCGGCTGGCGATGGTCTGGGCCGGCTTCTCCACCCGTGCCTACAGCGACCTGTTCGCCGACCGCGCGTTGATGGATGCGATGTGGACCAGCCTGGTGGTGGCGTTCTGGACCGCCTGCACTGCCACCGTGCTGGGCACGCTGGCGGCGATGGTGATGACCCGCTTCAAGCGCTTCCGCGGCAAACCGCTGTTCGGTGCGCTGGTCACTGCACCGCTGGTGATGCCGGACGTGATCCTGGGCTTCTCGCTGATGGCGCTGCTGGCCTCGATGGGCGCGATTCCCGGCTTCCCGGCACGCGGCCTGACCACCATCTGGATCGCCCACGTCACCTTCACGCTGTGCTTCGTCACGGTGGTGGTGTCCTCGCGCCTGCAGGAAATGGACCTGTCGCTGGAAGAAGCGGCGATGGACCTGGGCGCGAGCCGGCTGACCGTGTTCGGCCGCATCACCCTGCCGATCATCGCGCCGGCGCTGGTGGCGGGCTGGCTGCTGGCCTTCACCCTGTCGCTGGATGACGTGGTGGTGGCGAGCTTCGTCGCCACGCCGGGCTCGACCACGCTGCCGATGAAGGTGTTCGCGTCGGTGCGCATGGGCATCAGCCCGAAGATCAATGCGTTGGCCACGCTGCTGGTGTCGGCGGTGTCGGTCGCCGCGGTGATCGGCTGGTACATCAATGCGCGTGCGGAGAAGCGGCGCCAGCGCGACCTGCAGCTGGCGCGGCAGGACAACGGCTGACGCCGCAGCCACATCCGGCTCACGGCCGGCGGCGCACAATGGGGGTCTTCCAGAAGGAGATCCCCCATGACCGTCGAGATCGTCGACCCGGCCACCGGACAGGTGACCTACCGCCATGAACTGATGGGCGCTGCCGACATCGAGCAGCGCCTGCAGGCCGCTGCCGATGCATTTCCGGGCTGGGCCGAGCGCTCGTTGCAGGACCGCGGCGCCATCCTGCGCCGGATCGCGGCGCAGCTGCGCGCGCGTCGCGACGACCTGCAGCAGGCGATGACCCACGAGATGGGCAAGCTCAAGGCCGAGGCGCTGGCCGAGGTCGACAAGTGCGCCGCCGCCTGCGAGTACTACGCCGACCATGCTGCCGACTACCTCAAGCCGCAGCTGATCGACACCGAAGCCCAGCGCAGCTATGTGCGCTACGAGCCGATCGGCTGCGTGTTCGCGGTGATGCCGTGGAATTTTCCGATCTGGCAGGTGTTTCGTTTCCTGGCCCCGGCGTTCATGGCCGGCAACGTGGCCCTGCTCAAGCACGCCAGCAACGTACCGCAGTGCGCCGACCTGATCCTGGCGGTGTGTCGTGATGGTGGCCTGCCGGACGGCGTTTTCGATGTGCTGCACATCGACAACGACCAGGCCGCCGACGTGCTGCGCGACGCACGGGTGAAGGCGGTGACGCTGACCGGCAGCGAACGGGCAGGGCGCTCGATCGCCTCCAACGCCGGCAGCCAGTTGAAGAAGTCGGTGATGGAGCTGGGTGGCAGTGACGCCTTCGTGGTGCTCGACGATGCCGACCTCGACAAAACCGTGGCGGCGGCAGTGAAGTCACGCTTCGATAACAGCGGGCAGACCTGCATTGCGGCCAAGCGCTTCATCGTGGTCGATGCGGTGGCCGATGAATTCACCCGTCGCTTTGTGGAAGCGGCGGGTGAGCGCCAGTACGGCGATCCCGATGAGCGGGGCACCACGCTGGCGCCAATGGCGCGCGCCGACCTACGTGACGAACTGCACAAGCAGGTGCAGGCCAGCGTCGCCAAGGGCGCACGTGTGCTGGTCGGTGGCGAGCCGATTGCCGGTACGCATGCCGGCTATCCGGCCACCGTGCTCGACCAAGTGGGGCCGGGCATGCCGGCCTACGATGAAGAACTGTTCGGTCCGGTTGCCGCGGTGATCCGGGTGAAGGATGAGGCCGAGGCACTGCGCGTGGCCAACGACACCCGTTTCGGCCTGGGCGGCAGCGTGTGGACGCGCGACCCGGTGCGCGGTGAACGTTTCGCTCAGCGCATGGAATGCGGCGCCGCATTCGTCAACGCCATCGTCAAGAGCGACGCGCGGTTGCCGTTCGGCGGCAGCAAGCAGTCCGGTTTCGGTCGCGAACTGGCCGACCACGGCATCCATGAGTTCATGAACATCAAGACGGTCTACGTCGCTTGATGCGGTCGCCTGTGTAGAGCCGAGCCCATGCTCGGCTGCATTGCGCACAGCAGTCGAGCATGGCTCGACTCTAAAGAATGCGGGTCACAACCACTTCGCGCGCTTGAACAACCGGTACAGGCCCACGCACACACCGCCCACGCCAACGATCATCAACGGGTACGACCACGGCTCACTCAGCTCCGGCATGTGGCTGAAGTTCATGCCGTACCAGCTGGTGATCAGTGTCGGCGCGGCCAGCAGCGCGGCCCAGGCACCCAGCCGCTTCACCGTCTCGCCCTGTGCCAGTGTCACCAGCGACAGGTTCACGCTCAGCGCAGTGCCCAGCATCTCGCGCAGGGTGTCGATCACGTCGCTGATGCGCACCGCATGGTCATGCACGTCGCGCACGTACAGCTTCACTTCGTCGGGAATCAGGTCACCCTGGTAGCGCCGGATCTGGGCCAGCACATCCTGCAGCGGTGCCACCGCCATGCGCATCTTGTTCAGTTCGCGCTTGAGCTCATACAGCCGCACCACGGTGCTGCGCTTGTAGGTGTCGGCGAAGATGTCCTTTTCCAGCAGGTCCAGAGTGTCGCGGAAGCGGTGCACGATGGGCAGGTAGTTGTCGACCACGAAGTCGGTCACCGCGTACAGGCAGTACGACGGGCCCATCTTCAGCAGCTGCGGCTCGCGTTCCACCCGCGCGCGTACCGGGGCGTAGGACAGCGAGGCACCGTGGCGCACCGTCACCAGGAAGCGCGGGCCGAGGAAGGCGTGGGTTTCGCCATACTGGATGCGCTCGTCGACCATCTGCGCGGTGGTCACCACCACGAACAGCGAATTGCCGTAGGTCTCGACCTTGGGCCGCTGGTGCGCATTGCGCGCATCCTCGATGGCCAGGTCGTGCAGGCAGAATTCTTCCTGCAGTTTCAGCAGCACGTCTTCGTTGGGGTCGTACAGGCCGACCCAGACGAAGCCGTTGCCGCTGGCAATGACATCGCTGATGGCGTCCAGGCTGATGTCGTGGCGCTTGCCCTCGTCATCGTAGTGGACGCAGTTGATGACGCAGGTAGGGTTGGCCGAAGCCGGGGCGGAAGCGGAGGCGGGCAATGACATGCCCGCCATCGTGCGTCAGGGCCGTGTTTCGGACAAGTGAGGACGACGCGCCAGCACCCACGCCAGGGCGACGTGCACCGGCAGCAGCAGCACGATCCACTGCACGTTGTACTGCGCCTGCAGGCTCAGCCAGTGCAGCACCAGAGCGGCCACGGCCTGCACTGCCAGCAGCCACAGCACCAGCCTGAACATGCGCCCCGGCACGCGCCGGCTCAGCAGGGCGATCGCACCCGGCAGCAGCAGCACGGCCAGCGGCGAAAGCAGCAGCAGGTTGCGGTTGGCCCACGCGGCGTAGTGGATGCTGAAGCCCCACAGGAACACCAGCACGCCACCGAACAGGGCACACAGCAGCCAGAACGGCAGCGCCAGTCCGGCCAGCAGGCGCGGACGGCGACGCAGCGCCAGCACGCCGGCGGCGATCACCAGGCCGCACAGGAGCCACGGCCACCAACGGCGCGCGAACTCCTTCGGCTCCGGGGCGATGCGGTGCGGCAGCAGTTCCTGTTCGGACTGCACCAGCGGCCGGCCATCGCTGTTGCGCGCCTGGCGCAGGGCATCGGCCAGGCGCATCGGCACGAATGCTTCCTGCCAGCGCGACAGTGGCTGGTCGGCGAACGGCCCCAGGCCGACGTCGAAGCCCAGCCACATCCACGGCGCCGGCGAGGCCAGGCGCACCGATTCGCTGCGGTAGGTGTTGCCGCGCGAGCGACCGGCCAGCTGTGACTGCAGGCCGCCACCCAGTGCCTTGTCCACGGTGTCGCGCACCATCGTGGCGCAGTTGGCGGTGTAGTAATCGTAGTGGTAACGCGCGTTTTCCGGCTTGGCCCGTTCGGCCAGGTCGGCGGCCAGTGCGCGCGCCTGGTCCGGGCGCAGGTCCAGCCACTGCACGCTGGCGCCACGGCCGGTCTCGTCGTAGTACGACAGGTCCTGCTGCAGCGGCAGCGCCACCAGGTAATACATCATGTCGCCGCGCGCGAAGCGGCTGATGAAATCGTCCTCGGACGGATCGAAGTACCCGAAGTTGTACGAGGTCGCTTCGCCGCTGAGCGGATCGACCACGACGATGGCGTCGTGGCCGAATCGCTCGAAGAACACTGTGCCCGGTTGCATGGTGACCACGCCGATGCGAGGCGCAGGGGACTCGGCGCCGGTGCCGGGCGCAGCAGGCGTGGCCGCCGCCGGCTGCGCGAAGGCGGCCAGCGGCAGGGCCATGGCCAGCACGCACAGTGCCAGCCACAGCGTCAGGCGCAGTGCCAGGATGGGGCCGCGGCGCTTCAAGCGTCGTCCTGCGCGTCCGGCGGCAGCACGGTCACATGGAAGGCCTGCACCCGGCGCGCATCGGCGCGGGCTACGCGGAACATGAAGCGGTCCAGCGCCAGTTCGTCCCCGACTTCCGGCAGGTGGCCCACGGCCTCGGTGACCAGGCCACCGATGGTGTCGTAGTCCTCGTCGGAGAAGGTGGCACCGAAGCGTTCGTTGAAGTCGCCGATCGGGGTCAGCGCGTCGACCACGTACTGGCCGTCGGACTGGATCGCGATCTGCGCGGAAGGATCCTCGGCCTCGTCATGCTCGTCATCGATCTCGCCGACGATCTGTTCCAGCACGTCCTCGATGGTGACCAGGCCGGCGACACCGCCGTACTCGTCCACAACGATGGCCATGTGGTTGCGCGACAGGCGGAACTCCTTCAGCAGCACGTTGAGCTTCTTTGCCTCCGGGATCAGTACCGCCGGGCGCAGCAGCTCGCGCACGTTGGCCGGGCCGTTGTCGGCCACCACGCCGCGCAGCAGGTCCTTGGCCAGCAGGATGCCAAGGATGTCGTCCTTGTTCTCGCCGTGCACCGGGAAGCGCGAATGGCCGGATTCGACCACCTGCTTCATCAGCTCCAGGAAGGGCGCCTCGACCGGCAGCGAGACCATCTGCGAGCGCGAGATCATCACGTCGCCCACGGTCAGCTCGGCCACCGAAATGGCGCCTTCCATCATCTTCAGGGTATCGGCGGCGATCAGACCCTCTTCCTGCGCGGTGTGCAGGACAGCGACCAGCTCGTCGCGGGTATGGGGTTCGCCGGAGAAGGCGGAGGTCAGGCGTTCAAGCCAGCCGCGCTTCTTTTCACTGTGCTCCGCAGGGGAGCTACTACTGTCGTCTTCTGACATCTCTGGAAAAAAGGCACCCGGCAGGCCGGGCGTTGGCCCAAGTCTAGCAGGATGTGGCGGCCTGTCAGTGACTGCCGGTGGCCGGGGCAGGGGCGGCCGGGGCCGGCTCCTCCTCGGGCAGGTCCAGGCTGTAGGTGCAGCCGGCCAGGGTCTTGCCGGGGTGGGAGGCCACGGTGGAGACGCTGAGGATGATCGACTCGATCTGGGCCTCGCCGGTCTTCGGGTCGGTCACGTCGCGGCTGACCACCTCGCGGCCGGCCATGAACTTGCCGTCCTGGTCGTAGCCGGTTTCCAACGCCAGGCGCTTGGCCAGCGGGCGTGGGTCGGCCTGATCGAGGACCGCCATGACGCTGGCCCCGGCCACCGCCACCCGCTCGGTGCTCACCCCGAACACGCTGATCGGCTGGGCCAGGCGGTACTCGCTCATGAACTGGTTGCCCTGCGGCAGCGGCTGCAGGCCCTGGGCCACGGCCTTCAGCGGGTCGGCCAGCAACGGCGCCAGCGCAGCCTGGTCGGCCACACCCTGGCGGCATTCGATCAGCGCCGGCAGGTCCAGGCTGGAAGCGAAGGCGGATGGGACCGCAAGGGCACACAGCAAAGGCAGGCAGCAGCGCAGTGGCACGGGCGGTTTCCGCAGGCGAAGGGCCGCCATCATAGCTCCGGTGAGTGTCTGAACAGCCCGGTGAGAAGGCGCAGGAATCCGGTCATCGCCCGCCGCGCGACCATCAGTGAGAGGGTCAGCACGACCGCAAGCATGGCGATCTGCATCGATTGCCCCGCGATGCGCGCCACTGCCGGCCACAGGCCCGGGCTGGTCAGCCAGGGCATCAGTTCCGATGCGGCTGTCCTGGCCACTTTCATGTAGATCACGGCCAGCACGAACAGCACCAGCAACGAGGTGCGGCTGGCATGGAAGAACGGGAGTGCGTTGACCGGCCTGCCAAGCCGCTGCTGCAGCAGCGTTCGCCACAGCACCGGCAGGGTCAGGGCACCGACCAGTATCAGCACCATCGACGTTTCCCACAGCCCGGGCACGTGGGCGGGTTCCGCTCTACCCGTGAGGTGGGGGCCGATCATGCCGGTCGCCAGCCCAGCCAGCAGGCACAAAGGCGAGAGCAGGGCGAGGCTGCGCAGCAGCCAGTGCCTGCCGGCGGGTTCATGAGCGCTGAGGCGGCGCACGGTGTGCGCGCCCAGCATCAGCAGGCCGGCGAACAGGCCCGCGCTCATCGCAAACGTCGTGAAGCTGTTCCCTGGGTTCATCCTTTTTCCTTCCCCGTCCTGGCCGGTGTTGAACAGTAGCCCAGCGCATGGGCTGGCACTCCAGCCGTGGCACAGTCAGGGCGGATTCCAGCGCGTGGCCGCTGGGTACCAGCGCAGCCTGACCGGGTAGCCCAGTCGCGCCTGCAGGTGGTCACGTACGGCCGCCGCCGTCGCGCGGTTGGCTGGGGTATCCCGCAGCTCCACCTCCAGCTCCCCGGTCTTGACATCCAGGCCATAGCCGAACAGGTCAGGCAGCTGGGCCCGCAGCCAGTCCTGCTGTGCGTGCAGCCGGCGCGTCATCTCCGCTTCCGTCATCGCGGCGCCGGTGATGTAGCGCACACGTTGCGGGCCATCTGCCCCTGGATGTGTCTCATCGGCCTCGGGTGCGGCGCCTGTCAGTCGCACGACAATGTTCCAGCCCCTCGCATTGTCCACCCAGATGCCGGCCAGACGTGCCGCGTGCCGCGCTTCCAGGCGCTCGATCAGTGCCCGTTGCTGGGCAGTGGCGACGATGTTGCGGGTGTCGCGCTCGCTGCTGCCGAAGAACGCCCGTAGTTCGGCGATCTTTGCGGCGATGTCGGCCTCGCTGTCGCTGGTGGGGAACGGTGAGGGACGGTCAGGATCGCGCATCAGGCCTGCGCCGGACTGCAGTAGCGCGGCAAGCACAAGTGCGGGTAGGGTCATGCTGCGTTCCTCTTCCTTGAGTGCGTGGGCTCGGAACAGGGCCCGGTGTCAGCGCTCGCCCGCGTAGGGGTCGTCGATGCCCAGCTCGGCCAGGATCTCCCGTTCCAGCTGCTCCATCGCCTCGGCTTCCTTGTCGTCCTCGTGGTCCCAGCCAAGCAGGTGCAGCACGCCGTGCACGGTCAGGTGCGCGTAGTGGGCGTTGAGCGCCTTGCCCTGCTCGTCGGCCTCGCGTGCCACGACCGGTGCACAGATCACCAGGTCACCGAGCAGCGGGAACTTGACGCCCTTGGGCAGGCCTTCGGGTACTTCGGCCGGGAAGCTGAGCACGTTGGTGGCGTAGTCCTTGCCGCGGTAGTGGCGGTTCAATGACTGTCCTTCCTTGGCATCGACCACGCGGATGGCCAGATCGGCCTCGCGGATGCGGCCCTTCAACGCGGCGGCCACCCACTTGCGGAAGCTCACTGCCGCCGGCAGGCCGGCACGCGGCAGGGCATAACTGACGGCGACGTCCAGTCGCACGGGACCACGGGTCATGGAGTTGCTCCAGGTTGGATCTGATGCAGGTCGCGGCGGTCGTAGGCGCTGACGATGCGCGCCACCAGCGGGTGGCGGACCACGTCGCGGGATTCGAAGAAGGTGAAGCTGACACCCTCCACGTCGCGCAGCACATCGATGGCATCGCGCAGGCCCGACTTCACGTGCTTGGGCAGGTCGGTCTGGGTCAGGTCACCGGTGACCACCGCAGTGGAGCCGTAGCCCAGGCGGGTCAGGAACATCTTCATCTGCTCGATGGTGGTGTTCTGTGCTTCGTCCAGGATCACGAACGCATCGTTGAGCGTGCGGCCGCGCATATAGGCCAGCGGTGCGATCTCGATGACGTTCCTTTCCAGCAGCTTGACCACCTTCTCCACGCCCATCATCTCGTAAAGGGCGTCGTACAGCGGTCGCAGGTAGGGATCGACCTTCTGGCTCAGGTCGCCGGGCAGGAAGCCCAGCTTCTCGCCGGCTTCCACTGCGGGGCGGACCAGGATCAGCCGCTGCACCCGCGATTCGTTCAGTGCTTCGACCGCGCTGGCCACGGCCAGGAAGGTCTTGCCGGTACCGGCCGGCCCGATGCCGAAGTTGATGTCGTGGGTAGCGATCTGGTGCAGGTAGCGGGCCTGGTTGGCACCGCGACCGCGCACCGTACCACGCTTGACCTTGATCGCTACCTCCTGCGCTTCGTAGGAGCGTTCGGCGATCTGCTCGACGTTGGCCTGCGCCAGGCGCAGGTGGATGGCGTGGTTGTCGAAGGTGGTTTCGCCGGCTTCGGCGTACAGCGCTTCAACCAGCTTCTGTGCCTCGACGATGGCCTCGTTCGGTCCGCTGATGCGGAACACGAAGCCACGGTTGGCGATTTCCACGCCGAGTTTCAGTTCGATCTGCCGCAGATGACCGTCGAACGGGCCACACAGGTTGGCCAGCCGTTCGTTGTCTTCCGGCGACAGGGTGAAGTCTCGATGCTCGATGCTTTTCATTGCTTCCGGTGGGGCGGACGCCTTCCACCGCAGTGTATTCAGGGGGGACAAGGGTAGCGTGCGCACGGGGCGCGCGGCCAGCAGCGGGCCGATACGCGGTTTTCCACACCCGGTGTGGACGGGGTGCGCGAAAACCTGTGGATAGGCCTTCGCAGTGCTTGTGCCACAAGGTCCATGAGGTGGTGGTGAAAAAACCGTCACGGCCGCTCGGCCTGTGTGACGGCAGCGCATGTTCCGCTGCCAGGCACCCAACACGGCCACCTCCCGCCGGTTTTCCACACCGGCTGTGGAATGATGCTGAACCAAGTTGTGGATAGGTGGCGCGGAGCCTTGCGGTAAAAGGCTCGGCAGTCGGCGGTGAAAAAAACACCATGGCTGATTGCAATCATTGTGGGTGCACGGGGCGCGTGGCACCGTGGCGCCGTCGCAGGAGGGGGTGGCATGGATACCGGTAGCTGGACACGTGGGATCGGACTGGCAGGCCTCGCCCTGCTGGCAGGCTGTGGCCAGACGCCTCCGGTTGCATTGGGGACGCTGGAGTGGGACCGGATCACGGTGCCGGCACCGGCGGCCGAGGTGATTGCTACGGTGGATGTGCGCGAGGGACAGCAGGTCAAGGCCGGCACGCTGCTGATGCAGCTCGACCCAGCTCGTGGCGATGCGCAGTTTGCCGCAGCGCAGGCCGACACCGTGCGCGCGCAGGCACAGCTGGATGAATTGAAGATCGGCCCGAGGCAGGAGCAGATCGCCCAGGCCCAGGCGCAGCTGGCCGCCTTGCGTGCGCAGTCTGCCGAAGCCAGTGCGTACTACCGCCGGGTGCAACCGCTGGCACGCCAGAGCCTGATCGCCGCCGCCGAGCTGGACCGCGCACGCGCGGCCGCAGGCAATGCCGAGGCCAGCGTGCGTGCCGCCGAGCAGGCCTGGCTGGAGCTGGTGCATGGCAGCCGAGCGCAGGACATCGCGCAGGGACAGGCCGCAGCGGACGCTGCGCAGGCGCAGCAGGTGGTGCAGGGCGTCAACCTGCAGAAGCTGCAGCTGCGCGCACCGCGCGATGGCATGGTCGATGCCTTGCCCTACCGGCAGGGTGACCAGGCGCCGATCGGCGCACCGCTGGCGGTGATGCTGGTCGGCGAGCGTCCCTATGCGCGCGTCTATCTGCCGCAGCCCTTGCGCTTGCAGGTCAAGGTCGGGCAGGCCGCGCAGGTGCATCTGGAAGGGCAAGGCGCTGCGCTGAAGGGGCATGTGCGCTCGATCCGCAGCGAGCCGTCGTTCACCCCTTACTACGCATTGACCGGCGACGACGTTGCGCGGCTGAGCTATCTGGCCGAGATCGAAGTGGATACGACCGCCGACATGCAGAAACTCCCGGCGGGGATGCCGGTGCAGGTGAGCTTCTGAACACTGGCGACGACATTGCCGTGCATGCGCAGGGCCTGACTCGGCGCTTCGGCGATCTGCTGGCCGTGGACAATGTCGACCTGACCGTGCCTCGTGGCCAGGTCTACGGCTTCCTCGGCCCGAACGGCTCGGGCAAGTCGACCACCATCCGCATGCTGTGCGGCCTGCTGGAGCCGAGCGCGGGGCAGATCGAGGTGCTGGGCCTCGCTGTGCCAGAACAGGCTGAAGCGCTGCGCCGCCGCATCGGCTACATGACCCAGCGCTTTTCGCTGTACGAAGACCTGTCTGTGCGCGAGAACCTGGAGTTCCTCGCCGCCATCCAGGACCTGCCGCGCGGCCAGGCACGGCAGCGGGTCGATGAGCTGCTGCAGCAGTACCGGTTGCAGGACCGGCAGGCGCAGCTGGCCGGCACGCTCAGCGGTGGCCAGAAGCAACGCCTGGCGTTGGCCGGTGCCGTCGTGCACGCCCCGGAGCTGCTGTTCCTGGACGAACCGACCAGTGCGGTCGACCCGGAATCGCGCCGCGATTTCTGGGAGGCCCTGTTCGAACTGGCCGATGCGGGCACCACCGTGCTGGTCTCGACCCACTACATGGACGAGGCCGAGCGCTGCCACCGCCTGGCGATCCTTGATCGCGGCGCGCTGGTGGCCGACGGCACGCCGGCCGAACTGTGTGCACGGCTGCAAGGGCGCACGCTGCAGGTGACATCCTCGCAGCCGCGCCAGGCCAGCCGCGCGCTGGCCGAACTGCCTGGCGTGCTGAGCGTGGCGCAGATCGGCACGCAGCTGCGCGTACTGTGCAGTGAAGACGCGGCCGACATGGCGACGTTGCAGCGCGCCTTGGCCGGTGCCGATCCACAGGCGCATATCGAGGCGGTGGCGCCGAACCTGGAAGACGTGTTCGTCGCCGCCACCCGCGGCCGTGGCCGGGAGCCGGCGGCATGAACCTGCGCCGGCTGTGGGCGATCATGCTCAAGGAGCTGCGCCAGCTGCGCCGTGACCGCATCACGCTGGCGATGATCGTCGGCATTCCGGTGATGCAGCTGCTGCTGTTCGGCTATGCGATCAATCTCAACCTGCGCCACCTTGATGCGGGTGTGGCAGACCAGGCCAACAGCGCGGCCTCGCGCGCGCTGGTGCAGGACATGGTCGCCACCGGTGTGATCACCCCGCGCAGCGAGGCCTACACGCCGGACCAGCTGATGCAGGCGCTGCGCCGCGGCGAGATCAGTGTCGGCATCGTGGTGCCGGCAGATTTCGAGCGTCGCCGTTTCGACGGTCGCGAAGCGGTACAGGTGCTGGTCGATGGCAGCGACACCGTGGTGCAGAGTGCGGCGATCCAGCTGGCGCAGGTGCCGCTGGATACGCGCCCGACCAGCAACACGCGGCCGCTGCGCGAAGGCAGCATCGCCAGCGGCCAGGTCAGCGTGACCAGTTTCTACAACCCGCAGCGGCGCTCGGCGGTGAACATCGTGCCGGGGTTGATCGGGGTGATCCTGACCATGACCCTGGTGATGTTCACGGCGGTGGCGGTGGTGCGCGAACGCGAGCGCGGCAACATGGAGCTGCTGATCGCCACGCCGGTATCGCGCAGCGAACTGATGGTGGGCAAGGTGCTGCCCTATGCGGCCATTGGCCTGCTGCAGACCACGCTGGTGCTGGTGCTGGGCACCTGGCTGTTCCAGGTGCCGATCCGCGGCAGCCTGCTGGACATCTACCTGGCCGCGGTGCTGCTGGTGCTGGCCAACCTCGCGCTGGGCCTGCTGATCTCCACGCGCGCGCGCTCGCAGTTCCAGGCGATGCAGATGACGTTGTTCCTGTTCCTGCCGTCGATCCTGCTGTCCGGCTTCATGTTCCCGTTCGCCGGCATGCCACGGCCGGTCCAGTGGCTGGCCGAAGTGCTGCCGCTGACCCACTTCCTGCGGCTGGTGCGCGGCATCATGCTGCGCGGCGCCTCGCTGTGGGAGCTGTGGCACGACGCACTGGCACTGCTGGCCTTCATCGTGGTGATGATGACGCTGGCGATCCTGCGTTTCCGCAAGCGCCTGGATTGAGGCCAGGGGTCGGATCCCTGCAGGGGATCCGACCCCATTGATCGGGCCGGCGCGTCGGAGCCCCATTCGAGGATCCGACCCCTGGATTTACTCCGCCACCACCCGCGCGCGCAGCGAATTGGTCAGTGCTTCGGTGATCACCACATCCACGAACTGGCCGATCAGCCGCGGCGGCGCCGGGAAGTTGACCGAGCGCATGTTCTCGGTCTTGCCGGTCAGCTCGTTCGGGTTCTTGCGCGAGGGGCCTTCCACCAGCACGGTCTGCACGGTGCCGACCATCTTCTCGGAGATGCTCGCGGCGTGTGCATTGATGCGTTCCTGCAGCCGCGACAGGCGCGCGTGCTTTTCGGCATCGCTGATCGTGTCCTCCAGGTCGGCCGCCGGGGTGCCCGGGCGGCGCGAATAGATGAAGGAGAAGCTGTGGTCGAAGCCGATGTCCTCGATCAGCTTCATGGTCTTCTCGAAATCGGCATCGGTCTCGCCGGGGAAGCCGACGATGAAGTCCGAGCTGATCGAGATGTCCGGACGCACCGCGCGCAGCTTGCGGATCTTCGACTTGAATTCCAGCGCGGTGTAGCCACGCTTCATCGCCGACAGCACGCGGTCGCTGCCGGCCTGTACCGGCAGGTGCAGGAAGTTGGCCAGCTGCGGCACGTCGCGGAACGCATCGATCAGCGAATCGCTGAACTCCAGCGGGTGCGAGGTGGTGAAGCGGATGCGGCCGACGCCGTCGATCTCGGCGATGGTACGGATCAGCAGGCCGAGGTCGGCGAACTCGCCATCACCATAGGGGCCGCGATAGGCATTGACGTTCTGGCCGAGCAGGTTGATCTCGCGCACGCCCTGCGCGGCCAGCTGGGCCACTTCCACCACCACGTCCTCGAACGGGCGGCTGACTTCGGTGCCGCGGGTGTAGGGCACCACGCAGAACGAGCAGTACTTCGAGCAGCCTTCCATGATCGACACGAACGCCGAAGCACCTTCAGCGCGCGGCTCCGGCAGTCGGTCGAACTTCTCGATCTCGGGGAAGCTGATGTCCACCTGCGGGCGCTTCTGCTCGCGACGGGCGCGGATCAGTTCCGGCAGGCGATGCAGGGTCTGCGGGCCGAACACCAGGTCGACGAACGGCGCGCGCTTGATGATCGCTTCGCCTTCCTGCGAGGCGACGCAGCCGCCCACGCCGATGATGACCTCGCGGCCCTTGTTCTTCAGGCCCTTCCACACGCCCAGCTGGCTGAACACCTTCTCCTGCGCTTTTTCGCGGATGGAGCAGGTGTTGACCAGGATGACGTCGGCGTCGTCCGGGCTGTCGGTCAGTTCCAGGCCATCGCTGGCGGCAAGCACGTCGGCCATCTTGGCCGAGTCGTACTCGTTCATCTGGCAACCGTGGGTCTTGATGTACAGCTTGCCTTTCACCTGGTCGGGCTTGCGCGGACCGGCGGGCAGGGCAACGAGCGGGGTACCGCCCGGCGTGGCGGGCGGAAAGACGTCTGGCGTCCCGGTCATGGCGCTTAATCCATTCGGGTGGCGGGAAAGCGGGCAATTCTACCCGCATCCCGGGGCGTGCGCCGCGTTCAAGCAGCCGAGCCCATGCCCGGCGTGGCCATCACTGTAGAGCCGAGCCCACGCTCGGCTGGCGGTTTCAACGCGGGGGGGGCGCGCCGGCGGGGGGGGGGGGGGGGAAGGGGCGGCGCCCAGGCCCGGGGGGCCCATCACTGTAGAGCCGCGCCCACGCTCGGCTGCCTTTGGCAAGGCGGAGGAGCAGCCGAGCGTGGGCTCGGCTCTACAAGGGGGCGCTGCTTACGCCGCCGCCAGCTCCGCATCGATCTGCCGCGACCGGTCGAAGGCGGTCATCGCGCTCATCCGGGCGATGTAGTCGGCCGTTGCCGGCGCCGGCTGCACCAGGCCGAAGGCGGTGGTCCAGGCCAGCGCATTGCCCCACAGCACGTCGGCGGCGCTCATGGTCTCGCCGAGCAGGTACGGGCCTTGCGCCAGCTGGGCCTCGATCACCTGCAGCACCGTCTCGGCGTCGTTGTAGGGCGACATCAGGCGCGGAGGCGGCTCGCGATGCATCGCCTTGTCGATCATCGCCGGCTCGAAACAGGCGCCATAGAACGCCATCCAGCGCAGGTAGGGGCCGCGCAGGGCATCACCGATCGGCGGCGCCAGCCCCGCTTCCGGGTACAGGTCGGCCAGATACAGGTAGATCGCCACCTGTTCGGTCACCAGCGCACCGTTGTGGACGATGGCCGGCACCTTGCCCATCGGGTTGATCGCCAGGTAGGCCGGGGCCAGGTTGGCGCCGGCCTTCAGGTCCAGCACCTGCATGCGGTAGTCGGCACCGAGTGCTTCGAGCAGGGCCACCGCGCCGCTCGAGCGCGAACGGGCGGCGTGGTACAGGGTGATCTGGCGTGAGGTCATGGCAGTGCTCCTTGCAGTGGGTGGTGAACTGGCGCTCATCCTGGGGCACTATTGCGGACGACTTCTGTCCTCGATCCTTCATGCGCCATACCGCCCATCGCCTGCTGCGCCTGATCGCCCTGTTGCAGGCCCGCCGCCAGTGGTCGGGGGCCGAACTGGCCGAACGCATGGGCGTGGACCGGCGCAGCATCCGCCGCGACATTGAGCGCCTGCGCGAACTCGGCTACCCGGTGCAGGCCTCGGCCGGGGTCGGCGGCGGCTATCAGCTCGGGGCCGGTGCGCCGGTGCTGCCGATGCTGCTGGACGAGGAGGAAGCCACCACGCTGGCCATTGCCCTGCGTGCGGCCTCGGCCACTGTCGCCGGCATCGATGACACCGCGCGCGGCCTGCTGTCCAAGCTCGACCCGCTGGTGCCGACCCGCCGTCGACAGCAGGCAGGCGAAGTGCATGCGGCCACCGCCACCCTGTCCGATCTGCCCGCCACAGATGCACGCCTGCTCGGCCGGCTGGCCCAGCACTGCCGGCAGGCCTCGCGGCTGGCCTTCGAGTACCGCAGCGCGCAGGACGCGGTTACCCAGCGCGAGGTCGAGGCGCAGCACCTGGTCAACTATGGACGGCGCTGGTACCTGCTGGCCTGGGACCTGGGGCGCCAGGACTGGCGCACCCTGCGCGTGGACCGGATGGGCGCGGTGCGCGAGTGCACCGAGCCAGGCCTGCATCGGCGCACGCCGGCGCCTCCAGACGTGATGGTGCGGCAGGCGGTCAGCCAGGCGCCGTTCGCGCTGCAGGCCATCCTCCGCCTGGCCGGCAGCCATTCCGAGCTGGAAGGCCGCATCCCGCCGTGGTGTGGCGTACTGGAAGCGGATGGCTCCGACCACTGCCTGCTGCGGATGGGGGCCGAGAGCCGCGGCATGATGCTGGCGCAGATCCTCAGCCTGGACCGCATACCGGTGGCGCTTTGGACCACCCCGCCAGGTCTGCGCGACGAACTGGCACAGCGCCTGGCGGGCCTCGGCCAGCTGCTGGCTGTGCCGCCGGTCACAGGCTGAGCCACATCGCTTGGCAAGCCCCGGCGAAGCTGGGACACTCGCCGCCATGAAGGGGATACTGGGGACAACGGCGATTATCATCGCTGCGCTGACCGCTGCGCCGGCCAGCGCTGGAACCCTGTACAAGTGCCAGGGCGCTGACGGCGTCACCAGTTATGTGAGCAAGCGGGTGGCCGGCGCGCGCTGCAGCACCATCAGCTATAGCCGCGATACCCGCCCGGCGCCGCGCGCGGTGGTGGCTGCACCGAAGCCTGCGCCGACCACCGTGGCCAGCATCGAACGCAATCCGGTTGCCGTGGCGGCCAGCGCCGCTGCGCCCCCCCAGGTCGCACCGACGCCGGCTGCGCCAGCCCCCGTCGCCGCACCGACGCCCTCGCGTGCCGGGCGCATGGTCAGTGGCCAGGTCTATTCCTTCATGAAGGACGGCGTGCGGCACTACACCAGTGCGCGCCCGAGGCAAGTGGCCAATCTTGGCCCGGTGCGGACCATCCGCTACAGCTTCATCGAGCGCTGCTACGCCTGCGGGGTCAACCCGCGCGTGGACTTCGGCACGGTGCGGCTGAACACCTCGGCCTTCCAGGCCGAGATCACGTCGGCTGCGCGCGAGTTCGGCGTGGAAGAGGCGGTGGTGCGCGCCATCATCCATGCCGAGTCGGCCTACAATCCGACCGCGCTCAGCCGTGCCGGTGCACAGGGCCTGATGCAGCTGATGCCGCCGACCGCCGCGCGCTTCGGGGTCAGTGATTCCTACGACGCCGGGCAGAACATCCGCGGCGGCGTGCAGTATCTTGCGTGGTTGCTGAAGCGCTTCAATGGCGACCTGACCCTGGCCGCGGCCGGCTACAACGCAGGCGAGGGCGCGGTCGACCGCCACGGCGGCGTGCCGCCCTACAGCGAGACGCAGTACTACGTGCGCCGGGTCGGGCAGCTGGCCGAACGTTACCGCACCGCATTGAGCAAGCAATAGCGCCAGGCCATGCCTGGCGAGCGAAGCGGCAAGCAGCCGGTAGTGCCGGCCGCTGGCCGGCAACCCCGTAATTCAATGTTGTTGCAGTGCGTTGTGTGGCGCGCGACGGTTCCGCTACACTCGCCCAAGATTCAATGCGGCTCTGGCCCCCACCGGATCCGCTGGCAGCCTTAAAGCTACCTAATCAATATCGGAGTGCCGGATGGCCAACGATGGGGTACACGATCCAGTCAACACCGGACGTCGGCGTTTTCTTTCTGCCACCACAGCCGTGGTGGGCGCCGTCGGCGTCGGATTCACCGCAGTTCCTTTCATAAAATCCTGGAACCCCAGTGCCCGCGCCAAGCTTGCCGGCGCACCGGTGGTGGCCGACATCAGCGCCCTGCAGGAAGGCCAACGCCTGATAGTGGAATGGCGTGGCCAGCCGATCTGGATCGTCAAACGGTCCAAGGCGATCCTCGAAGCGTTGCACGGGCTGGATGGCCGTCTCAAGGACCCCGAGTCCGGCGAGAAGGACCAACAGCCGGACTACGTGCTCAAGCAGAATCCCGAGCTGCGCTCGATCAAGCCGGACATCTCCGTGCTGGTCGGCCTGTGCACGCACCTGGGCTGCTCGCCGGAAATGGTCGCCGAGATCCGGCCTGAACCCTACGACCCGCAGTGGAAGGGCGGCTACTTCTGCCCCTGCCACAAGTCGCGCTTCGACATGTCCGGGCGCGTCTTCAAGGACGTGCCGGCGCCGATCAACCTGAAGGTGCCCGCGCACCACTACCAGGACGACAACACCATCATCATCGGTGTCGATCCGCAGGGGGCAGCCTGATGGCCAATATCCTCAGCCGTACCGCCAGCGGCGTGGCCGACTGGGTCAACGCCCGCGCGCCCGGCCTGATGCCGGTCTACCGCAAGCACGTCAGCGAGTACTATGCGCCGAAGAACTTCAACATCTGGTACTACTTCGGTTCGCTGGCGCTGCTGGTGCTGGTCAACCAGATCGTCACCGGCATCTTCCTGACGATGCACTACAAGACCAACGCCGCCGAGGCGTTCGGTTCCATCGAATACATCATGCGGGACGTGGAGTGGGGCTGGCTGATCCGCTACATGCACTCCACCGGGGCCTCGCTGTTCTTCATCGTGGTCTACCTGCACATGTTCCGCGGCCTGCTGTACGGCAGTTACCAGAAGCCGCGCGAACTGGTGTGGATCCTGGGCATGCTGATCTACCTGGTGCTGATGGCCGAAGCCTTCATGGGCTACGTGCTGCCGTGGGGCCAGATGTCGTTCTGGGGCGCCAAGGTGATCATCTCGCTGTTCGGCGCGATACCGGTGATCGGCAACGGACTGACCGAATGGATCATGGGCGATTACCTGCCCAGTGACGCCACGCTCAACCGCTTCTTCGCGCTGCATGTCATCGCATTGCCGCTGGTGCTGTTGCTGCTGGTGGTACTGCACCTGGGCGCGCTGCACGAAGTGGGTTCGAACAATCCCGATGGCGTGGAGATCAAGAAGGGGCCGAAGGGCAACCGCTGGTCGCCGAACGCGCCGGCCGACGGCATTCCGTTCCACCCGTACTACACGCTCAAGGATGGCGTCGGCGCCGGCTTCCTGCTGATCATCGCCGCCTTCATCATCTTCTTCGCGCCCGGTTTCGGTGGCCTGTTCCTGGAGCACGACAACTTCACCGAGGCCAACCGCTTGGTGACCCCGGAACACATCAAGCCAGTCTGGTACTACACGCCGTACTACGCGATGTTGCGGGTGGTGCCGAACAAGCTGGGCGGCGTGCTGGTGATGTTCTCGGCCATCGCGATCCTGTTCCTGGTGCCGTGGCTGGACAAGGCGCGGGTGAAGTCGGTGCGCTACCGCGGCTGGATCTCGAAGGTGATGCTGGGCGTGCTGGCGGTGTGCTTCGTGTGGCTGGGCGTGATCGGCTCCGGTCCGGGCACCGACGTGCACGAGACCTACATCGGGCGGGTGCTGACCTTCCTGTACTTCGCGTTCTTCATCACCATGCCGCTATGGACACGGTTGGACAAGACCAAGCCGGTACCGGAGAGGGTGACCACCCATGACTGATCGCTGGATGGTCCGGCTGGCCCTGATGGCCGCCCTGATGCTGGGCAGTTTCCTGGCCTCCGCCGCCGAAGGTGGCACCAAGCTGCTGCAGGCCGGCAACGACCTGGGTGACCGGGCCTCGCTGCAGCGCGGCGCGCAGCTCTACATGAACTATTGCTCCGGCTGCCACGCGCTGAAGTACCTGCGCTATTCGCGGATGGCGCAGGACCTGGGCCTGACCGAAGAGGAGGTGATGAACAACCTCAACTTCACCGGCTCGGCGATCGGTGACCCGATCCCGGTGGCGATGCCCAAGGAGAACGCCGAGAAGTGGTTCGGCAAGATGCCCCCGGACCTCAGCCTGATTTCGCGCGTACGCGGCAGCGACTGGGTCTACACCTACCTCAAGTCGTTCTACCTGGACAGCAGCCGGCCGCTGGGCTGGAACAACGCGCTGTTCGCCAACGCGTCCATGCCCAACCCGCTGTGGGAGATGCAGGGCCTGCAGCATGCGGTGCACGGCAAGGCGGAAGCGCCCGGCATGGACCCGCCGGTGACCGGCCTGAAAATCGAAACGCCCGGGTCGGTCGATGCCGGGCAGTACGATCAGGCCGTGCGGGACATCACCAACTTCCTCGAATACGCCGGTGAACCGGCCGCGCTCAAGCGCCAGCAGCTGGGCGTGTGGGTGATCCTGTTCCTGGCCCTGCTGACCTTCCTGCTGTACCTGCTGAAGAAGGAATACTGGAAGGACGTTCACTGATTCTGCCGCCGGCCATCGCACGGGCCTATTGGCTTTTGTGATGGTCGGTTGCACACTCGGGGAGGAGTCGATCGCTGGCACGGTGCCGGCGGCGCCGATGCGGCAGGCGGTCTCCTGTCGTGGGAGAGCCTTTGATGGCGGCGAGCGTACGCATGCGCAATACACTGACGCTGTTTTCCTCGAACGACGATGTACTGTGCCACCGTGTACGCCTGGTGCTGGCGGCCAAGGGGGTCACGTTCGACTTCGTTCCGGTCGATCCGCAGAACCCGCCTGAAGACCTGATCGACCTCAATCCGTACCATTCGGTGCCGACCCTGGTCGAGCGCGAGCTGGTGCTGTACGCCGCATCGGTGGTCAGCGAGTACCTGGATGAGCGTTATCCGCATCCGCCACTGATGCCGGTCGATCCGCTCTCGCGCGCGCGCATCCGCCTGGCGATGCTGCGCATCGAGCACGACTGGGTGCCGCAGGTGCAGGCCATCCAGCTGGGCAACAAGACCCAGGCCGAGGCCGGGCGCAAGCGCCTGAAGGAACTGCTGACCGCCTCGCTGCCGCTGTTCAAGGCCAGCAAATTCTTCCTCAACCCGGAAATGAGCCTGGCCGACTGCGCGATGGCGCCGATCATCTGGCGCCTGCAGTCGCTGGATGTACCGCTGCCGAAGGACGGCAAGGCGATCGAGGATTATGGCAACCGCATCTTCCGCCACCCCGGCTTCGTCCGCAGCCTGACCGAGCAGGAAAAGAAACTGCGCGATCTGCCGGTCTGATCCTGGCATGCGTTACCCGTCTGCACGCCGACCGGCGTGCAGGCGATCCGCCCCGGCGGGGCGCCGGGCGCGTACACTTCACGCATGACCGAAGACTTCTTCCACATGACCAGCCACCGCCCGTACCTGCTGCGGGCGCTGGTGGAATGGATCAACGACAACCAGCTGACCCCGCACATCCTGGTCGACGCCGGCGTTCCCGGCGTGCAGGTCCCGCCTTCGGCGGTCAAGGATGGCCGGGTCGTGCTCAACATCGCCGAACGTGCCGTCGTACGGCTGATGATCGACAACGAGATGGTGAGCTTCTCGGCGCGCTTCTCCGGCACCAGCTATCCGGTGCAGGTACCGATCAGCGCCGTGCTGGCCGTCTACGCGCGCGAGACCGGGCAGGGAATGGCGCTGCCGGACGATATTCCGGGCAACGATACCGCTCCGACCAGCGATGAACTGCTGCACGATGAAGGTACGCCGCCGGACGATACGCCGCCGGCCAGTCCGCCGCCCAAGGGACGCCCGAACCTGCGCGTCGTCAAATGATGTTTCCGACGCCGCCCCGATGGGCGGCGTTTTTCTTTGCTGGATTCACCGGTGCGTGCCGACCGTTGGTCGGCACCCCAAGCCCCTACACATCCTCGGCATCCTCCACATCCGGCCGGATCTGGCTGATCCGCGCCGCCCCCGGGCCGGTGAACGAGATCAGCTGGTCGCCACGCAGCACCATGCGACCGACATGGCGGTCGATGCCATCGTAGGAATACTCGAACTTGAAGGTGCGCTCGAAGCCGAGCCGGCCATCTTCGCCGCGCGACAGGCGCAGGCCGGTGGCGTGCACCGCCTGGTCCAGCCATTGCACATCGGCGGCGCGGCAGGCGTTGCGACCCAGCTCGACGGCGCGCTCGGCGGCCGAACGCGCAGCGTTCCAGAAGAAGTAGATGATTCCGCCGGCAATCAGCAACAGCAGCAGGGTGGGCATGGCGTCAGCCGTCAGAGGTCGATCCCGCAAAGATGGCGGCGAACGCGCGCTGGATCAAGCGCCGGCATCAGCGTGTCGGTCGGGGTTCGTCCGTCACCGGCTGTGCGGGCGCGCTGGTCGGTTGCGACACCGGCGTGGGTTGTATCGGCGCGGCAGTGGGCGAGGGCATCACCAGCGGTGAGGTTGCAGTCAGCTGCAGCAGGGCGGCCCAGTCCTGGCGGTTGAAACTGCATTCTTCCTCACGCCCCGGGGTGCAGCTGGGGTCAATGCCCGTGCTGTTGCGTTCGCGCGCCGGTGGCAGTTTGATCAACCCGGTACGATCAAGCTGCAGCAACCGCATCGCCACCGTGTTCATCACGTTGCCACCCACCAGGTACAGCGTCTGGTCGCCGCCGAGGTTGGCCGCCACCACCACTTCGCAATGCGATTTCCAGTGGCCCACCGAGCCATTGCCCAGCGCCTGTACCAGCCCGCTGTAGCTGAGCGTGGTACTGCGGTCACGCAGGAAGCACAGCAGGTCGCCGGGCGCGGGCTTGGCGGTGGCGGGGTCGACCAGCCGGTAAGGTACGCCCGATGGGCCGCCCTGGTAGGCCGCGCGGATGTAGTCGATATGGCGTGGCGAGGTGTTGAAGCCCGGAACACCGGCGCGCACCATCACCCAGGAAATGAAGGCAGCCGACCAAGGGTTGTCGATCAGGAACGCCCGGCAGTCACTGTCGGTGTAGCGCGTGCCCAACGGGGCCAGGCAGCTGCTGGCCCCCGCGATGCTGCCCATCGCATTGAGCGTGCCGCTGTTGCGCCAGTAGCCGGCCACGCGCTGCCAGGCGATCAGTCCATTGTCGGCCAGGTGATCGCTTTCGGCCTCGGTGACGCTGAGGCTGGCGGCGCGGCCATCACGATCGATGAAGGGCCGGAACCACAACCGGTGCTCGTTGCAGGCGGTGTTGCGGATGGCCACGGCCAAGGGGCTGAGGCCGAAGCGCGGTGGCACATCGCAGGCTTCGGCGGCCGCCGCGGACAGCGGCGCCGCGGCCAGCAGCAGGCAGGCAGGCAAGAGCATCCGGCGCATGCGCGGCTCCTGTGGGGGATGGCCGCAGCGTCGCAGAGGCTGGCGTAGCCGAGCCGTGAAGGTGCCCCGGATCCTGTAGAGCCGAGCCTGTGCTCGGCTCATCGCGTGCGGGGCTCGCTGCAGATCGAGAGGCAGCCGAGCGTGGGCTCGGCTCTACAAGGTCACGTAGGCCTCAACCCGGCGGCGGGCCCAGCTTCAGCGACAGATCGATGGCCTGCACGTGCTTGGTCAGGCCACCGATGGAGATGCAGTCCACGCCGTCTTCGGCGATCGAGCGCAGGCCCCCCAGTCCCACGCTGCCGGAGACCTCCAGCGGGATGCGGCCCGCCGTGATGCGCACCGCCTCGCGGCGCAGGTCGGGGCTGAAGTCATCCAGCAGGATGCGTTCGCAACCGGTTTCCAGTGCCTGGCGCAGCTGCGCCAGATCCTCGACCTCGACCACCAGCGGCAGCCCAGGCCATTGCCGGCGTGCGGCGGCCACGGCCGCGGCCAGCGAACCGGCGGCACGGATGTGGTTTTCCTTCAGCATCACCGTGTCGTACAGACCGAAGCGGTGGTTCTCGCCGCCGCCACAGCGCACGGCGTACTTCTGTGCCAGGCGCAGGCCGGGCAGGGTCTTGCGGGTGTCGAGGATGCGCGTACCGGTACCGGCCACGGCGGCCACGTAGCGGGCCGTGGTGGTGGCGGTGCCAGACAGCGTCTGCAGGAAGTTCAGTGAGGTGCGCTCGGCACTGACCAGGCTGCGGCTGCGGCCGTGCAGCAGGGCCAGCACGGTGCCGGCGGTGACCGCGTCACCTTCGGAGACGCGCCATTCGATGCGCACGTCCGGGTCGAGCGCGCGGTGAGTGGCGTCGAACCAGGGGCGGCCGGCGATCACTCCGTCCTGCTTGCACAGCAGGTAAGCGCTGTCGGCCTGGTCGGGCAGCAGCGCAGCGGTGACGTCGCCGCTGCCCAGGTCCTCGGCCAGCGCACGCGCGACATCGGCGGCGACAACGGCCGCATCCGGCGTCGGCAGCGCGCTCATGCGGCCGGGAAGTCGGTGATCTGGGCGGTGGGAATGGCTTCCTCGGCCAGCAGCACCGGAATGCCGTCGTCGACGCGGAACACCTGCTTGCGGTCACGGGTGACCAGCGCTTCGCGCAGCGGCTGCGCCAGCGGGTTGCCATCGGCCTTGTTCACCGCACCGGCGGAAATGGCCTTGTTGAGGGCTTCCAGGCCCTTGCCATCCAGCAGGGACAGGGGCTGGCGGGTGTCCGGCGACACCAGCAGGTCGAGCAGCTTGCGATCCATGGTTCTTCGTCTTGCGTGGAAGATGGCTAGAATACGTCTTTAAGGCAGGTGACGGCCAATGACCCCCAACCCGATCGCGCCGCTTGTCGGCATCGTCATGGGTTCCCGTTCCGACTGGGAAACCATGCAGCACGCCGCCCAGAAGCTTGAAGCCCTGGGTGTTCCGTTCGAAGTGAAGGTGGTGTCCGCGCATCGGACGCCGGATGTGTTGTTCAGTTACGCCGAGCAGGCGGGCCCGCGTGGCCTGCGCGCGATCATCGCCGGTGCCGGCGGGGCCGCCCACCTGCCGGGCATGATCGCCGCCAAGACCGCGGTGCCGGTGCTGGGCGTGCCGGCGCAGTCCAAGGCCCTCAACGGCATGGACTCGCTGCTGTCGATCGTGCAGATGCCGGCCGGCATCCCGGTCGCCACCTTCGCCATCGGCAATGCCGGCGCGTCCAACGCCGCGCTGTTCGCCGCCGCGATGCTGGCCATCGACCAGCCGGCGATCGGCCAGGCGCTTGACGCCTTCCGTGCACGCCAGACCGAAGACGTGATGGCCCACGACGATCCGCGCCAATGAGCCTGACCGTCGGCATCCTGGGCGGCGGCCAGCTCGCCCGCATGATGGTCCTGGCCGGTGCGCCGCTGGGGCTGCGCTTCCAGTTGTACGACCCGGCGGCCGACGCCTGCAGCGGCCCGCTGGCGCCGCTCACCGTGGGTGCCTTCGACGACCGCCAGGCGCTGGCGGAGTTCGCTGCCAAGGTCGACGTGGTCACCTTCGATTTCGAGAACGTGCCCGCTGACAGCGCGCAGTTCCTGGCCGACCGCGTGCCGGTCTATCCGCCGCCGGCCGCGCTGGCGGTGGCCCAGGACCGGTTGAGCGAGAAGACCCTGTTCCAGCAGTTGGGCATCCCGCTGCCGGCCTTTGCCGATATCCGCAGCCGTGACGAGCTGGCTGCGAAGGCGGCCGAGTTCGGCCTGCCGTGCATCCTCAAGACCCGCCGCCTGGGTTACGACGGCAAGGGCCAGTTCCGCCTGCGCAGCGAGGCCGACATCGACGCCGCGTGGGATGCACTGGGTGCGCAGGTCGAGCGTACCGGCCTGATCCTGGAAGGCTTCGTGGCGTTCCAGCGCGAGGTCAGCGTGGTCGCCGTGCGTGGCCGCGATGGCAGCTTCGAGGCCTGGCCGGTCACCGGCAACTGGCATGTCGACGGCGTGCTGTCGGCCAGCGTGGCCCCGGCCGTGCTGTCCGATGCCGAGCGGCAGGCCGCGATCGGCTATGCCCGCCGCGTTGCCGAGCACCTGCAGTACGTCGGCGTGTTCGCCCTGGAGCTGTTCTGCCGCGATGGCGAACTGCTGGCCAACGAGATGGCGCCGCGCGTGCACAACTCCGGCCACTGGACCATCGAAGGCAGCGAGACCTCGCAGTTCGAGAACCACCTGCGTGCCGTGCTGGGCCTGCCGCTGGGCAGCACCCGCATGCTCGGCCATGCCTGCATGCTGAACTGGCTGGGCGCGATGCCCGACCCGGCGCCGGTGCTGGGCCAGGCCAGCGGCCATTGGCACGACTACGGCAAGGAGTCGCGCGAAGGTCGCAAGGTCGGTCACGCCACGTTGCGCGATGATGATGCCGCCGCGCTGGCCGATGCACTGGACCAGGTCGGCCTGGAGCTGGGCCGTCAGGCCCAGGTGGCACCGGCGGTGCACGCGCTGCGCAACCGCTGAACAAGGGGGCCGGCCAGCGGCCGGCACGACCCTGTGTGGCTGCAACGGTGTGGCGCGCCAGTGCAGGCATCGGCGCAACATTCCCGGTGGTAGCGTGGGGCTCCTTTCACAGGAGTCACCCCATGCTCGACTGGAATGCCTATCGCAAGGAACTGAAGGGCCGCATCGGCGAGATCGGCAAGCTCTCGCCGGATACGGTGAAGGGCTACGCCATGCTGGCCAATGCCGGTGCCCAGACCAACCACCTCGATGCGAAGACCCGCGAGCTGATCGCGCTGGCGGTGGCGGTCACCACCCGCTGCGACGGTTGCATCACCGTGCACGTGGATGCCGCGCTGAAGCACGGCGCCAGCCGCGAGGAAATCGCCGAGGCGCTCGGTGTGGCGGTGTCGCTCAATGCCGGTGCTGCGCTGGTGTATTCGGCGCGGGTGATGGACGCGGTGGCCGCGCACGAGAGCGCTTGAAGCTTCATCTGTAGAGCCGAGCCCATGCTCGGCTGCTGTCCGGCCAGCCGAGCATGGGCTTGTATGTTCCTCCCGGCTCCTACGAGGTATGTAGGAGCCAGGGTGGAGGGACCGTCAACATGATATCTGCGGGTACCAGCCGACAGACGAGCCGAGCGATCCCCATCCCGCACCTTAACGTCG